>CAZQVV010000021.1:0-31521 GCA_964596835.1 uncultured Thiohalophilus sp. | reverse complement strand
GAAGCCCAACAGGCACTTCCTTCGGTCGCCCAACAGGTCAGGCCCGTCATTGACTCAACTGTTGGGCTTCGCCATAAAGATCATGGCTCAGCGCCAACCTACAATGGCCTTTGGCAATTGTGCTGAATAGTTACGAAAATATAACCGGCTTTATTTGCGAGTGCGCCGTGAAATACCCGCCAGACCAATCAGGGCCGTGCCGAACAGCCAGATAGCGGAAGGAACCGGCACTGGCGATACCCGGTTCAACCGCGCATAGACGCCCATGTTGAGCGTACCACCTTCCGCCAGGCTAAAGAGCGCTGGAAAACTGTCGCCACCATCGGCGGAAAAACCCGGTAGCGCCAGTTTATAGTTAATGCCTTTAACATTAAAAAGAAATTCACCTGGCATGCTGACAATTTGCATGGTATCCGGTGTACCTGTTCCGGGGGTATTATTGACCTTCAGGCCGTAACTGAAATCAGTCTGCTGCACCGGATCACCAGCGGCCAGATTCAGCTTCAGATCCACTGTCACGGTTTTACCGACCAGTAGGGTGGGGAGGTTGGTATAGCTGAACGATCCCAGATTGATCAACAAGGGCGAGTCTGTCGGTAAGCCCGCATCACCTTTAGCGCCGTCAAACTGAAAACGGCTGCTGGCCAGCTTATCTAAATTTATTCCCCAACCGAATTCCGCCACGGGTGACAGACTGGCGTTGGCACCCTGATCATTGTTAAAAAGATAGTGTAGAGAAGAGGGATCCGAAAATCCCGGGTTCAAAAATGAACCACTGACACTATAAGGCATCGCCTGCGCCAGGTTTATATTTCCTGCCAACAACACCACACTCAACCCGGCATACTTCATGAACTTCATTTCAAACCCTCAAGCTTTTTCGCAACGGCTTAGCCCGCTTTTTCAACATGATTGGGATCATGCGGCCTGATTAAATTATGTACAATATGAAATAAGGCATAGAGAAAGCCGCCGTTTGAGCAAAAAAGGGCGGGGAAAGTATATAAGTCATTGTTTTTTAATATAATGTTTATTTTATATTTTGGGTGTTATTTTTTAATTGACCACCCCCTTAAAATAATTCCAACCAAGCAAGTATGCTTGATAATCTAGTCAAATCGCGTTATTATATCAAGCATGATTCATGCAGAATCAATCACTGAAGCATGGATTTTCCCCGATAAATCTGCCAGCATTGCTATATCCAAAGAAATAAAAAGACTGGGGTGCTGGATATGGCGGAACTATCAAGTGATTTTTCAGAACGATTGCGCACCTTGCGCAGACAAAAGAATCTGTCGCAAACGGAGCTGGGCAAGCTGGCCAGTTTGCATTACACCCATATTGGCCGGTTTGAGCGCGGCATTTCCCGTCCCAGCGGCGATACTTTGAAACGCCTGGCGGATGCGCTGGATATCAGCAGCGACTATCTTCTGGGGGGTTCGACTGAGGGTGCGGCCAGGGCCAAATTTGAGGATCGGGAATTACTGCGGCAATTTCAGGAAGTAGAGCACCTGCCGGAAGAAGACAAAACCGTGGTCAAAAAGCTGCTGGATGCCTTTCTGACCAAGAAACACCTGCAATCTCTGGTTCGTTGAGGAGGACAGATCATGACAACACTGACCATTGATTTACCAGACAACCTGGTAAAAGAAGCCAAAAGCGCCGGGCTACTCGCCCCGGACGCCATCGAAACCATGCTGCGCGAGACCCTGCGACACCGTGCCGTCAACAGCCTGTTTACAGCGGCTGACAAGCTGGCAACCGCCAACTTTCCGCCCATGACGATGGAAGAGATTCAAGGAGAAGTGAACGCGGTACGCACACAGAGAAAGCACCGTGCGTCTGGTACTTGATACCAATATTATCGTATCGGGTTTGATCTGGGGTGGCGTACCGCGTCGGTTACTCGACATGGGCCGCAATGGCCGGGCGACGTTTTTTACCAGCAGCGTATTACTCGATGAACTGGCTGATGTGTTGGAAAGAGATAAGTTCGCTACACTGTTGTCATCCCAGGGGATCACGCCCACCTTTTTGATGCAGCGTTACGGGATGCTGACTAAAATTGGTAAAGCTGCAACCGATTGAGCGCACAGTGCCCAGTGATGCCGATGATGATGCGGTGATTGCTACCGCACTGGTAGCTAAAGCAGATATTATCGCTACCGGCGACAATGATTTGCTGGTGCTGCATCCCTGGCAGGGGATACGGATTCTTAATGCGGCCGGTGCGTTACAGCATGTACTAAACAAGACAGAAATCGGTAGTGGATAAACAAAGCCACGAGCAATTTCTGGCTCTATTATTGGGCCTGTAATGACAGGTCGTGCGGGAAAAGGGGAACCACTCCACGAATTCCCGATATATTCGCGGATAGTCACGCCCTGCTTCCAGGCTCGGCATCGTTTTCGTTTGATCTCGTAAATCTTCCACCCCTGTATCCTGTACCTGGAGGCGCTAGTGAACCAGCCCCTTTTTAATTTTAACGCCTATTCATTTGAGCAACTGAAGAAGCAGGGATTCTGTCAGGATCTCAACCCCGAGTTGCTCGGCTTTTGCGGCCTTGGAACCCGGATTTTCCCCGACGACCACGTAATCTGTTTTTTTCGACACACTGCCGCTGACTTTTGCTCCCAACGCCTGTAGCGCGGCCTTGGCCTCGTTGCGGCTCATGTGGGTTAAGGTGCCAGTGAGAACAAAGGTCTTGCCCTTAAGGGGCAAGGCCTCTTCTGGCTTTATTTCTACATCCGGCCAGTGCAGGCCGGTGGCGCGCAACTTGTCAATCACCTCGCGGTTATGGGGCTGGGAGAAAAAAGTGACCAGACTATGCGCGACAACCGGACCAATATCGGCAACTGCCTGTAAACTTTCCTCGTCCGCCGCCATCAGCCGTTCCAGCGAGCCGAAATGCTGCGCCAGTGTTTGGGCCGTAGTTTCCCCCACATTATGAATCCCCAGGGCATAGATGAAGCGCGCCAGCGTTGTGTTTTTGCTTTTATCCAGTGCGGCCAAAATATTGCGAGCGGATTTTTGTGCCATGCGCTCAAGTTCGCATAACGGTGCTTCAGTCAAGCTATACAGATCCGCCGGATCATGCACCAGCCCGCTATCCACGAGTTGCTCCACCAGTTTGTCGCCCAAGCCTTCAATGTCCATCGCCCTGCGCGAGGCGAAGTGTTTGATCATTTCCTTGCGCTGGGCTTCACAATACAGCCCTCCCGTACAAAATGTTTTCGCATCTCCCTCAAGCCGCTCGGTACCCGAACCGCATACCGGGCAATACGCCGGGATTTTGAATTCATCCGTTTGGTTTTTACGCCGGGACTTGACCACGCTGACGATCTGCGGGATCACATCCCCCGCCCGGCGCACGATCACCGTATCCCCTACCCGCACATCCAGACGATCGATTTCATCCTGGTTATGCAGCGTGGCGTTGCTCACAGTCACACCGCCGACGAACACCGGCTTCAAGCGCGCCACCGGCGTCAGCGCGCCGGTGCGCCCCACCTGCACATCAATGGCTTCGACTTCGGTCATTTCCTCCTGCGCCGGAAACTTGTGGGCAATGGCCCAGCGCGGTGCGCGCGCCACGAAACCCAGTTGTTCCTGTTGCGCAAGACGGTCCACCTTGTACACCACGCCGTCGATTTCATAGGCCAGTGCCGCACGTTTAACCTGAATCCGGCGATAATAATCAAGACAGCCCGGCGCACCGCTTACCCCCCGGCTTTCAGGATTGATGCGCAGACCCCAGTCCTGTAATTTTCTGATAATGGTGCTGTGACGATCCGGTAATTCACCGTCAACATGCTCGCCAATGCCATAACTGAAAAAAGAAAGAGGACGGCTTGCCGTAATACGCGGATCAAGCTGGCGCAGGGAACCCGCAGCGGCATTGCGTGGATTAACGAACTCTTTTTCCCCCTGTTCCCGCCGGGATTGATTCAGTTTTTCAAAACCGGCCTTGTCCATAATAATTTCTCCGCGGACTTCCAGCACGTTTGGATAGTTATGCCCGATTAGGCGCAGAGGAATGGTATCAATAGTGCGCACATTCAGGGTCACATCCTCACCCGTTGTCCCATCCCCCCGGGTGCCTGCCTGAACCAGAATTCCGTCTTCGTACCGCAGGCTGATGGCCAGCCCATCGAGTTTCGGCTCCACCGCATACTCGACCACCTCCACACCGAGACGCTCCCGTGCGCGGCGATCAAAGTCCAGTACTTCTTGATCACTGAAGGCATTGCCCAGTGACAACATAGGAACCCGGTGTTTAACTTCGGCAAACGTTTCCAGCGGCGTCGCACCCACGCGCTGAGTGGGGGAATCCGGGGTGATCAGATCAGGATACTGCTGTTCGAGATCCTGCAACTCACGCAACAGGCGATCATATTCACTATCCGTGATCTCCGGATCATCGAGAATATAATAACGGTAATTGTGATAATTGATTTCATCCCGAAGCCGGGCGATGCGATTGTTGGCCTGTTTATGGCTAGACATAATGCGTGTTACTAAAATTCGATATCGTGTGATTAACGCAAAGTACGCGGAGGCGCGGAGAAATTATATTTTTTCCTTTGCGTCTCTGCGACTCTGCGTCCTCTGCGTTTTTACCCGTGTTCTCAGCGCGCACGCAGGTGGGACATTTTCTGTTTGAACAACCAGGCTTCGATTTCTTCTTTCAGGTGACCGATGGTCTGCACGGTAAGCACACTGCGCGTTTCATCACAGAATTCGCCCTGCAAACCGGTGGTAATGGCGCGGCCTTTTTCCAGCATGGTCTCAAACGCGGTACGCGCGTCGAGCGTTCCGGGCAACTGCATGAACAAAGACAGGCCCGGCGTATGTAATGCTTCGATATTATTCAGGTCGAACGCGCCCGGTTCGACGGCGTTGGACAGACTGAAAACAGGCTGCCTGTCTGCACTGTCATGGTAATAGTGGAAAATAGACATATCACCATGCACGAAGCCATTGGCCAGCAACGTATCGAGGATATCCATGCCTGAGAACTGTTTCCCCGGCCCCGCCATAATTGCCAACACCATAACGAGTTCGTCGCCCGGCAATACCGGCATATCGGCATGTGCCGGCATGGGTTCAAGAGCATCGGTATCCGGTTTGTCACCAACAGCCGTATTGAGCGTTGAAAAATGTTCGATATCATCGTCCGGGAAATGATCATACTCACCAGCCGTAGCAAGATCGGCCTCTTTCCGGGTGGCGGAAAAACGACCGGCAAGCTGTTTCAACATTTTTTCCAGTTGCGGAAATTTCAAGTTGTCATCATCCTGTTTGAATCGATACCAGAAATACATGCCGACGATAAATACCAGCCCCAGCACCAGCAGAACAAGTCGAAGCGAATCCATTTCGCGGTTTAGCCTCTACATTGAAAACAGAAAGGGCCGGAGTCATTTGATTTTGATGGGTTTCACTGTCGTTCTACCCATCCTACACGGACATGAACCCGTAGGATGGGTAGAACAAAGTGAAACCCATCACCCCCTTTTACACCGCCGCCAGTTCCACTGCCTCATCCACGTCCACGGCCACCAGGCGTGATACACCCGGTTCATGCATGGTGATGCCGGTCAGTTGCTGCGCCACTTCCATGGTCACTTTATTATGCGTGATGAAAATAAACTGGGTCTGCTTCGACATCTCCTTCAGCATATCGCAGTAACGCGAAACATTGGCGTCATCCAGCGGTGCATCCACCTCGTCCAGTATACAGAAGGGGGCGGGATTGAGTTCAAAAATCGAAAACACCAGCACCACCGCCGCCATCGCCTTTTCGCCGCCGGAGAGCAGGTGAATAGTGCTGTTACGCTTGCCTGGCGGGCGCGCCATCAGCGTCACGCCAGTATCCAGCAGATCATCCCCGGTCAGTTCAAGATAGGCGTGGCCACCGCCAAACAGGCGCGGAAACAGGCGCTTGATGCCCGCATTAACCTTGTCGAAGGTCTCCTTGAAACGGGTCCGTGTTTCCTTGTCAATCTTGTGAATGGCGGCCTCCAGCGTCGCTAATGCTTCGCTAAGATCCTCGTCCTGTGCATCCAGGTATTGCTTGCGTTCAGATTGCTGTTCAAACTCTTCAATGGCCGCCAGATTGATGGGGCCCAGGCGGGAGATTTTCTGCGCCAGCGCTTCGACACTGCCCTGCCACTGCGCCTCATCGGCCTCTTCCGGCATATCTTCCTGTAATTGCATCAGGTTAAAACCAGACTCGCCGATTTGCTCTTCCAGCGTTTGTCGGCGCACTTTGATCCCCTGCATGCCGATGCGGATTTCTTCCAGTACATGGCGGACGGCTTCCACGGCCTGTTCGGACTGGGTACGCGCATCTTCCCGTTGCCGCAGTTCATGTTCGATATTTTCGAGCATGGCGCGGGCCTCCTGCATCTCACATTCCACCCCTACCCGACGTTCGAGCAACTGTTCCAGCTCGGCCGCCGCTTCTGCCAGTGGCGCTTCAGCCTCACTCAAAGCCGCCTGCAATTCTTCACCCCGGGTAGACAGATGGGAAATCTGGCTTTGCACCCGTTGCAGCGCCTGTTCGGTAGAATTCAGTTCCGTACGCAGAGCCTGGGCGCGGATTTTGATTTCCTGCGCCACATCCCGATCATCCTGCGCCTTGCTGCGCTCCTGATGTAACGTCGTCTGCCGCTGATCGCGCTGTGCAATCAGTTCGGCGCGCTGGTTCTCCAGTCCGGTGATGCGATCCAGCGCCATCTGAAGATGCCCACGCGTCGTCTGCAGTTCCATATTGTCGGCTTCGACTTCTTCACGGGCTTCCTGCATTTCCTGCTGTAGATTGTCCTGGCGGGATTTGATCTGCTCTATGCGGGCGGTGCGAGCACTGAGCACGGAACGACTGTCAGCCAATGCACGGTTGGTCTGGTTGAATTCGGTCTGGACGCGGTCACGACTGTATTCCACTTCTTGCAGTTTTTCGCGCTCCGTCTCAAGCTGCGCCTGCAGGTTCTGAACAATCTGCTGCTGCGCCTCAATATCGACCGTCAGGGTTTTAAGTTCCTGCTCACGATGTAAGACCCCGGCCTTCTCGTCGGTATCACGCACCACCCGCAACCAGTTAGCGCCCAGCCAGATCCCGTCCTGGGTTACGATGGATTCTCCATCCACAAGCTGGCTGCGCAGGCTCAATGCTTCATGCAAGGTTTCCACTGCGTAAATACCCGCCAGCAGGGGCGCCAGCGACCAGGGCGCCGAGACTCTGTCCATCAACGGTGTTGTTTTGCTGGATTCAGTGACCGTCACGCTGGCGGAAACATCGAACAGGTTCAGGCTGCCCTCTTTCAGCTCCTCCATCACCGATACCAGGGGGTCCACCCCGGAGACGCAAACCGCTTCAAGATGGGAACCCAGGACGCATTCCACCGCTGGCTCCCAGCCCGGCGTTACCTTTAGTTCTTCCGCCAGGCGGGGCGCATCCTGCAATTGCTGCCCCTGCAACCATTCACTGACGGCGCCTTCTTCCTTACCCAGGGCAGCCTGTTGCAGCGCTTCCAGCGAGACGTGACGCGCACGCAGATTCTGTAATTGACTGCGCGCCTGATCCAGACGGCTACTCAGCGAATGACCTGACTCACGCAACGCACGGATCTGCTGCTGCTTTTCGCTCAACAGGGCCTGTTGCTGCTGCACTCTGGATTCTATCTCAGTCTGTTGCTGCTGCAATTGTTCCACTTCCTGTTGCAACTGCTCTGGTGACTGCTGCCCCAGTTCCTGCTGTATTTTTTCCAGGCGCTGCTGCAAACGCGCGAGCTTCTGCTCCAGGTGCCTGATCCGGGTACGTTCCACTTCAGCCTGTTGCGCAGGCTCAGCAGCCTGCTGGTTGAAAGCCTCCCACTGAGCCTGCCAGCTTTGCATCGCCTCTTCGGCCTCGGCCAGAAGCTGTGCGGAAAGCGTTTCACTTTCCTCGACCTGTTGCAGTTGCGGTTCCAGTTGCATCAGTTGCGCCTGTATTTCTTCAATCCGTTTTCTGTCCGCCGCCTGATGCTCCTGTGCTTCCTGGCCGTCTTTTTCCAGTTGCGCCAGATCCTGCTGCTGCTGCCGGCGGCGTTCTTTCGCGTGCTGCACCGTTTGCTCCAGCCGGGCGATGTCGGCGCCCACACTATAGAAGCGGCTTTGTATTTTGTTGAAGTCGTCGTTCCTTTCGCTGTGCAGGCTACGCTGCTTTTCGATCTCGGCTTCGGCATTACGTTGCCTGGCAATGGCCGATTCCTGCTCGATTTCCTGCTCACGGATGCGGTTTTCCGCCATTTCGGCCTGTTCATTCAGCGCCATCCAGCGCAGGGTCTGCAACTGCGCCTTCATCAGACGCTCTTCTTCGCGCAACACTTTGTAGCGTTCCGCCGTGCGCGCCTGGCGCTGGAGACGATTCAGCTGCTTACCCAGTTCTTCGCGCAGATCGTTGAGCCGGTCCAGATTTTCACGCGTGTGGCGCATGCGGCTCTCGGTCTCACGACGGCGTTCCCTGTATTTGGAAATTCCGGCGGCTTCTTCCAGAAATACCCGCATGTCTTCCGGTTTGGACTCAATGATGCGTGAAATCGTACCCTGTTCGATGATGGAGTAGCTGCGCGGCCCCAGCCCGGTACCCAGAAATATGTCGGTAATATCACGGCGGCGGCAGCGGCTGCCGTTAAGGTGATAGAGCGACTGCCCATCCCGAGTCACCGTGCGTTTGATGGCGATTTCATTGTACTGGGCATATTGGCCGCCCACGGCTGTGTCTGTATTATCAAACACCAGTTCCACGGTGGCCTGACCCACCGGTTTACGGCTGGAAGAACCATTGAAAATGACATCGGCCATGGAATCGCCGCGCAGGTTCTTGGCGGAGGACTCCCCCATCACCCAACGCACCGCGTCAATAATATTGGACTTGCCGGAGCCATTGGGACCTACTACGCCAATCAGCCGACTGGGTAGAGGGACGGTCGTCGGGTCGACGAAGGACTTGAATCCCGAGAGTTTTAGTTTGGTGAGTTGCATCGGGGAAAGATACAGGAATCAAGATGCAAGATTCAAGAGAAAAGATAAACGCTTTTCCCTTGTACCTCGACCCTCGTATCTTGTATCTTAGCGCCCATGCCAGATCAGCCCAGTAAAACACTCGAAACCTTTGATAATCCGATGCCGGAGCGGGATTACGCCATCTACATCGATATGCCTGAATTTACCTGCCTGTGTCCGAAAACCGGTCAGCCGGACTTCGCCACCCTGCACCTGGAATATGTGCCGGACCAGGCCTGCGTGGAACTCAAGGCGCTGAAACGCTACATCTGGGCCTACCGCGAAGAAGGCGGCTTTCATGAAAAAATCACCAATACTATTCTTGACGATCTGGTCACGGCCTGCGCGCCCCGCTTCATGCGTTTGACAGCAAAATTCAATGTTCGTGGCGGTATCTACACCAGCATCGTTGCAGAACACCGCAAACCCGGCTGGGTCGCCGCCGAGGTCGTCCAGCTACCTTGAACACCGCTCTTTTCCTTGGGCTTGATATTGGTACTTCCGGCTGCCGGGTCATTGCCATCGATGCATCAGGCACGCCTGTTGCCCGGCACTGCGTGCCATTGCCTGCTCCGATACAGCGGGATAAAACTATCGAACAGGATGCTGAAATCTGGTGGCAGGCGGTTGTTCAGGTGCTCACCCGGCTATTCGCTGACGTTGATCCCGGCCAAATCAAAGCTATTGCCATTGACGCCACCTCGGGCACCGTCCTGCTCTGCGACCATGGCGGTCAGCCCCTGCATCCGGCACTGATGTATCACGATGCCCGCGCCCGGGATGAAGCCGCTCGCATCCATGAAATAGCCCCTTCTGAAGCTGCGGCGGTCAGCGTCGCCAGCGCCGGACTGGCTAAACTAGTGTGGCTGCAAAAACAGACCTTCAGTCACGAGGCGCGCTATTTTCTGCACCAGGCCGACTGGATCACCGGCAAGCTCAGTGGCTGCTTTGGCTACAGCGATTTCAACAACAGCCTGAAAAGCGGCTACGACGTACAAAATCAGTGCTGGCCTGGCTGGCTGGATGCGCTGGAGGTTAAACGTGACTGGCTGCCCGAAGTCAGCCCTCCCGGTAGTCCGCTTGCGCCTGTGAGTGCTGACATGACTCACTATTTTGGTTTAAACAAGGACTGTCTGATGGTCACCGGCACCACCGACAGCACCGCCGCCTTTCTCGCTACCGGCGCCCGTCAGCCGGGTGACGCAGTCACCGCGCTGGGTTCGACCCTGGTGCTGAAAATCATCAGCCAACAGCCGGTCGCAGCAGCAGAATACGGTATTTACAGCCAGCCCCTGCCTGATCTCAGCCCTGCGCCCAGCAGTGAACTTCGCTGGCTTTGCGGTGGTGCATCCAACAGCGGGGGCGCCGTGCTACGCCGATATTTCAGCGATGCGCAAATGGCCGACATGCAGACTCGGCTCGATCCCGATCACCCAACCGGACTGGACTACTACCCTCTGCCGCGCTGCGGCGAACGTTTTCCCATCAATGATCCCGATCTGGCACCCCGGTTAACGCCGCGCCCCGAAGATGATGTGCAATTTTTCCAGGGTATGCTGGAAGCGCTGGCGCGTATTGAAAAAACCGGCTATGACAGACTCCAGCAGGCCGGTGCTCCAAAACCCACCTGCATCCACACCAGCGGCGGCGGCAGTCAAAATTCAGCCTGGCGTAAAATTAGGGAACGATTAATGCAGATCCCGGTACTAACGGCTACACAGACCGAGGCTGCCTATGGCGCTGCTCTGCTGGCTAAACGGGGCTGGCACAACCAACAAAGTTGATGGGTTTCCCCTCTGGACTTCGCGCTTTCGCTCTACCCATCCTACCTTTCATTTATACCCCTTGTAGGATGGGTAGAGCGAAAGCGCGAAGTCCAGAGGGGAAACCCATCATTTACTGACAACAACACACAATGGAAACACGGTAATGATAAGTAACCCCCTGTCCGGCGCAGCCTATGTGGCGAAGGGCCTGCGACTGATCAACAGGCCGGGCATCCGGCCTTTTGTGATCATTCCTCTTTTGATCAACAGCCTGCTGTTTGCCGCCTTGTTCTGGTTTCTCGGCAACGAATTTTCGAGCCTTGTGGACAGCTGGTTGCCTGCCCTCCCCGACTGGTTGAGCTGGTTAAGCGGGCTTTTGTGGCTGCTGTTCGCCGTCGCCATCCTGATCGTGCTGTTTTTCGGTTTCACCGTGATCGCCAATCTGGTCGGCGCGCCCTTCAATAGTTACCTGTCGGCTGCCGTTGAAAAACAATTGAGTGGACACGCCCCTGAAGATACTGACCGCTTTATTCAGGTACTCAGCAAAAGCCTGTCGGATGAATTTAAAAAGATCCGTTATTTCGTGCTCTGGGCTATCCCTCTTTTTATCCTCAGTTTCATTCCATTTTTAAATCTGTTCACCCCTGCCCTGTGGCTGCTGTTTGGCGCCTGGATGATGAGTCTCGAATATGCCGATTACCCTCTGGGTAATCAGGGCCTGGGCTTCCCGGAAATTCGCCGCCGACTGAGAGAAAAGATGCTGCTATCACTGGGCTTTGGTGCGGCAGTCATGCTGGCAAGCATGATCCCGGTACTCAATTTCCTGATCATGCCCGCCGCGGTGGCGGGCGCCACCGCCATGCGGATTGAACAGTTCCCCGATGCGACTCGTTGACCGGTAGCACCGTTCCATAATATTTAAATTCTGAGATATCCCCACAAAATATGTTTAAAATTAAACAGATAAAAGAAATATCCGCCAATGAACGCAAATAAACGCCACTATTTTATGTTGATGTGTCTGCGGCGCAGAATACAACCATGAATGCTGTCGCCTTTATTGGCGTATATTCGCGTTCATTGGCGGCCGGATAAGCTTTTGACTTTTAGAAAATATTCGTGGGGATACCTCAGATTCAAATCATAAAACGCCAAACAACCACCCTTTGAACACAAGAATTAACATGAAAAACAATCCAACTACCCTGTCTTTACGCCTCCATGACTTTGTGCTGTTTGCCATTATGGGCATTCTAGCTGGTTGTGGCCTTATTTATGAATACCTGCTCTCGGATTATGCCGGTCGTGTGTTAGGCGCTATTGAACAGGTCATCTTTGCCATGATCGGCATTATGATCGTATCCATGGGGATCGGCGCCTTTGCCGCGCGAATTTTTAAATCCTGTTTTAATACCTTTGCCTGGCTGGAAGTCTCTATCGCCTTCATCGGGGCCAGTGCTGTTTTATTTTTAGCGGCGACAACAGCGCTGGCCAATTTGTTTCCGCAGATCCTTATGCAAACCTTTTCCTTACCCCCCGACTTAATCCCGCGTGGCGGCATGATTATATGGGCCAATGATATCGCCTCCGTCATGCCCTATGTGGCCGGTTTTATTTTAGGTTTTCTAATCGGCATGGAGATCCCGCTAATCGCCAACATCCGTGAAGAGATTTATGGCGAACATCTCAAACATAATACCGGCTCTATCTATGGCGTGGATTATATCGGCGCGGGTATCGGCGCGGCTATCTGGGTGCTGTTTATGTTGAGACTGCCACCCACGGTTGCCGCCGTGATCACGGCCAGCGCCAACTTGTTGGTCGGCTTGTTATTTTACCTGGTATATCGAAAACGCATTCGTTTCGGCATACCGCTGGTCGCGGCGCATGTTCTGGTAGGCGTCATTATTGCTGTTATCGCCATAAATGGGACTAGCTGGGATAATGCCATGGAGGATTTGCTTTATAAAGATAAGGTTATTTTCAGTTATAACTCGAAATACCAGCACGTCACCATTACCGAGCGAATTATGGATCCGGCCAGGCCGAAGATCATATCGATGTTTATTAACGGTCGTTCGCAATTCTCCAGTAGTGATGAAAAAATATATCATTCCATGCTGGTGACGCCGGTCATGCAGGCCTCCGCCCGCCATGACAAGATATTAATTATCGGCGGTGGCGACGGACTCGCCTTGCGTGAGGTATTGCGCTGGCACCCGAAATCGGTCGATCTTATCGATATTGATAAAACGATTGTTGATTTTTTCACCCATCCCTATTTTAAAAATGGCAAACAGATCAATAAACGGTTACTGGAATTAAACCAGCATTCCTTTAGTGACCCGCGCGTCCATACGCACTTTGGCGATGCATTTGTCAAGGTGGATGACCTCATACGCGAGGGGCGGCTGTATGATAGCATCATCGTGGACTTGCCCGATCCCAGTCACCCGAATTTGAATAAGTTATATTCCGCCCGCTTTTATGCCAAGCTTAAAACATTATTGACGGGTGATGGTGCGCTTGTAGTGCAATCCACTTCGCCCTATGCTGCAAAAAATACTTTTTTATGCATCGGTAAAACTGTTCAATACGCGGGTTTTATGCATGTTGAGCAATATCATCATAATGTCCCCAGTTTCGGCGAATGGGGCTGGACCATTGCCACCAAAAACGGTCTCTCAGCCAGAGCGCGGATTGCGCAAAAAGACAAGCTGGACGTAGACAATGGCTGGTCCACCAGAGCTGTTATACTGGCGGCATTCGAATTTAATGAACATTTTTTTGACCACCTCGACACCATAAAAGTCAATAGACTCGACAATCAGGCCGCGTATGAGTACCACCTGGCCGATTGGGAAAAACAGCAGGGCATTTATGTGGTCGGACAATAGTTGACATAATATGTCTCATGACATATTATGTCCCTGTGTTGGATATTTGGAGGCAATATGAGCAATGAAAAACTGGAAAAATTGATGGCGGATTTAGCTGATCATCCATTGTCAGATGGCGCAAGTCTTTCGATCGAAATGTTTGATGGTGAAAATGCGGTAGCCTGCATAAAGGTGGAAGACCGGGATGAATTCCCCATCTACATGACCGTCGATGAAGGACAAATATTGTGCATAACGTATTTGTTTGGTGATGAGCAGGTCGCTCAGGACAAGCGCGCGAAACTGGCAGAAGGCATGTTACTGATGAATGTTTCGATTCCCTTATCCGCTTTTTCAAAAATTGGTAATCAATACATTATGTTTGGCGCCCTGTCGCCCGAATCCAGTATTGACGAACTATTAAATGAAATTGAGACATTAAGTGACAATGTCCTTGAAGCAGTTGATGCCTTGAAAGACTATCTTAAGGAGGCGGTATAAGCCATGAGTATTTTTAAAAAATTAGTAACAGCCGTACGCGGTGGCGCCACCGAAGTCGGTGAAGCCATTGTTGACACGCAGGCCATCCGTATTCTGGAGCAGGAATTGCGCGATTCCAAAAAAGCCCTGAATGATGCGAAAACCAATCTAACGGCTATTATGGCTGAAAAGATGGGGGTTGCCCGAAAAGTAAAAGAACTGTCTGAAAAAATCAAGGAACACGAAGGTTATGCCATACAGGCGCTGGACAAAAATGATGAGGGTCTTGCTACCGATGTCGCCAACAAAATTTCTGAATTTGAATATGAATTAAATATTCAGAAGGGCATCCTCGATGGTTATGAATCTAAAATAGCCAGCTTGAGCAAAATGATTCGCCAAACCGAGCGCAATATACAGGCGATGGACCGTGAAATTTCCGTCGTGAAAACGACCGCGAAAGTTCAGAAAGCAAACGATCTGGCGGCGGCCAAATTTTCAGGCTCCAACTCATCGCTTAGCAGCGCCACGGATTCGCTCGAACGGATCAAGGCGCGTCAGCAAAAACGTGAGGACCAGGCCGCAGCCGCGCTGGAACTGGAATCTGAAGACAAAGGGGATGATCTTCAGGCACGTTTGAAAAATGCAGGCATCGTTGATTCTGAAAGTTCGGGCTCCTCCGTTCTCGAACGATTAAAAAAGCAAAGAGAGAATGACTGACAGTGGGACTCTTTAAATCGATGTTTGGTGGCGGCGATTCGCCGCCACCTTCGGCTAAAATCGAATCGCCCAACGATTTGAAGCCGGGGGACATGGTGAAAATGGGATTTTCCGATCAGCCTCTAACATCAGGACAAACCTTAAAAGTCACCGAACAGCTGTTTTATGATCTCAGTGAGGTTGAGAATTGCAAAATCGTGTCCGTGATGGAGGGGGCGGATCAACGTATCCTGTTGTCCACCAGTACGGTAAATCCGGATCGACCGCTTGAACTGGCTGTCGCGGCATTACCCGAAACAGTATTCAGAATCTTTAAACGCAAAAAATTCGTTGCCATCTTTGAAGAACCGGATGATACCGACCACCGGATTAGTCGGAAAACCTCCATTGACGAACTCAATGAATTGCAGGGCTTTGTCGGTGAATCCTATTTCCAGGAACGCACCCATGAGGCTTATCGCAGCAAAAAAGATTGTCGCACTGAAACCATGCTCGATGCTGACTGGGCAGCCTTTGATTATAAATTAATGGTATCCGATGACCGGCAACAGGCGGTTCGTATTGAGATATTTGATGGGGGACGGACCGATATTTACCTGATCGCCTATTTAGCCTTGACTAAAATAGAAGAATATTGGCCCGCTTAATATGCCCGCCGCGAAAAAAATCCCCTCATCCTGGACAAAATCAGACAAAAGCATCCGCGCCGTTCAGGTAATCTTTGAGTTAGAACAGGCACAATCCAGAACGTTGCGCATTAAGGCCATTGGAAAAGATTTGAGCCCATCGGATTACATTCGTGACATTATCGGCCTGCCGCGAAAAAAACCCGTTCGCCCTCGATTAAGCATTAGCTTATCAGAAGATGATTATAAAACCCTGGCCAAACGCTACCAACTGGATCCGCATGAAAGAAGCAAAATCCGGGAATGCATCAAAAATGAACTCATAAAAACCACAGAAAACCAGGACTGAGACTACGGAAAAGAAAAGTCACAAATAACGTTTCTGGCATGGATTTAGCCGAAATCTAACAACATAAAACCCTGGATTCCGGCCAGGAACATGCCGGAATGACGGAAATTATCGTATAATCAACAGTCTCATGAGATATGTTAGCCATTGATGAAAATGGATAAAGATATACGTTATGCATTTTATATTACGCTATTTTTCAAAAAGACGGGGGCAACTCAAATACAGCGTACATCATAGCTTGATTCGCTCGATCATAAAGTCGAGCTTACTGTTAAGTATTATTTTCACTTTGCATATTGGTTTAATGATGCATTATGAAGGTTTGAGCCTGGGTGATGCGACATGGCTTACCTTTACCACCGCCACTACGGTGGGCTACGGGGATATCTCTGCCAGCACCACTCAGGGGCGTATTGCCACCGTTCTCTTATTATATCTCGGCGGTATTTTTATATTAGCCAAGATAGTCGGCGATTATTTCGATTATCGACTTGAAGTCCGAAACAAAAAAAATAAAGGGCAATGGAGCTGGAAGATGCACGATCACATCGTTATATTAAATACCCCCTCCTATTCCGGTGAGCGTTACTTACAACGGCTTATTCAACAATTCAGAGCCTCCCGTTACTATGAAAACACCCCCATTTATCTGCTGACGCGCCAGTTTCCAGACGGGCTGCCCAACTTTATTGCACAATTCAATAAGGTAATGTATTACCATGGCAATCCAGGCAACCCACAGGATTTAGAATCGGTATATGTGGATAAAGCCCGGGATATCATTGTCCTGACCAAAGATGAAAATGATGAAAGTTCGGATGGACGAACCTTTGATATTTTGCACCGGCTGAAAGATATGAACGTTAATGCCAGTGTGCTGGCAGAATGTGTCGAAGACATCAATCGCGCACGTCTGGAAGAAGCGGGGGCTAACATCGTATTGCGACCGATTCGCGCATATCCTGAAATGATAGTCCGCGCGTTTGATGCGCCAGGTTCAGAACGTATCATCGAAAACATGTTTAACAGTGAGGGCGATGGGTATCGCCGTTATGATGTTGAGATCAATAACACGAGCTGGTGTGATGTGGTGACACGTCTGATAAGCCACAACGTGGGTATTGCGGTTGCCTATATCGATCGGCACACTAATGAAATGATATATAATCCACCGGCAAATGCAACCCCGGACATACAGGCGTTAATCACCATTAGCAAGGACAACAACGTGCATAGCAATGACGATGTGAAAACACTGGTATCGCAGGAAATAAAATGAAAACAACAAACCCGAAAAATTTTAACTATCTGATTTTGCTATGGATATTGAGCGCATTACTTTTATCTGCCTGTGGTAACCGCTTTGAAGGTCAATTACGAAAAAACTATAAGGTCGTTCAAACCAATTTAGAATATTTAAAAAGCCAGCTGGATACAAAGCAACTGAGCAATGCATTATTAATCGACAAATATGCCAGCGCCCTGGCCCGCCAGAAACCCGATTATACCGATATTGCAAACCTGCTGAAAAAGGAAGCGACGTCACAGGGTAAAGCCTACACCGCGCTGAGCAAACGGCTTGCCGCTGTTAATCTTGCCCCCACCAGCACCGAGCAGGCCTCATCTGATTTACAGGAACTACAGTTAATTAATTCGGCAGCCGATATTTTTGAATTCAATAACAGCCTGGCGGATGTGGTCAATACGCTGGCCTCCTTATCCGATGGAAAATTAGCCCTGATTAATGTGCCCTCTTCTCAAAAATCCTCGGCCCGACAGGCCAATGCCCTGATTGGCAACCCATCCTATGGAAATTGGCGTCAGGACAATAGTGGGCGTTCCTTTTGGGAATGGTATGGCATGTATTCCATGTTCAACAATGTCTTTGGCCGGCACACCTACTACAATTCATGGTCATCACGCCCGCATTACAGTTATTATAATAATTATGGCCGCAGTCGCTGGGGTTCTAATGTCGATGTCACTCGAAATCATAATTTAAGCCGGCGTTACCCCAGTAGATATAACAGGCCCAGCGCCGCCTCCAGGACACGTTATGCTACCGCCTCCCGCCGTGCCTCCAGTTATGCCGGCTCCCGGTCAAGAAGCTCTCGCTATAAATCATATGGTTCCAGCAGTCGAAGTTCATCATTCACGAGTTTTCGCGGCTTTCGCGGAGGCAAATAAGGACATACAAAATGTTTAGAGATTTTATTAATATTGATATGGGCCTGGGACTTTATTACCTGGTGGATTTTTTAATTGCGCTGACGCTCTTAACCGGTATACGTTTTCTTTCCGGCCTGGTGGGCAATGTTTCAGCTACCCAGGAACTATCAGACAAAGATAACAAAGCCTTCGGGGTTTCCCTGGCCGGTGCCATGATTGCCGTCAGCATAATGCTAATCGGCGTCATGTCTGGTGATGCCGGTTACAGCCTGGCCAATGAAGCACTCACGGTTGTTTTATTTGGTGTTATCGGTATTGTATTAATGTGGCTGACACGTATAGCCTTTGATCGGCTGTCGTTCCCGGGCTTGTCGATTCATGACCAAATCATGAAGGGCAACATGTCAGCCAGTATCATGGATGCCTGCAATATGATTGCCACTGCGATTATTATCAAAAGCGCCATGTCCTGGGTGGATGGCAACGTAACGATAGCGATTATGGCGGTCGTTGTCAGTTTTATGGCTTCACAGATCATTATGGCTCTGGCCACGTTATACCGGGTCAAAGTATTCGAAAAACGGCACAAGGGACGCCGGTTATACTCGGCTATTGAAGACAATAATATCGCCCTGGCGCTTCGTTTCAGCGCCTATCGAATTGGCATTGCCATTGCCGTCAGCGCCGCTTTCACTGCCGTAGAATATGATCCCGATGCGTTCATTACCGTTTTTATAGTATGGTTTGCAGTCGCACTGGCCTTGTTTGTCCTGCTGACCCTGATCGCCATTGTCATACGCCTTGGTGTATTGCATCGGGTAAATATTGCTGAAGAAGTAGGTGAACAGGCCAATATTGCCGTGGGCGCCATCGAGGGCAGTATTTATATTGTGGTGGGACTATTGCTGGCAGGTCTGATTGGCGCATAAACAATATCCTTACCCGGCACTGTTTCGTCTGATTCCTGACGGCGCGCAAGAATGAGGCTGACCGCACAGCAACGGCTGCTCGTTTTCATTGCCGCAGCCTTTATTATTGATTATTTTCCCATCATCAATTTGCCCTTTTTATGGAGTGAAACATTCTTCCATGAAATCAGTCACGGTCTGATGGCTTTGTTGACCGGTGGTATGATCCATAACATTAAATTGAATTTTAATGGATCGGGTGTATGCACCAGCAGCGGCGGTATTCGTTTTTTAGTCAGCTTTTCAGGCTATGCCGGTAGCGCCCTGTGGGGGGTTCTGATATACCGGCTTGGCAATAGCTTGTCCAACACCAGGGCGAAGTTTCTAGTCGGCGCTATCGCAGCAATGCTTGGCATAACATTGGTACTATGGGCGCGTAATTTATCGACTATTGTTATCCTGATCGTTTTATTGCTGATGTACATCATCCCGCTTTATAAGTCACTCTGGATCAGTGTGAAATTTTTCATCCAGTTGGTCGGCATCTTTGTGCTGCTGGATGCCATACGCAGCCCGTTGTATCTACTCGATGGCCGCGATATTGGCGATGGTGCCAACCTGGCCAGCTTAACGGGCTTGCCAGAACTCTTCTGGGTCGTCGTGTGGTTGGCTATAGCCGTGGGCTGTTTGTATTTTCTGTGGAAACGAACATCTGAGGAACGGCCAGAAAATTCTGAATAATGCGCTTCGTTCTTCAGCAACTCCGTGCATTCGTACGGCTACCCGCCAGGCGTTGTACCAGTTCCAAATCCAGACAGACAGCACCCTTCACAAGATCCTGATCGCCCTGAAGAACCGTAAAGGGTTGATCCGGCTCGCCCATATTGTCCAGAACCAGCATGGCTCCGGAAAAATCATGCTCACGGGTATAATCATTGACCGTGACAATCGTTCGCAGATCGGCTGCCATAGCGGATTTGACGCCATTTTCCGAGTCTTCGAAGGCGATGCATTGCGCCGACCGCAGGCTCATTTTTTCCATCGCCCAGAGATAGATGTCGGCTGCCGGCTTTTTCGCAGGTACCACATCACCGGCGGCAATCACGTCAAACCAGTTTTCCGAGCCCGGCCCCAGTGTCTGAGACAGCAGCGCCTGCACATTCGCCGGCGTAGTGGTCGTCGCAATCCCCATACGCATCCCCTTCTTCCGTGCTTCTCTCAGCAGGCGTTCCACCCCCGGACGCAGGGGAATCCGGCCCTCAGTCAGCAGGGTAGTGTAATGCGCCGTCTTGGAACGATGCAGTTCGGCGATGAAACCGTCGATATCGGTCGGGCATGCAAAATCGGTATTAAAATAGTCCAGATAGTACTTCATCCGCTCCTTGCCGCCGGTGACCGCCAGTAGCTTGCCATAAAGCCCGACGGACCAGTTCCAGTCCAGTCCGGCCTCCTGAAAAGTCAGATTAAAGGCCACTCGGTGCCCATCCCGCTCGGTATCCGCCAGGGTCCCGTCCACATCAAATAATAATGCCTGTAGTGTTTCCTGCACGTCTGATACCCTTGGATTTTAAAATAAAATACACAAATATCTGCGATAACGTCTAGAGACAACGAAACAAGGAAAAAGTTACTTTTAGCGTAGCCCGCTCTGGAAAACCGGCCACCGATGCGGCGTCAATATCAATACCTTAGCGGCAAAAAATGCTGTTTTGTGCTAAAATATGAGCTTGATCTCCATTCATTTATTGCACTGTTTTGAATATTCTGGTATTTAATCGCGTTCATTTTGGATTCCGGTATCGGTAGGAGACAGTTAGAGATGCCCGCAAAGAAAACGACTACAGTCAAAAAGAAAACCGTCGCCAGGAAAAAATCGGCCGTCAGCAAAAAAAAGCCGGCCGTGAAAAAAACGGCGGCCCAAAAAACCACCCTAAGAAAGGTTGCAAGTAAAAAATCAGCCAGCAAAAAGGCTACCGCCAGCCGGGGGGACACGACAACCAATTCCAATCCAAAATTCTTTGAACCCTACAAGATGGTCAAAGGTGAGGAATATATGAACGACGCTCACGTCGTTCATTTCAACCAGCTTCTACTGAACTGGAAGCATGAACTGATGGAAGAAGTCGATCGCACTGTACATCATATGCAGGATGAAGCGGCCAACTTTCCGGATCCCAATGATCGCGCCACCCAGGAGTCCGAATTTACCATTGAGCTACGCACCCGCGATCGCGAGCGCAAGCTGATTAAAAAAATTGATGAGGCGCTGGATCACCTGGAATCCGGTGATTATGGCTATTGCGAACAATGTGGTATGGAAATCGGCATTCGCCGCCTTGAGGCGCGTCCAACTGCAACCCTCTGTATCGACTGCAAGAGCCTGGATGAAATTCGCGAACGTCAACGAGGCTAATATAAGACAGTCGTGTTAGGCGCTTTTTGCTGTAACGCGGCATAACTCCCCGCGTTGACAGGAAATGTTACGGTTTCTCGTTCCCACGCTCCGGCGTGGGAATGCATACCGGGATCAACACATCGATCGAGGTATGGGTTCCCACGCGGAGCGTGGGAACCCGTAAAAATTCGTGGGGATAACTCAGGCTTTAAACATGATTTATATGTCGCATAATCAACGTACTTATTAGTAACGCAGCATAACTCTCCGCATTGACTGGAAATGTTACGGTAGGGCATGTGAGCAGTTACTTGCCAGTTTGCGTTAAAAAAGTCTTCAATTCCCGCAATGCTGATCTGACTCGAACCCGTTCTTTTTCGTCTGCAAAGTCAATCGTCTCGGGGAGTGCGCTCACTGCCTTTTTTATTTCCTGAAACGTCTGCCGTTCATTTGCCAACCAGCTACGCGCCTTCTCAATGACATCATGATGAACACTACGGTCTTCCGGCTGTTCCCTTAAATCCAGTTTTGAAATCCGCGCAAGGATTCTGCGTAGCTGATTAACAATGCGCCTGACGTGACCACGCCAGATGACATCCGCCAGCCACAGGGCGGCCAGGTTCACTAGCAGGATAACCGGGATAATGGTAAACAGGGTTGCCAAAAAAGGGGATAACCCCTCTGTATCGGCGTAATGAACCCGGTAGAGATTTCCTTCTATGATCGCGTTTAAATCCAGATACAACCAGACCATCGCGCCACCAAACAAAATCAGTTCCAGCCCGAGAAGCGCCGCCAACAGGCGTCCCTGAATGCTGGCATCAATAAAATGCCGGCGACGCCGATGCTCGGGCTTTAACAATTCATTATTCGTAGTCATAGTCATAGATCGTGACACTCAAAACACAGCTTTGAACCCTGATTGGACATCACCAGTTTTCCATGTTTCTGCGTATAACCCTGGTGGCATGAAATACAACCTACCCGCCCATCCGGCAACATGATCGCTTTGGGCAGGCGCGACCGCGGGCGATAGCCGCCATAGCGTGAGGCTTTCTCATAATTTACCCCCACGGGATGATTCACCGCCCCATCCGCATGACGCACCAGTCCCTGTGAATCGATCTCTACCGCAGGACCCCCATCAGCAGTGGCGCTATGACAAGCTAAACACTGAATGGAAAAGGCATCCAGACCGTCCAGATTCTTGTTGCTTCGGGCATCCAGATGGCCATTGCTCATAATAGAGGTGCCGGAATCAGGCATCGCGGCAAAAAATGCGCGGTTATGACAGGCCATGCACAGTGCCCGCCCTCGCTTCTCACCCCGCAACAATCCTGGCTGGCCGGAATGAATATCATGGCAGGTACTACAGGTCAGATCGCCCTTCCAGTCAAGGGGATATTCGGCAGGTAAAATACGCTTAGGTGTAAATCCGGTAGCATGACTCAGACGCAAGGCATCTTTATGGCAGGCGCCACATATTTTTTCCTGACTGCTGAGTAACTGATGGGCATTGGCGGCGGTGGTACGGGATCCCGCCAGGTGACAGGCAGCGCAATTTGCATCATGTGCGGGTTGGCGGGTTGCTGCTACCTTTCCCGGTATCAGGAATCCTGATACCAAAAGTAACATAACAAGAACAAAGGGCAGCCCGCCTCGGATCATATGATATGCACCCCATCAAGCTTCGCCCTCAGTTGCCTGGTCAAGGCAGCATATTCCACCACCGCCGCTTCATCGGGAGACTGCAAACAGGCTTCCGCTTTTTCAAGCAATTCCTGAATATTTTGCTTATGCGCATCCAGAGTATGAATACTATCTTGCAGTTGTTGGGACACGTCCTGCAGACAGTCACCCTGACGAATACCGATAATGGAGTGTTTTTCTGAGACACTCAGGTTACGCGCAAACCGGTACAATGGACCCGCGACCCGAAAACTGCTATAAAGGGCGATGACTCCCGTTATCAGCGCCACCAACGAAAGTAGAAACAAACCGGCAACCCACAATGCCGGAACGAGATGGGACTGGCTAAGCCTGTGCGCATTGAGTATTTCTGTATAACTCGCGCCACCATTCGTACTTAGAAAATAGATTAATCCTCCCAATACAATGGCCGCCGCCGATCCGATCAACAGGGCAATCCAGGCAAGTTGCTTTAAACGCTCATGCCGGTCCCTGTCCGTCGCGCAAATTTCAATATTCTCCGCATGATCCATGGCTTTTTTATCGGCAGAGACAGATCTGACCTTTAACCGCAACATTAAATCTGTCCTGGCAAACCTACCCTGTCAATCTGCACTGGCCCCCGACTATTCACTACTGGTATCCTTTAGCAGTTTATACAGCAGAATTCATATCAGTCGGGATATCAAAACACTGGCCCATGCATGACATCTAGATCAAGTTCCCCCACCCGCGAAGGACTGGAAATTCGCAATTTAAGCTGCTCCCGTGAAGATCGCGCTCTGTTTTCCAGACTAAGCTTTCATCTCACACCCGGTCACGCCATCCAGATAGAAGGCCCCAACGGCAGCGGCAAGACCACCCTGCTGCGCATGCTCTGCGGCCTGCGCCTGGCGGATGCGGGAGAAATTTACTGGAACGGTTGTGATATCCAGGAGGAACGGGCGACATTTCTGAGCAACCTGACCTATATCGGCCATGTTCATGGGGTTAAGGGCGAACTCACACCGCTGGAAAATCTGCGCGTTTCCCAGGCCATAGCGGCCCGAAGCAATACCCTGGCGCTGGATGATGCGCTGAAAAAAGTGGGTTTGCTTGGCTTCGAAGACGTGCCCTCCCGGACACTTTCTGCCGGCCAGCGCCGCCGCGTTGCGCTGGCTCGATTATTGGTCTGCCCGGCGCCGCTCTGGATTCTGGATGAACCCTTTACGGCGATTGATATTCAGGGCCAAAAACAAATCGAAAACATGATTACCGAGCATGTCCTTGACGGTGGTATGGCTATCCTCACGTCCCATCACCCACTGGACCTGTCAGAAGACCATCTATCAAGCGTGAATCTCGCGACATGACAAACTCTTCACTTTCCAAAGCCTTTATTGCTGTCATTAAACGCGATCTGACGCTGGCGTTGCGCACGCGCTCAGAAATTGCCAACCCGCTGATATTTTTTGTTATTATCGTCAGCCTGTTTCCCCTGGCCGTCAGTCCTGAGTCCGGACTTCTGAAGACCATGGCGCCGGGGGTGATCTGGGTGGCGGCTCTGCTCTCCACGATGTTGTCGCTGGACAGTATCTTCCGCTCCGACTTCGAAGATGGCTCGCTGGAACAAATGCTGCTGAGTCCACACCCCATGCCCGTCCTTGTATTGGGCAAGATTATCGCCCATTGGCTGGTCAGCGGCCTCCCGCTGATTATCCTGGCACCCCTACTGGGCGTACTGCTATTTTTACCCTATCATGCCATGCCAGCATTGCTGGCGACGTTGGCCCTGGGTACGCCGGTTCTCAGCCTGGTGGGCTCGATCGGTGTCGCCCTGACCGTGGGTCTGCGACGCGGAGGCGTTTTGCTTTCCTTGCTGGTCCTGCCCCTGTATATTCCGGTACTAATTTTTGCCAGTAACGCCATCGCAACGTCGGCAGCCGATCTGAGCATCAAGGGGCAACTGTATTTTCTCGCCGCTATGTTTGCCCTGGCTCTGACTCTGGCACCCTTGGCCACGGCGGCGGCATTACGCATCAGCTTGCGGTAAATGCACGTTTTTATTGTGATTTAAATTTTTTAGCGCAAGAAATGAGGCTCGGCGCATGGTAGAATACATTCTTAGCTTAGGAAAATTTTTTATCTCTAAGCTCGCCTTCAGGCGAAAAACAGCCTATCTGGAACCTTAGAAAAACATGTGGTCATTTTTTCATAGACTCGCCTCCCCCAAACATTTTTACCGGTTTGCCGATCGTCTCATCCCCTGGCTGGGATGGGGCACCCTGATCACATTTATTATCGGTCTTTATCTGGGACTGATCGTTGCCCCTACCGATTACCAACAAGGTGAAAGCTACCGCATCATCTATATCCATGTGCCTGCCGCCTGGATGTCCATGTTTGTTTATGTCGTCATGGCGATCTCGGGCGGCATCGGTCTCATCTGGAAAATGAAAATGGCGGATATCATCGCTTCCAGCGCGGCCCCGTTAGGCGCAGCTTTCACCATTCTGGCGCTGGTCACCGGCTCGCTCTGGGGCAAACCCATGTGGGGGACCTGGTGGATCTGGGACGCACGCCTGACTTCAGAGCTTATCCTGCTGTTTCTCTATCTGGGATTTATTGCCCTGCAATCCGCTATTGAGGACAGACGCACCGCCGCCAACGCCTGTGCCATACTGGCGCTGGTCGGCGTGGTTAATATTCCGATCATTCACTATTCGGTAGAGTGGTGGAACACCCTGCATCAAGGCCCCACGGTCACCCGCTTCGGTAAATCAGCCATGGCGACCAGCATGCTGATCCCCCTGCTCACCATGTTCCTGGCCTTCAAACTCTATTTCGCCACCACCCTGCTGATGCGCGCCCGGGTTGAAATTCTGGAGCGTGAACGCGATACCACCTGGATGAAAGATATGATCACGGGGTCTGATAAATGAAAGAATTTTTCCACATGGGCGGTTACGCCATGTATGTCTGGCCGTCCTACGGATTGGCACTGGTCATCCTGCTATGGAATGTCATCCTGCCCATGCAACGCAAAAAATGGCACATCGCCAACATCAAGCGCCGCCTGCGGCGCGCCCAGGATGAAAAATAATCGGAAGAGCATTAAACTTTTTTGTTTTTTTAACTGTCAAAACGTTTTAACCGACAAAACCTTCGGCGATTTGAAAGTCACCCTGAACGAGATTTAATCATGCGATTCCTCCCCAAGCATCCCAAGCGGCGCAAACGTCTGGCCCTGATTATCCTGATGATTACCGGCATCGGCACTGCTGTGGCGCTGGCTGCGGTTGCGCTCAGGCAAAATATTAATCTGTTCTACGGCCCCAGTCAGATCCTTGCCGGGGACGCGCCGAAAAACCGCGTTTTCCGTATCGGCGGTATTGTTGAAAAGGGTTCGGTCAAGCGTAACAAGAATAATCTTGAAATCCATTTTGCGGTGAGCGACACCGTTAACAAGGTACCGGTCATCTATACCGGCATTCTGCCGGATCTCTTCCGTGAAGGTCAGGGCGTCGTAGCCCAGGGGAAACTACGCGCGGATGGCGTTTTTGTTGCCAGTACCGTACTCGCCAAACACGATGAAAACTATATGCCTCCCGAAGCCGCTCAAGCTATCAGTGACGCCCAGAAATTGAAATTACAGTCCACCATGACAGGAAAATAACCACATGATCCCCGAGCTCGGTCATTTTGCCCTGATACTCGCTTTTTGTCTTGCCATTGTGCAAGGCACCGTCCCCCTGATTGGTGCAAGCCTGGGTAAACCTGGCTGGATGGCCGTGGCCCGGCGCGCCGCCTGGGGACAGTTTTTCTTTATCTCCCTTGCCTTTGCTGTGTTACTAAGCGCCTTTATTAACAACGATTTCAGCCTGGTCTATGTGGCCTCGAACTCCAACTCGGACCTGCCCCTGCCTTATCGGATTGCGGCACTCTGGGGCGCCCATGAAGGTTCCTTGTTACTCTGGACACTGCTATTGTCGCTGTGGACGGTGGCCGTAGCCAGCTTTAGCAAGAGCCTACCGCAGGATACCATCGCCCGTGTCATCGCTGTCATGGGCCTGATTAGCATCGGCTTTCTGCTGTTCATGCTGCTGACCTCTAATCCCTTTAACCGTATTCCGATAGAGGCTATTCCCGCCAATGGGCGCGATCTCAACCCACTGCTTCAGGATCCGGGACTGGTCGTGCATCCGCCCATGCTCTATATGGGTTACGTGGGCTTCTCCGTCGCCTTTGCCTTTGCCATTGCCGCCCTTCTTGGCGGCCATCTTGATGCCGCCTGGGCGCGCTGGTCCCGACCCTGGACGGCGATTGCCTGGGTTTTTCTCACTATCGGTATTACCGTGGGAAGCTGGT
Organism: uncultured Thiohalophilus sp.; assembly: GCA_964596835.1. Lineage (GTDB taxonomy): Bacteria > Pseudomonadota > Gammaproteobacteria > UBA6429 > Thiohalophilaceae > JAADGZ01. The sequence goes on along the minus strand of CAZQVV010000021.1, from coordinate 4,138 downwards.
GGGCTTACTATGAACTGGGCTGGGGGGGCTGGTGGTTCTGGGATCCGGTCGAAAATGCGTCCTTCATGCCCTGGCTGGTGGGCACGGCTCTGATGCATTCACTGGCCGTCACCGAGAAGCGCAACAGCTTCAAAAACTGGACGGTGTTACTGGCCATTTTCGCCTTTTCCCTGAGCCTGCTGGGCACGTTTCTGGTACGCTCCGGCGTCCTAACCTCGGTGCACGCCTTTGCCACGGATCCGGCGCGAGGTGTATTTATTCTGATTTTCCTCGCCATCGTTGTGGGGGGTTCTCTAACTCTCTATGCCTGGCGGGCGCCCAAAGTTAAAGGCCTCGGTGGCTTCCAGCTACTCTCCCGCGAAACGCTGCTACTCAGCAACAACGTGCTACTGGTCGTGGGTATGTCTGCTGTTTTGCTTGGCACCATATACCCGCTGATTCTTGAAGCCCTGCATTTGGGCAAGATCTCGGTTGGCCCGCCCTACTTCAGCCGCGTTTTTGTCCCCATCATGCTGGTATTGCTGGTGCTGATGGGTATTGGTCCTCACACCCGCTGGAAAAAAGATGATCCCCGCCGCCTGTTTAAACGCCTGGGTAAACTGGCGCTGGCCAGCGTTGTACTCAGCCTGATCTTTGCCTATGTACTTTATGATCAGATTTCATTCGGTGTCACACTCAGCATCAGTCTGGCCTTCTGGATTGTGTTATCTGTTATCAGCGATTTTAAAAACAGGCTGAAAAATAAATCCGGATTTATCTCTGGCATAAAAAGTCTGCCGCGTGAATTTTACAGCATGGGCTTTGGTCACCTGGGGATTGCTATATTTGTCATTGGCGTTACCCTGACCAGCGCTTACAGCATCAAGCACGATGTTCGCCTGGCGCCGGGGGAAAACATCAAGATAGCGGGAATGACCTTCCACTTCATCAGCATTGAACAGGACGAAGGCCCCAACTACAAAACACACACCGGGAATATTCGCGTCAGCCGCAATGGTCATGTCATAGCGGTATTGCACCCGCAGAAACGCTTCTACTTTGTTCAAAGGCGAACCATGACCGAAGCCGCTATCGACGCCGGTCTGTTCCGTGACATTTACGTCTCTCTCGGCGAGCCCCTGCCAGACAGTAAGGCCTGGGCAGTGCGAATTTATTATAAACCTTTTATTCGCTGGGTCTGGTTTGGTGCGCTGGTGATGGCCTTTGGCGGCCTGCTTTCAGCCACTGACAAACGTTATCGTCTGCCGATCAAAAAATTGAAAAACCAGGCCGTTGGCAAGTTGAAACAGGCAAGGGCCAATAGCCAGGCTTGATTATTTGGCGTTCGCCCTGGATTCTGCTCGACAACGTGCGGAAAAAGCCCGGTCGACAGGCCAGAAAATCATGCGGGGGGCTGAATGATATTGATGAAACCCAACAACGCCACAGAGATCGCAAAACATTGAAACACTTCGCACCATCCACTGTGTTGCATTTGGGCATTTTAGTCTCTTTGGCTATCATTCCCCGCTGTTTGCAGCGAAAAACAGTAGGATGGGTAGAACGAAGAGCGAAGTCCAGTAGGGAAACCCATCAACACGCTACAATTTAATACTCTGCCTGCTTGCGGCGGGATTGTTTATTTCAGGAATAACCATGGCACGTTTTTTAATACCTTTAGCCCTATTTATCGCTCTTGCCATTTTTCTTGGCATTGGCCTGACCAAAGATCCCAGGCTACTTCCATCGCCGCTGATTAACAAACTCGCCCCCGCTTTTGATCTGCCCCGGCTTTTTCAGCCCAAACAAAAGATCTCGCAAAAAGAGTTTATCGGCAAGGTTTCCATTTTTAACGTCTGGGCCAGCTGGTGTGGCGCCTGCCGACAGGAACATCCTTTCATGATGAGACTGTCAAGAGAAAATGAAGTGACCATCTTTGGCCTGAACTATAAAGACAACAGGAAAGATGCCCAACGCTGGTTGGCCGACTTTGGCGGTAATCCCTATACTGCGATTGCTTTTGATAAAAGTGGTCGCACAGGCATAGACTGGGGCGTATATGGTGTGCCGGAAACCTTTATCATCGACAAGAAGGGACGCATACGCTACAAGCAGGTTGGCCCCCTGTATCCAGAGATATGGCAGAAAAAACTCCTTCCTATCATCAAGAAATTACAGGCCGAATAATGAAATCATCTATCCTATCCAAGCGCCTGCTGAGCGGCATCTTACTGCTCATTTTTGTGCTCTCAGCACAAGCCGCCATTGTCGCCTTCAAGTTTACCGATCCCGCCAAAGAAGCCCGCTTCCAGAAGTTCGGCAACGAACTGCGTTGCCTGGTCTGTCAAAATGAATCACTGGCTGATTCCAATGCTGAGCTGGCGCTGGATCTGCGCCGTGTTCTTTACAAAATGATTGAGAATAACGCCACAGACAAGCAAATCATTTCCTTTATGGTTAATCGCTACGGTGACTTTATTCTTTACAAACCGCCCGTCGAGCCTACCACCTGGCTGCTCTGGTTTGGCCCTTTTGTTCTTGTCATACTTGGACTCATCATCCTGTTTCGCGTGATCCGCAATACCAGAAAGCAGGCGGATGCCGAGCTCACAGCAGAAGAGCAAAAACAACTGGATTCACTCCTTAAAAATGAGAAAGAGGAACCCCGAGTATGATTACCTTTATTGTTCTCATTTTTTGTCTCATCGCCATCGCGCTATTTTTTGTATTGCCCCCGTTACTTGGCCATTACAAGGTATCGCAAACCCTGCATAACGAACTCAACCTGGCTATCTATGAACAACGGCTGAAGGAACTGGAAGAGGAATCTGAGGACGATCTTTCACCAGAACAGAAAGACAGCTTGCGTCAGGAACTGAAGAAAAGCCTGCTGCAGGATATGGGAGAAAAGGAAAATAGCGAAAAAGCCAGCAGCCCGAAACAGCGTTCTGGTATTCTTGCGACCTTTATTGGCGTCAGTATTCCACTGCTGGCTCTTGCCCTGTATGGCATGCTCGGTCCCGCCGAACTACCGGAAATACTCGCCGGCCAGGCCACTCTTGCAGAACAAACCCAGAGATCGCATAACGGCAGGCAGCTTCCCGACGTTGCCAAAATGGTTGCTAAACTGGAACAACGCATGAAAAAAGATCCTGAAAATGCCAAAGGTTGGCTAATGCTGGGTCGCAGTTACATGTACATGCAGCGTCTTAATGATGCCCGCGAAGCCTACAAAAAATCGCTGATGCTGGATAAGAATAATCCACAAACATTGACAGATTATGCCGAAGTACTGGCTATGATTCGGCAGGGTAACATGCAGGGCAAACCCACTGAGTATGTATTTCAGGCCCTGAAACTTGACCCAGGACTTCCCAAGGCTTTGTGGCTGGCCGGTGCCGCAAAAATGCAAATCAAGGATTACCAGGGCGCCATCGACTACTGGCAGCGCCTGATGCAAAAGCATGAGCTAGGCGGCAAGGGCGCGCTTGAACTACAAAAACGTATCGATATGGCGGCCCAGGCAATGCATGACAGTGGCAAACAGCCAAAACTAAAGAAAACCACCACAAAACTTGAAAATAAAACGACCATTACAGTCGAAGTAAAACTGGATCCCGCACTCGCCAGCAAAACCAACCCAAACGAAACCATCTTCGTATACGCCAAAGCCGTTGGTGGCCCACCCATGCCCCTGGCCATCGTCAGAAAGCAGGTAAAGGATTTACCACTCAAAGTCATACTGGATGATTCCATGGCCATGACACCCCGCACGCGCCTGTCCAGCTTTAAACGAGTCTATGTAGGTGCCCGCATATCCAAATCCGGCAACGCCAGGGCTAATGCCGGTGATCTACAAGGTCGTAGCGTCATACTCACCACCGGTGGAAAAGAAAGCACCAAGATCTTGATTGAACGGGAACTTGACTAAATTCACCATAAAGGAAATAACAACACCCTTCCGTTCGTCCTGAGCCTGTCGAAGGAAGCCCGTCAAAAGATAAGCAACAACAAATATAAAACCGGCTCTTCAGCAGAATTTGTGGGTAAAAATTGTTGTGGAGACATTGTAAGTTATTGATACTGTAATGGATTATAATAGTCATAGGGGTGCATTTTTTCGAGCACCCCTTAGTTTGGCTTCCAGAAATACACAGGG
>CAZQVV010000020.1:25750-31642 GCA_964596835.1 uncultured Thiohalophilus sp. | reverse complement strand
CGGTTATTCTTAAAATGGACGGGTAGGACGAGCGGCCATTTAAAGTGGGCGGGTATTGGGAACAACCATTTAGACGCCGCAGGAGCCTGTGTCCCAGCGAAAATAACGGGCATGCATCTTTTTGTGCAGCAACACCCCCAGATAAATACCCACCAGCGTAAATATCGCCGCCAGCTTTCCTGATCCCAACTGCACAAAAACTATACCTGGACAGGCGCCTGAAACAGCCCAGCCAAAACCGAATAACATGCTGCCGGGGATAGTTCCGGGCTGAAAAATTTTATTCTGCTTTGGAATTTTTTTTGAAAACAGCGCCAGTACCAACATCGACAGAAGAGCGCCACCCAGGAACGAATACAGCATACGCAGATCAGCGAAAATGAACATCCTGTGCAATTCATCGTAATCAGCAAAACCGATACGGGCGATTACAAAGCCCAGAACCAGCCCCATAGAAGCATAAAAAAAATACTGTTTGATCATGGATTGTCTCATCTCAATGTTGCTTGCATCATAAAAGATAGCAGTGTAGCACTGGCCAAAAATGTGGCCGTTGCCACCAGGCTGGCGGGAATCAGCCGGGCACAACCACTCAACCCGTGACCGGAGGTACAGCCACCCGCCATCTGTGTGCCAAATCCAACCATAACCCCACCAAACAACAGCGCCAGCCAAACCTCCCAGTCAGCACCAAATATTTGTGAATGGATGGGGCTCAGGGTTAACTCGATTTTGAAATTACCGGATAGTATGGCGGCAAGAAAACCACCGACAAACATGAACAATAAAAAAACAAAATGCACCGTCCAGGGAGTATGCTGGACTCCTTTTATAACGGGCCGGGCTGAAACTTCAGTATCAGGCTCATCACCTAGTTCCTTCAAGGAGGCTTCACCAAACTCAGCCAGCGTTTCTGCCAACAGGGCATCTTCCATACCGCCCTTGTCTTCGGCCAGTGATTTGAGTTCGGCGCTACGTTCCCGATCGTCTTTCCAGCCCACCACCTTTGCCCAACTGCCGGAAACGCCTAACAAACGCCCCAGCAGAAAAAAATTCAAAACACTAACGGCTGCCAGGCCAATTGCTCCCAGCCACCAGGGCCAATATTCCACCTTGATCACTCCTTGCGTTTCGATGGCAGGCGTCACCCGCCTGACGGTTCAGATAAACGGATTGAGCTTCCTTAAAAAACCTGTCTTCCCGGTAAACGGATTGAGCTTTCTCAAAAAACCTTCCTTCTCGGAATCGGAAGTTTTCGTCTCCTTCCCGAAATCTTTATGCCTGGCTTCGTATTCCTCGGGCGTCATTGTTGACTGCGCTTTTTCAATAATCCTGGCGCAATCCTTAAAGCCCGAACTCAGCGCAATATCCAGTGCGGTTTCTCCATTTGTGTTTTTCGCGTATGGATTACAGCCATGCTCCAACATAATTTGGGCCAGCTCAACATTGCCAACGGTAGCTGAAACCATTAATGGCGTCATACCGTCACTGCTCATTACACGTTCGGATGGCAGGCCGGTTTTTAACATGGATTTCACCATCGGCACACGTTGTTTAAGAATAGCATTGAATAAAGCCGCAGCGGATATCTGGTCCTTGCTACGTTGTTTAACCCGGCGTCCGTTGGGCAGCAAGGTCAGGGGAGCAGACTTACCTTCAAGTGCAAGCTGATAGCGCGCGCACTGCTCAAATTCAGCAACACAATAACGCTGTTTCCACAGCCGCAAAGACGGCTCCATGGCAAACTGCGCATATAATTGACAATTTTTACTGTGAGTACACTCCACGTTAATTTCCTTTCAAACTGGGTATAATAAACCTGATATCCCCCAGGATGATATCGGCAATATCAGCCTGGGCTTTAAAAGCATACTCAAAGTAGATTGATTTGTGCAAGTAGAATAGTGCTAATCGCAATCAACCGTCACATTCTGCAACCTCGGAATATTAGAAAATACAGTTCTTCTAATATTGAAACGGCCCAAAATCGTGAGAAACGACTACGGTTTCATCAGGCGCTGGATATCTCGCAGCTTACGCACCCAGGGCGACCATTTGCGCAGATCCTTTGGCAAGCTCGGAATGGCGGCATTGGCGTCCACTGCGGTGGGATAGGCGCCGTATGCCAGTGCATACCAGTCTTCACCCTGACGCCGGGTGACGTAATAGCCGGCCATGCCCTGCAAGCGGTTCTCGTCATAGTATTTTTCAATCAATTTGCGATTGGTACTACTGGCCAGTTGCAACGTATAGTAATTGGGGTTCTGAACCCGTATCCACTCCTGCGGAGTCTGCACCACCAGCACCCGCTGCCCATCCGCAGGTTTAATTGTCATCTGGACCAAATTACAGGCATCTACCAGTTTATAGCGTGCGGCCTTCTCAAATAACGCCTGGGCTTCGATAGGGTCAGCCGGTGCGCCCATACCTTTTTGCGCCATAACACCCAAATTGAAAAGAGCAACCGGATCCTCTTTATTCGTCTTCTGGGTATACAGCATGCGGGCGCGAATATAGTTACCATTTTGCAGGGCTTCGGCTGCATCCGAAAACGTATCCGCATGAAGAGGCGGCATAACAGACAAATTGGCCACAAAGATGGTTAGAAAAAATCGGGAAATACAGGGCATTCCGTTTTTGCTCATATTCAATTCCATACCTGTAATTTAACTAAACCGGAAATATTGCCGCATCTTGTCGCGGCCCATTCAGGCATATTCCCGATTTTGTTTCAAGTCATGGGCAAGTACAAGGGAAAGCCACTCATGCAGCAGAATATTTGCCTGACGCTTCTCATCTTTCAACATCATTTCCTTGTTAGGATAGCAATAGCTGGGTTGCAGGCGTCCCATTCCCTCATACCCCGTCACCTCAACCAGCCTCGCATCATAATAAATCCGGATTTTCATAACCAGTTCTCGAATACACCTTTCAGGCAAGTGTAATTTCTGGCGAAGTTCCAGCATGCGGGTATAACGGCAGCGCTCAAGCACATGGATGCTAAAGCGCATATCGGATTGCTCGGGAATAAACTCAAAGTGATCCGTTATCCCGGGATCAGGGAAAAGTGAATGCAGAAGCACAAAGTTTTTCTCGTAAACCCACATTGGGGTGCGGGCACGCTGTGCCTGTATGGTATGTGTCACATCCGCCTGCCTGCAATTCATATTGCCCGTATTAATGAATGCATTAATACTAATATAATCGGAAGCGTCAATGAAGGGTAAAATGAAAATAAAAGAAGATCAGATTTATTCAACCCCCCCATTAATCGAAGCCTGGCTATCTCTTTAAATAACGATAAGCCACAAAATACCCGACAAGACCCATCTGATCAGAATGTCAATATAGTTTCCAGTCGTTCAAGATCGTTGACCACTTTCCAGGTCCCCCCGCCTGACTCCACTTTTTTTTGCCAGCTTGCCAGACGATCAAGATATTTGCGAGGGTCAACATTGTCACTGCGCAATTTGGTGACATTCAGAGCGATGACAGAAATCCCGTTCAACTGCAGGGGTATGTCACGTATATAACCTTTCTTCAAATCTTCTTTTAAATCTGAAAAAATCAGAATTAAATTGTGTCCGGCACCCACTTCATTCAGATATTCGATAGCCTGCAACATCCCACCGGTGATATCGGTGTGCGCGCTGCCTTTGACATGTTTTACGAACTTGTCAATCTTGTCCCTGAATTGTCGTTTTTGCTGGTTTGCCATACTTGGCCGATCGGCAAATGTCACCTTATCGATAATATTCTTCTCAGTAAAACTGGCCGTGTCTATTCGCGCCACCGCAAAGGTATCGCCCGGATTAAGACTCGAAAGAATAAAATTAATGACCCGCTGCGCCTGTTTCAGTTCCTTTGTGTAGGTGCCGGAGGTGTCCATCAACATATAGACCGCTCGCGTATTCGGAACGTGCTTCCTGGAGCAACCTGTCATTGATACCAGGATCACCAGCAGAATAAGGCTAAAAACAGGAAGTTTTAATTTAAACATCATGACCTCGACAGAGAACCATATTGAATATTATCCACATCCGCGCCATTCACCCTCTCTGCGTTATCTCTAGCTTCACTTTTTTCTTTACTGCCCTGCTCTTTTCGCCTGAATCGGAACTGATGCTCAATCCACAGGGGGGCAAAAATAAACAGATCATAGAAATTAACCAGCATAGCACCCGAGAAACGGGCGATATTTCCTGCCAGACGTAACAACCCGATCAGGCTGCGTAATAAAGCCACGACAACAATCCCCATCACGGTACGCAGGGAATGAACAAAGGACTCCAGCGGGATCGCAATAAAGGTCAGGGCAAAAGGCAGGATAAAACCCATTCCCATTTGCGCCGCCGTCGTGATCCAGAGATAGGAGCTTTTAATTACCTCGACGCCATCCCCCCGTAACAACGCCCGGGTTGCCGCCGCATCCTGCATCAGAAGCTCCCGCATGTAGGCCAGGCCCGCTTCGACACAGGCCAGGGTTAACAAAATACCGAAGGTGGTCCAGATCATTTTAACCCGCAGCTTGTCATTCAGAGCCCCAATAAGTGGAAACAGGCGAGTAATACGCAGGGATTCCATCAGGAACAGCCCCATGGCTATTTCGACCAGGATGATGACCAGCGCTGCAATTTCGGAGGTATGAAAACCCATGATCTGACTGGTGCCACCCACCATCTCCGACATAGGGCGGGCAATCAGATTGAAATTAATCATCGCCCCACCTACGGCTATGGCCAGCACAAAGGCAGAGATGAAAAACTGGGTAAGAGAAGAAGATGAGAGATGCTGCACGGCACGTTCAGAGCCTGCCTGGATGTTCTCATATTCCTCCATATGCCGATCAATGCTGATGGAACGCAATAGCAAACTATTGATATTTTTATCCACCTGAGCGAGCGCACGGGAAACTTTGCGCCAGTGCGGCATCATGTTATTCAAAAGCCGATGACGTTTATGACTGGTTTTGCGATATTCTTCCGTCGCCCGGGCATTGGCCTTGATCATGGACTGATGAATGCCTTCCAGCACATGCCCGACCATGGTATCAGCCTTGCTGCCAGGTATTTTGGCAACCGCCTCGACCGCCTTTACCCAGCCCGGCGGCGCGGGTGGCACATCGGTGCTTTCCTGGTAATCTTCATTGATTTGGGTAATTTTTTCACTTAACAGACGGTGTAGTGCAGGATACTCAGACAGATCTTTCTGCACCGTATCATTAATACGTTCAAACTCCCGCTCAATAATATGTTCGGTCGCCTCACGTCCCTGTGTCAACAACACTTCCGTATTGCGATCCATCATTCTTCTTTCCGTCTGGCGGACCGATTGCGCGGTCAGACGCAGGGCATTGTGAATAACCCGGGTAAAGGCGTAAATGGCCTGGTGCGCATGAATACGAGCAATATAAAAAACGGTGGTGAGGATAAAAAACCATGTAAAACCGGACATGACCGGACTTTGAAAAAGCATGAACACATCATTAAAGGACATCGCTATCTCCTTGACGCTATAGGCTACCCCACCAAGCCGCCCCCTCTTCCAGGCGCGGCCTCACCGAAGCATGGCATAGGTCACATATAACAATATGACAAAACAATACATCTGGTTATTATCTCTAAATAACGAAAGCAGGAACGCCAAACGGTTCACATAATGTTATTAACAAACATGCATACAAGTGACTCTTGACTTGCACACAGTATAGTTGAATGTAGCATCAGCTAATGTGGAGCAGGGCATCGAGGGAACATTTATCTGGAAAATGTGATGACGGCCCGTCTGGAATCAGTCCCGATTAAGCGAATGCTGCAATAAACGACTCCGCTGCAAGCAGACAGCGTATTGAGTTGTAGGTTGGCGCTAAGCCCTGTTCTTTATGGCGAAGCC
>CAZQVV010000020.1:0-25650 GCA_964596835.1 uncultured Thiohalophilus sp. | reverse complement strand
TCAGGTCAATTACAGGCTACTTCTGTTGGGCGACCGAAGGAAGTGCCTGTGGTGCTTCGCGTTGCTCAACACCAACCTACGAGTAACTTATTTCCCCGAACAACTTAAGCCGGGCACTGGTTGGAATTGAACAGTTGCAGTCAAAGAAAATAAAGCCACCGGAATTAACCCGTTTCTTTCAATTGTGTGCGAATACGCAAATGCGCCTGGCCCAGCAACTGACTGATACGTGATTCACTCACCCCTAGAATTTCACCTATCTCACGCAAGTTGAATTCTTCATCATAATAGAGGCTGACTACCAGCTTTTCGCGTTCGGGTAAGGCGCTGATTGCGGCCGCCAGATGTTTCCTGAATTCATCCTGTTCAATATTTTCATGAGGCTCAGCCGTGTCAGACTGAAAGCTGTCAGTCACATGTCCTTCCGCCGTACCAAGATCGATAAAATTCAGAATTCGGCAGGCATTCGTTTCCTGCATGATCCGGTAATACTCATCCAGCGAAATTCCCAGTTCACGGGCAACCTCACCGGCTCGCGCCTCGCGCCCGCTTTCCCCCTCGATACGGCTGACTACTGCCATCACATCGCGCGCTTTTCGGTGAACAGACTTGGGCGCCCAGTCATTGCGCCGCAATTCGTCCAGCATGGAACCACGAATACGAATCGTGGCATAGGTTTCAAAGCTCGCCCCCTGTGAAGCATCATAGTGCTGTGCGGCATCCAGCAGCCCCAGCATCCCCACCTGGATCAGATCATCCATGATGACGCTGGCCGGTAGGCGCGCAATCAGATGGTAGGCAATGCGTTGCACCAGTCCGGAATAACTGTTGACCAGTTCTTCCGATTCGTCTGGCTTGCAAATCGTATACATAAAAACCTTCAATTTCCTGCCAGTGGCAAAGAGTTACGAGTAATCAATCGACATATGAACAGGGTTTCTTTAGCCCTATGGAAATAATTTTGTGAAGCAACTTAAAATCAACTGCCCACGCTCAGGCATAGGCGTCCAGCATCCCGATACCCCGTCGCGGCGCTATGGGTGCGATGGCCTCCAGCCGGTCACTCTCAGTTTCATTATTAGCAAACATATTCGCTGATCTGGCATTCTCATTGGCCTGCTGTCCCTGACTAAAGGATTCCTGTGACACATTCACATCCCCCAGAGACAGGCCGATGTTATTCATCATTTCCCGTAATCGCGGCACGGCGGATTCGAGGGCATCCCGTACCTGCTGATTGGGCGCCGCAAAAGCAATACTGGCGTGATCCTTATGCAACTGGATGTGAACGTCCAGTCTGCCCAGTTCCGGTGGATCCAGACGAATGTCGGCTGACTGAAGATGATGTCCCACCATCCACTGCAAGCGATCACCCACGGCCTGGTTCCAGCCCGGATGCTGCGGGGGGACATTCAATACGGGGGGCGACGGACCCGGCGCGGCATCCGCTTTGATCAGCGGCCCGGCAGGAAGGCCCACCACCGGATTTAAGGTATTATTATGCACGGCTGAAGCGGGTAGCGGCGGCGAGCTGCCGGCTTCTGTTCCTCCTTGCTGCTTCAGCAGAGCGCTGAACTGAGGGGCATCCTTGGTGTTCGTCACCGCCTGTATCAGTTGCTGTTCCTGACGCGTCATCAGTGTCTCATCCACGTCCAGGGGATCATCGGGGTTGGCGTTGAGAGCCACGGGACTCACTCCATTCCCGGTAGTGGTCCCGATATTGCCGGTCGTCAAGGGTTTCACCGCCGTTGCCTGCCCTGGCGGTTGCAGGCTGGCGGCGGCATTATTATGAACCTGGAATATTTCGAGCGGGATCATGGCCGCCTGTGTCGGACTTGCCATGTCTGGCGGCGAATCTTTGCCGGGATCCGCCTTCGGATCCGGGGTTGAATCCGGATCTGGATCAGAATCCGAACCCGATTTCGTAGAATGTAGTTGTGCCTTCAGTAATTTGGGGAAACCGCCACTGCTGTCAGTGGACTCCACATCTGTTGCGCTTCCCTCTGTATTCGAAGCTTCCCTGTTCGGGCTGGCCGCCGCTGTGTTCGCCACGATAGGCATGGATCCTGACATGATTCCTCACATTCACATTAATTGTTCCTGTCAGGATAAAATGCAAGGCATATGCCAGTTTTGCCAGCCACTTTGAGTCTTGCGGGTTACTCCAGTGTTGAATAATGACGCTTGCCCGCCCGATCATCAATTTCACGTTGCTGAATTTTTTCCGCCTGCCGCTCTTCATTTACTTGCAGCCGTTGAATAGTTTTATCCAGAACCTGGGTGCGTATATGACTTTCACGCCACTGCGCGGTGACCGTGTGGCAGGTTTGCTCAGACTGCTCTACCTGTTTTCGCTGCTGGCAAATAGCGTCATCCAGTTGTTGTATAAAAGACTGATAAGCCTGCAACTGCGCCCCAACTATGCCATTTTTAGCCTGACGATAAAAATGCTGCTGATATTCTTCCCGATAGCTAAAGAGTTCCTGTAAACGGCCCTGCTGCTGTCCCAGTTGAGTCTGGGACTGGCCCAGTACTCGCGCAGCCTGCTGTTCATGCCGGGATGCCAGATTTTTCAGTGGCTGGATACGACTGGATTTTTTCATGGTGACCGCCTTCTTATTGATTACATCCTCATCCCTGCACTGTTAGCGTCCCTGAATCGATTTTCTATATGCCTGTTTCATAATCTCACTGTGCGACGGCCAGGGGAGCGCTAGCGCCAGTCTCTTCCTGCTGCGCCGCATGGGCAAAGACATCAACCAAAGCTTGCAAGCTCTGTTCCCAGTTAACCGCTTTGCGCAGATCCTGCTGCAAAAACTGCATCATCCGTGGTTGCATCATGATGGACTCGTCGATGCGGGCATCATTGCCCTGGGAATAGGCGCCCACAGAAATTAAATCCAGGTTACGTTGATAGACCGAATAAATACGCTTAAAGTTCTGCACGATACTCATGTGTGCGGGATCGACAATATCGACCATGGCGCGGCTGATCGAGGCTTCCACATCAATCGCCGGGTAGTGCCCCCCATCAGCCAGTGCGCGGGAAAGAACAATATGCCCATCAAGAATGGCCCGCGCCGCATCGGCAATGGGATCCTGCTGATCATCGCCTTCGGTCAGTACGGTATAAAACGCCGTAATCGAGCCGCCCCCCGGACGACCGTTACCGGCCCGTTCAACCAGTTGTGGCAGACGTGCAAATACCGAGGGCGGGTAACCCCTGGTCACCGGGGGTTCACCAATCGCCAACGCAATTTCCCGCTGTGCCTGGGCAAAACGGGTCAGGGAATCCATCAAAAGTAAAACATGCTTGCCCTTGTCCCGGAAATATTCCGCAATACTGGTCGCCAGCATGGCGCCATGCATGCGCATGACCGGTGTCTGATCCGATGGCACGGCAACCACCACCGCGCGGGCCATGCCTTCCGGACCCAGGATATTATCAATGAATTCCTTTACCTCCCGGCCACGCTCACCGATCATACCGACAACAATCACATCGGCGGTGGTATAACGCGTCATCATGCCCAGCAGGACACTCTTACCCACTCCGGAACCTGCGAACAGCCCCATGCGCTGCCCCCGCCCGACACTCAGCAACGCGTTGATGGCACGCACACCCACATCCAGCGGCGCACTGATAGCCGCCCGCTCCAGTGGATTCACCGGCACACCTATCAGGGGCTTGTTTTCAGTGGTTTCAAGCGGCCCTTTGTTATCCAGCGGCTTGCCGGAACCATCCAACACCCGCCCCAGCATGGCGTCGCCCACCTCGGCCTCATACAAATGTTCACTCGGAATAACGCGGGCATTGGGGTGAATACCACTGAGACTACCGATAGGCATCAGATACAGACGTTCACCCGAAAAACCCACCACCTCGGCTTCGATGTCGCAGCCATCCTGACTGGCTACCATACAGCGTGCGCCGATCACAGACTGGCAACCCACCGCTTCAAGCGTCATGCCGACCATGCGGCTCAGGCGGCCTTCCACCACCACGTGATCAATATTAATAAGCCGCGCTTCAATCGACTGCAACCCGTCAATCCAGAACCGGCTGCGTCGGTGCCTGTGATTCACCTCAGTCACGGGTGCGCTCCCCGCCCATAATCCCGGTAATCACCCGTTGCAATCGCATTTCGACGCTCGCGTCTATAGTCGAATTTTCACTGTTGATTTTACAACCACCCCGATCCAACAGAGGATCTTCAATAATCCGCCAGGTCTGACTGTCATCGTCATCATGCAGCGACAGTACCTCCCGCACCAGCACCGCATCATCAGGATGCAGGAAAACCCGGATTTTTCTTGCCATCACTGGCAGGGCTTTCAACGCATCTCGCACCACCGCCACTACCTGACCGGGATCCGCATGCAGTTCACGGCGAATAATCTGGCGTGCGACCGCCATAGCCAGTTGCGCCGTCTGCTCGATAACCAGCTCATCCAGTTCATCAAGGGGCGTATCCAGCATCTGGATCAATTCCTGAAACGTTTCGGCCTTTTGTCTGACTTCTGTTTCCCCTTTTGCCAGTCCCTTTTCATAACCATCACGGTAACCCCGGTCATGCCCTTCTGTGTAAGCCTGTTTCTGGATGGACTCGATTTCAGCCGCCGTGGGAAGTCTACTGCCGATCTTATTGCTCACCTGCTCGCCCACATCAGGCAGCTCCCAACGCTCGTAAGCCGCCGTTCCCTTGCGTGAGGGCATCGTGGTATCAGACAAAATCATCCCCTCCACCACCCAATGAAATTTCACCGGAGTCAGCCATACGGCGGGCGATAGACAGGATTTCCTTTTGGGCGGCTTCTACTTCACTCAAACGCACCGGCCCTTTGGCTTCCAGATCATCACGTAACATTTCCGCCGCACGCTTGGACATGTTTTTGATAATTTTCTCTTTGACATCTTCATCTGCACCCTTCAAGGCAATGATCAGGTTCTCGGAAGAAATTTCACGCAACAGCCCCTGAATGCCACGATCATCCACATCAATGAGGTTATCGAAGACGAACATCAGATCCTGGATATTCTGTCCCAGCTCCTCATCCACTTCCTTGAGTTTTTCCATCACCTGACTTTCCACCGATGACTCCAGGAAATTGAGCAGGTTGGCGGCCGTCTTGATACCGCCCATGCCTGCGGATTTCAGGCTGTCAGAATTACCGGCAAACTGTTTCTCCAGCATTTCATCCAGCTCATGCAGGGCCGAGGGTTGAATACCGTCCAGGGTGGCCACCCGAATCAGGACATCGGCTTGCATATTCTCGGGCAGCGCCGCCAGAATTTCCGCCGCATGATCGCTTTCAAGATAGGAGAGAATAATGGAAATGATCTGCGGGTGCTCAAGCCGGATCATTTCCGCCACGGCCCGCGCCTCCATCCATTTCAGGGTTTCCAGCCCCTTGGCATCGTGGCCCATGAGAATGCGATCGACAATATTGCCGGCCTTGTCCTCTCCCAGGGCGTTAACGAGTACATTGCGCAGGTATTCTTCGTTGCCAATACCCAGCGCCGTCTGCTCATCCACCGTATCGCAAAACTCGCTTAGCACATCGTCCACGGCATCACGGCCAATACTGCCCATCCCGGCCATTGCCTCGCCGATTTTCTGGACCTCCTTGGGATTCAGCAGCTTCATGATTTCCGCCGCATCCTGTTCGCCCAGGGTCATCAAAAGCACGGCCGTGCGCTCGATGCCCGTCAGTTTCTTTTTTTGTTTCGCCTCATCCGCCATAAGCTTCAGTCTTCAAGCCAGCCCTTAACGACCTGCGCCACCCGCTTGGGCTCCTGGCTGGCGAGCGACTTGGCCATATTCAGGTTATCTTCATAAGTTGACGGTTTGGGCAGACGCCCACCACTTTCGTGGCTCAGGGTCAGTTGATCTTCGGAAATTTCTTCCCCGCTTTCATTGATCAGGATCTGTTTTGGCTGGGTGGCGAGATGACGCATGATCGGGCGCAGAACCCCAAGGACCAGGAAGATCAGCATAATGGCTGCCGCAGCCTGTTTGAGTACCGACCAGAACCAGGACTGTTCCCAGAACGGAATAGCCGGGATTTTTGGCATTTCTTCAGCCGGCAGGAAGGCCGCGTTAATGATCTTCAGACTGTCGCCTCGCATCGTATTAAACCCGACTGCCTCTTTTATCAGGCTTGAAAAGCGCGCCAGTTCTGCATCCGTATAGGGGATCTCGGTGGGCTTGCCTTTTTTATCCTTACCGGTTTTCATATCCAGCACCACCGCGATGGAAAGACGACGAACCCCCCCCGTGCTGTGGCGGGTATGACTGATCGTCTTGTCAAGCTCAAAGTTCCGTACCGATCGTTTTTTCAGCCTGCTCGGACCTTCAATGACCCGGCTTTTCTCCGCTCCCTTACCCGCCACCTTTTCCGGCGCCACAGCCTTGCCCGGCGGTTCATTGGTCAAGGCGCCCGGAATACCCGCCTCGCTCTGCACACCCTTGCTCTGTTCTTCTGTCTGCTGTTCGCTACGCAGGGCTGGCGAATCCGGATTAAACTGTTCCTGGGTCGATTCACTCTGAGTGAAATCCAGATCGGCATTCACCTGAGCACGCACACCCTCCATACCTACCAGAGGTGCTAACAAATGTTCGATACGATGAATATAGTTTTGTTCCACCTTGCGGGTGTATTCAAATTCATTGGCCGTCATCGCCAGATTATTTTTATCGTCATTCGATGACAACAAACGCCCCTGATTATCGACTAGAGTAACCTGTGAGGCTTCAAGATTGGTCACACTGGAGGCGACCAGATGGGTGATAGCGGCAATTTGCCCCTTTTCCAGACGCCGCCCCGGCGCCAGTTTAATCATCACTGAGGCGCTGGGCTTCTTGCGATCGCGTACAAAAACGGATTCCTTGGGCAAAGCCAGATGGACGCGGGCATTCTCGATTGCAGAAATGGACATGATAGTACGGGCCAGTTCACCTTCCCGCGCCCGCTGGTAACGTACATTCTGGATAAAGGCGCTGGAACCAAAACCCTGTTCCTTATCCATGATCTCAAAACCTTCGCCGCTACTTTGTGGCAGATTTTCCGCCGCCAGCTTCAGCTTCGCTTCACTGGTCTTGCCGGATTCAACCATGAGGACGCCGGATTCCGGATCCAAACGAAATTTAATATTGTTGCGTTTCAGTACCTCGGACATGGCCTGCACATCCTGACCCGTGACGTTGCTGTAAAGAACGCTATAAGTTGGTGTCTGTGACCAAAGAACCACGGCAACGCCAATGGCAATGCTGGCAGCCAGTCCCACCAGCAGACCCACCTGGCGCACCACTGGTAACTCCAGCATGCCCATGAATGGCCCACTAAACTGTTCTGATTTTACCAGATCCATATTTTTCTTCGTTGATTATGTGCGTAAGTAACAGGGAAAAAAGCGGCTTGTTTCAAGCAGGATCATATCGGCATGTTCATAATATCCTGATAGGCATTCACCAGTTTATTACGCACCTGTAGCATGGCCTGGAATGACACATTAGACTTTTGCAGGGCTATCATCACTTCTGACATCTGCACATTCGAATCGCCTTGCTGAAAAGCATCCGAAAGTTTTTTGGCATCCATTTGCGACTCGTTAACCTTATCGATGGATTGTTTCAATAGTTCAGAAAAGTCACTTGAACTCCCTGCTCCGGCAACAGTTTTTTCACTACTTTTTACCTGCGCCGCGCTGGCCATGGCGCGCATTTGCAGCAACAGTGCATCGGAAGTAATTGCGTTTGTCATATCAATACCCTGGAGAGATTAGAGTTACCTTCGTCAAAAGTTCGCCGCCAAATGGAATTATGCAGTTTCCAGACCAGCGGCGCCCAAATCGGCGACCCCCTGATCAGCGGGATGAATATCCGAACTACCCGGCACAATAATGCCGGCTTCACGCATGCGCGCCAGTTTATAACGCAGCGTACGCTGGCTGATTCCCAGCCGCTCCGCCGTGAGCTTGCGGCTGCCATGGGCACAACGGATGGCAGTCAAAATCAGATCCCATTCACGCTGTTTCAAATCCGAATTCAGTGATTCATCCCCTGATTCAGCGTCTATTTTTGCCGCTAATGCTGAGCGGGGTGAACGGCCGGTGGTCAACATTTCGTTCTGATCCGGCGCAGGATTCAGCCCGGAATTTGCGCCGGAAGTAGAACTGAAACGGGCCGTGACCCCTTCAAAATGCAGATCCTGTCCACTAATAACCGCATCGCTGTGTAAAATCAGCGCCCGCTGAATCACATTATCCAGCTCCCGAATATTACCGGGCCAGCGATAACGCAGCAGATCGGCGCAGGCCTCATCCGAAAGCTCCGGAATGATCTGCGTAGAAGTGCGCGCATGTTTTTCCAGCAGGCGCTTTGCCAGAGGCACAATATCGCCACTGCGCTCGCGTAAAGGGCGCAGGTTCAGAGGGAAAACATTGAGCCGGTAAAACAGATCTTCACGAAACCGGCCTTCTGCCACCACGCTTTGTATGTCACGGTTCGAGGTGGCCAGCACCCTTACATCCAGCTTGATCATCTCGGTACTGCCAAGACGCTCCACTTCACGTTCCTGCAAAACCCGCAGCAGTTTGACCTGTAGACCTAGATCCATTTCTGAAATCTCATCCAGCAACAGGGTGCCACCCTGGGCCTGTTCGAATTTGCCCGGACAAGCCTTGTAGGCACCGGTAAACGCACCTTTTTCATAACCAAACAGCGTCGCTTCCAGCATATTCTCAGGAATAGCGGCACAATTGATAGCCACAAAGGGCTGGTCATGACGCGGTGAGTGACGATGGATAAACTGCGCCAGCACTTCCTTACCGACGCCGCTTTCCCCGCTGATCATAATAGTGGCATCGCTTTCAGCCACCTTCATGGCGATACGCGCCAGTTCCTGTGAGGCCTCATCGACCACAATCATGTCTTCATCCGCTTTCACGGACCCAATGTACTGACCCACCATGTTGACCAGCACCTCGGCTTCAAAGGGCTTGACCATATAGTCTGCGGCACCATCACGCATGGCATCCACCGCCTGCTGGATGGTGCCATAGGCCGTCATTAGGATCATGGGGATGTCGGGAAACTGCAGCCTGACTTTTTTCAGCAAACTGTGGCCGTCCATTTTTGGCATATTGATGTCACTAATGATCAAGTCCACCGCTTTATCTTCAAGCAAGCGCAGGGCCATCCGCCCATTTTCCGTCATACACACTCTATAACCGGCTATCTGTAGCGTATCCCGCAGGGCTTCCGCCAGGGACTCATCGTCTTCAACGACCAGAATGCTTAAATCCATCGTCATACTCATTCCTCATTGCAAAATTATCAGGCAATCTGTTGTATATTTTTCGGGCTATCCTGCACGGATGCGATCGATGTTGCTTCGAACTGCTGTGTCGATTGGAAAATGGGCAAGTGCAAACTGAAAGCGCTGCCCTCGCCTGGCCTCGATACCAGCTTCACCTCACCCCTGTGCGCACGGGCGATGGCCTGCACCACCGCCAACCCCAGCCCAGTGCCATCCTTGCGGGTAGTATAAAAAGGATCGAATAATTTGCGCTGCGCCTCCGGCGCAATGCCGGGGCCGTTATCCGAAATTCGCAACTCCAGTTGACCGGCCTCATCCACCGCCGCCAAGGCCCGGAGTTCGCCATCCTGATCCATGGCCTGAATGGCATTCACCGCAAGATTGATTAAACCGCTTAAAATCATCTGCCGATTACCGTAGAGCCGATAGCCGGGCGTTTCGTCTTTCCACTCATAGTGGATATGGCTGGACTGTAACTGTGCTTCCAGCACCTGTTGCAGATCGGTCAGCAGCACATCGGCGGTAAAGAATTCTTCTCCATTTTTACCGCTGCGGGCGTAGACCAGCATGTTGTCCACCAATTGTTCCAGGTGACGCAGACGGGAAAAGATTTTTTCCCCCACCTGCTGTCGCTGTGAATCCTCCATGTGCGAACGTTTCAGATTAGAGGCATAAAGCATGGCGCAGGACAGGGGGGTACGGATCTGGTGCGCCAGTGAAGCCGCGGTTTCCCCCATGGAGGCAAGACGCTGCTGCTGGGCCAGGCGATCCTGCAACATGCGCATTTCGGTCACATCGGTGATCAGCAGAATCTGACCGGGTTCAGTCCCCAGCGGGCAGGTTGAAATATTGACCCGGCGGCCATCGGCCAGTGAGACTTCATGGCCATCATCGCAGCGGGGGGCAAAAGCGCGGCCAATCACTTCGCTCCAGCTGATTCCCAGCAGAGGCTGACCCAGTAGCTCTTCCGCCGCAGGATTGTTCTCACGGATAATGCCTTCGCCATCAATGACGATAACCCCTCCGGGAAGCACGTCCAGCAAGAGGCTCAGGCGGCCGGCCAACCGTTCCTTTTCGGTCAACTCTTGAATACGTTCATCACGCGCCGCCTGTAGTTCTTCATTAAGATCGGCCACACGGATCTCAAGCTGCCGGTAGGATTCACTCAGTTGACTGGAGAATTCGTTGAAGATCGCGAAAGCGTCTTTCAGGCTCTGCGAATCAGTGCTGTCGTGCATGGAAAGTTCCTGTCATTGCCTGAAATCTGACACCAAAGGCGCCGCCATAAGGACATGAGCAAGAACTATGCCTGATTTATTTTGTTAGTAATTACAGGAGGATAGAAACGGGAATAAAAAGAGAGTCAATTTTATGGCGAAAATTGAGGTCACAATTAACCGATCCGGTGTGAATAACGCAGAGAACGTGAGAATCATTATTTTGAAATAAACTAACTGCCTGGTAGCAAGCTACCAGGGACATTGAATCGCTGTGGATATAATTCCAGCGTGCTGATGATGGGTTTCGCTTCGTTCTACCCATCCTACTCATTCCCACAAGGTAGGATGGGTAGACCGAAGTGCGAAGTTCAGAGGGGAAACACCCATCAACCTCTATTCAGGAAGCCTTATCCACTCGTTGCAGACCATACTTGCGCATTTTTTCTACCAGTGTCGTACGGCGCATATTCAGGCGTTTAGCCGCATGGGCGACCACCCCATCGGCATCATCCAGCGCCTGTCTGATAAGGGAGGATTCCAGATTAATCATATGCTCTTTAAGATCCAGACCGCTTACGGGGATGCGCAGCGGCGCATCCAACGCCTGTGGTGTCAGCATCTGCCCTCCCACCTGCACCTCCGGCAGTTCCGACAGTTCCGACAGTTCCGCCACCAGTAAATCATGACGGAATTTCTCTGGCAGGTCACGCAAATCCACCACACCATTGGGAAACATAATGATCAGTCGTTCAATCAGATTGGACAGTTCACGCACATTGCCCAGCCATTTATACTGACACAGTGCGGCAATGGCATTCTGAGTCAGGCGCACCGATCCCCGTTGTTCATATTCCATGCGCGTAATGAGTTCTTCGATCAGGAGAGGAATATCCTCAATGCGCTCACGCAGGGGCGGCATTTCAATGGGGAAGACATTCAGCCGGTAGTACAGATCTTCACGAAAACGCTCTGCCGCAATTTCCTCTTCCAGATTGCGGTGGGTAGCCGCCACAATGCGGACATTGGCAGCGATGCTTTTATTACCACCGACGCGTTCAAATACCCGTTCCTGAATGACCCGCAACAACTTGACCTGCATGCTCAGGGGCATATCACCGATTTCATCCAGAAACAGCGTCCCGCCGTTGGCCATTTCAAAGCGTCCCTGACGCATACTGATCGCGCCGGTAAAGGCCCCTTTCTCGTGCCCGAACAACTCGCTTTCCAGCAACTCCGGCGGAATGGCTCCGCAGTTCACCGGCACAAAAGGCTTGTCCCGACGTGAAGAGTGATAATGCAGATTACGCGCCACGACTTCCTTGCCCGTGCCGGACTCGCCCAGAATCATGACGTTGGCCTCTGAATCCGCCACCTGATCGATTAAACGCCGGATTTCACGAATAGGGCGGCTATTGCCGACCAGACTGCGAAACAACGTCTGGGTGCCTGAACCAGGGCGGGTATTGGTTCGATGGTAAATATCCGCCTGATGCAGGGCATGCTGCAACTGGCGATGCTTGACAGGATATTCAATTTTACCGGCAATCAACGGGGGCGCCAGCTCAGTGGGCGTGCCTTCCCGGTGGTGCAGCAGAAGAACTGGGATTTCACTGCCAAATTCGTTCTTCAGCTCTTCGATCTCCGCCCGGGTCAGACCACAGGTCTCGGCCTGGCCGATAATAATGACATCCCAGCCCTCCTCCGGAGTGTCAATCGAACGCCAGAATTTCACATCTGCGGATTCAATCTGACCATAATCAATAAAATTAAGGAGTAAATTCAAGTCAGAGCGCCGTTGCGTGTCACTTTCAATGAGCAGCACGTTTTTATAAGACATGGAACAATCCTTGCAGCATATAAGGTGGTAAAAGATTAAAACTCCCTAGATGTTAGCAGCCTGACACAAAAAGTCAAAAATTTGTCAGTTCACAGCGGGAAAGCTTAAGCACATGAAATATAGCGCGTATTTTCTGTTCAGGAGACGGAAGAATGCCGAATCTGCGCAACCGTGCGCCGATGATGGGCGAATATCCATTTTTCCAGATGATTTCTCTCGATCTCATCCAGCGACGTAAACCTCGTGCGCACAAGATAGCGGCCGTCCTGTTCCGTCACCGACACCACCCGGGCAACGATTTTCAGCGCATGCTGCATCTCAGCATCAGGATAGATTTCCAGTAACAGGGATGCTGCGTCATCGGGAGCGGCATCAGACTGCCATTCGATGCCCTTCCAGGAAAGCCTGACCGGAATGGGTGCATGGTGCTGTTGTGGCTCTCCACACAGTTTGCTAAGCATATCAATGAGCAGGTTCAGTTTGTTCTCGATGCGTTGCAGTTCGGGAGAAGAATGATATGGCTCATGCGCAGCAGACTGCTGATCAGTGAGCGTTTCGAGCAAAGAAAATGTCAGCAGGTTATTCCGGCGTAGGGATGCGACCGACGTCATTTCAGGTAAAGCATCCCATTTTAACGCCAGCGGTGTTTCGATTGATAATACATCGTCCTGCATGCTTGCCCCCTGTATTATAATGCCTCATCAGGGGTGCACAATACTACGAAACAGCGCTAAAACAACGCGTTTTGTAACATCTCATTCAGGGAAACGCTGATGGGGGAACCCGCTCACCATAGCCGGCAGAGGGATGTCGCTAACGGCGGCGGCGGCCTCCCACTCTGGGAGATTCAAAATTAACCTTGATCGAATGACCTTTGAAATCTTTGCCATTCAAACCGGCAATGGCGGCGCGCGCCTCATGACCTTCCATTTCGATAAAGCCGAAGCCCTTACACTGGCCCGAAAAAACATCCGTCACAAGCTTGCACGCGCGCACCGTGCCAAATTCGGAAAACAGGGTCTGAATATCATTTTCACAGGTGCTGGCAGGCAAATTACCAATAAATAGTTTTTTCAATTCTGTTCCCCTTGGATATGGAGTATGGAGACGGCGCTTATTAGATTTAGTCCTTGAACGCACGGCAAGCTGCGTATTATAGATAACTATGCCTCAAAAAAAGAACCCCGCCGGAGCGGGGTTCTTCGTATCGGTTTATCCGATGAGATCTTGCTCAGACGGGTGTAACACTGGTCGCCTGGAGACCCTTCGGGCCGTTCTCCACCTCAAAGGTGACCGGCTGACCTTCGTTCAGGGTTTTGAAACCTGAACCCTGGATGACACTGAAATGTACGAATACATCCGCACCGCCATCGTCCTGAGAAATAAACCCAAAACCTTTGGATTCGTTAAACCACTTTACAGTACCTGTAGCCATATAACTTTTTACCTAGAATAAATTAAACAAATTAGAGAGTTGTCGCGTACAGGTAATGAAACGGGGAATTCAGGGCTAACACGAAGGGAACAACCAAAACTGCCAATAACAATATCTGTATCTGTCGGTACTATAGGGGAATCCATCCCCTTTTACCAGACTATATGTTATTAATTTTATAAAATAAGCCTGTATAACCTCGAATTGCCGGAATAATAAGCCAAAACATTCACTTATTAAACAAAATGTAGCGGTTTAGCTCCCCATTTCAAGATGACAACGATTCATTCATCGAGGCAAGCTGGTAAACCCGGGCGGCCTGATGATGCTGGTTCAGCCCGGCGATTTCTCCGGCTAGACGCTGTTTCTCCCTTTCCCCCAGAGCCATGCTTTTATTATCGATGGTCATTACCTGCCTTAATGTCGCCGCCAGTTTTTCCAGCATCGCATTGATATCCGGATGAGTAAACAGGGCCGTGATTATTTTCTCGCGTTTCGCTTCCAGCTCGGTAAACGTCGTCCAGTCACCCTGTTTCGCATGGCCATACATCTCATGACTGAGACGCAGGATATTCTGTACGTGTGATTGTGGGAATGTCGCAGGCATGACCGGTCTTGCTCCTCAGCTTCAGTATTCCTGAATCTGTTTTTCCTGTTCCATACGTGAGGGAACCTCGTCCCAGCTCAGCTTGATCGAGCGCAGCAGTGATGCGACTTCATCGAGAATATCGGCATCATTTTCAACATTGGCCCGTGCCAGACGCCGGGTCATGTAGTCATACAGATCGTCCAGATTCTGTGCAATCTCACCCCCTGTATCCAGATCCAGACTCGCACGCAGGCCGTCAATAATAGAAATCGCCCAACTGATATTTCCCCCTTTTGACGATATCTCGCCGCGCTCCATATGTCCCTTGGCAGTATTGATTTTTCCCAGCGCTCCGAGCATCAGCATCTGGATCAGGCGGTGGGGGCTGGCGGACTCAACACCACTGGAAACACCAATCTTGTTATACTGCTGAACCGCACTATGTGGCTTTGCCATATTCATTACCTGATTCCTCATTTATTAACAAAACATATGTCACTCAAACCCTGCCCCTTTGCCCCACCCGTGCAAACCGCAGGTATCACTGCGGCATTTTACCTGCCGGGTGAAACGCCAAATATTTGAACAAAGTGATGATGACATCTTGGTTTTACCTCGGCTTCGCAGCACCGGGCAAAGAAGCCAACTGGCGACTGAGATAGTTACTCGTTGATCGCATTTTCCCCAGCGTTGCGTCCAGCGCGCTATACTTTTCTAAATAGCGTCGCCTGGACGTCTTAAGCCTGCGCGCCAGCTTTTCCCTATCTTTCCCCAGGTCGCGAATACGATCAGAATAACCCTCACTGCGCACCTTTATAATGCCATCCTGTTTCAGGAACTGACCACTCAGTTCGTAAAGCTGCGCGCCCACGCCGTGAGAAAAAAACACCTCTCCCCGGTCACCCGTGCGCCCCTCCTGCACCTCTATTTTCAACCCTTCTGCGCTACCTTTACCTGTCAGGGTGCGCCCGGAACCGGTACCCGCCAGATGGTTGAAGGTCCCCGCTACATTCTCACCACGGATACCATGCGTAATCTGAAAACCCAGGTTTTCTTTCAGTCCCCTGTCCGCCTGAATGACTTCAACTGAAGAATTACTGCCATAACGCTCGGAGACCAATAGCAGGCGGTTATTAAAAAAATGAGCTTCTACAGAAATTTTATCTTTTTGAAAATGACTGTCTGCATTGATCTGACTTTGCAGCTCATCCAGAAAATCAGCCTCACTGGAATAATTTTTTGCTGTCAGCGTGATCTTCTTGCTATCCACGCCATCCACCTTGAGCTGGAAACTGTTGTCTCCCTTATCCAGGCGTAATGGAAATATATTCCCGTCCACACCCGACATGACAGGGCGTCCGGCCCATGCGCCCTGTGAAGCCATCTGGGTGATAACCAGATCATAGGCGCCGGTCTTTGTTTCATGACCCGCTTTAAGGTAATGAATCGCAGGATCACTGCTGGAGCCGGAAATCGAAAATAACTGCACTACCTGTTGTAGATCATCATCAATGGCTTTCTGCAGTTTCGTGCTTTTTAACTCCAGCTTGCCATCACGCTTGATATCAATGCCCACGCTGTAAAGAGAATCGTATTTTGAATTAACACTGCTGAAATCATTTCCCAGTATACGTCGTATCTGGTTAATAACTCCGCGAATAGACGCATCGCCTGAGAGCGGACCCGCTGTTTTTGTTTTGGGATCATAGCCGGTCAGCTTATCAACTGTATCGATCAATTCATTGTATTTGCTGACGAATTTCTTAACCGAATCCATGATGCCGGCGGTGCTCATCTCGATATGAAGATGATTAGTGCTGCCTTTGGAACCCGGCTTGAGGTGAAGCGTGACACCCTCGATCACGTCATCAATATCATTGCTGGAACGGCTAATCGAGATACCATCAACGTTCAGCCTGGCATCCTGCGTCGCCACCACCTCATTCATGTTCAGTCCCGCGCCCTTCTGGCTGTCCGGTTCATAGGCAAAGACCGACAGTCCTGACATATCCTGATCAGTCCCGTCCTTGTCATCCACCTTGATGCGAATATTGTTGTCATTGCCCGCCACCAGTGAGGACAGCACCAACCGATAGCCCTTACCATCATTAATCACCGCGGCACGAACACCCGCGCCTGATTTATTAATCGCCTCCTGAATCCCACGTAGGGTGTTATCCTTATCCGTAATGCGAATGGTTTTTGCGGGGATCTTCGAATTCATCACAAAATGCCCGCTTTTATCATCAAACCGACCCAGTTGAATCGTCAAACTGCCGCTTCCGACAGAAAGACGATCAGATTCCAGAGCGGCACTTGCAAGTTTGTGCGCCTTGGCAAGTTGCAAAATTTTAATGTCATAATCACCTGGCTGGGCGTCTTTATCAGCCGTTGCGGCCAGCTTGTCCTTATCACTGCTGGTCACTTCGAAATGACCAAAGGTGTTCGGCTTTCGTAGCGCATTAAGTGAAGACTGGAATCCGGAAACCGCACCTTTGAATGTTCCTATTGCGGAGAGTCCGGCCTGGAGCTTCGCTTCCTTGCGATCCAGTCGCATCTTCACCGGTCCACCTTCTGCTGCCACCAGCTTATCTACCAGACCCCGGACGTCCAGTCCTGATCCGATACCGGAAGATGTAATGCCGGGCATACCGTACCTCTTGACTCATTTAAGCACTGAATGAGGATTCCTTCCCGGAATCCGGTTTACCGGTACAATGCAAGTTTAGTACCAGCCCCTACCATTCCTGTCAGGCATTCAGTTCTATCAGAAATCCCTTTCTTGCTTCCTCATCCTCATTCAAGGAATCCGCCAGGTGTCTTGATATGGCCAACATCTCTTCAGACGGGATCTGGCGTATCAGTTCCTTGGTTTCCGAGTCATAGACTTTCACTATGAAACGTCCTGTTTGATCGTCAACACTGAAATCTATGTCACGTTTCATATGTTGTACGTATTCCTTGAGATGGCTCACCGCCTGTGTAATATCTTCCTTTGTGACCTCGGTTTCACGGGTTTGCTCCCCGATGATTGCGGCGGCAACTACTTGCCGCCCTTCAGCAACATTCCTCTTGGAACCACTGCTGGCACGACCTTCCGTTGCCGCCACCACCAGTGCCACATTGGTTATCGAATGTGTTGCCATAACGTCACCTCTTACGCTGTCAGACGGACCCACTGAAATCCATCAGTGGTTTTCGTCATTGTTTCTCAGCTTATTTTAACAGGGTCAAGACGTTCTGTGGCGCCACATTAGCCTGTGCCAGCATGGCTGTACCTGCTTGCTGCAGAATCTGGGCACGGGTTAGATCGGCCGTTTCCTTGGCAAAGTCAGCATCACGAACGCGTGAGCGCGCAGCGGTCAGGTTTTCAGCATTGGTAGACAGGTTAGCTATGGTTGAAGTAAAGCGGCTCTGAATAGCACCAAATTTTGCGCGCTGGTTATTCACCGTCGCCAGTGCTGCATCCACCGTTGCCAGCGCCAGATTGGCGCCTGCGACCGAGCTAATATCCAGATTAGAAACCGAATTCAGCTTTGACGCCACGGTAGCATCCGTCACCGTCATCCCGCTCGTGCCGGAGACACTGAAGGATTTATCGGAATCGAACGTAACCTGACCGGTAATAATCGCAGTTGCACCTACCGGAACAGCTTTCCCATCACTGGAAGTCGGAGCTTCACTAGCCGTACCCTTGCCGGCCGGAAGGGTAGCATCACCCACCTGGATGGTTCCGATGTTGTTATTGTTGACAGCCTCCGAAAGAGCAATGGTGTTACCGGTGTTGTTCATCAACGTCACACCGGAACCATCTTCACTCACCCGGGCAGTGACACCGGTCTTGGATGCCACATCATTGATGGCGGTTACCGCACCGGCCAGACCATCATTGCCTTCCGTGCCGCTGATGGTGAAAGCGATCTGCTGAGCTTTTGCATTATCAGACTTGATATCCAGCACATAGGCGCCAGCGGTGCTGAAACTGATGGCCTCCTGGGTTTTGGCGAAAGCGCTAACCCCGGTTTTATCGCTTTTGGCATTGACCATCTCCGCGATTTTCTTGGCGCTGACACCGCTCTCAATCTTGAAATTATGCCTTCCCAGCGAGCCACTGACCGAGAGATCTTCACCGGTAATACGCTGGCCTGAGGTGCCGGTCGAGGCTACCCCCTCCACCCGGTAGTCACCATACTGTGCGGTACGAAAGTTGCTGGTGGTGGTCAGAATGGTCTGGTTGGCATTGGCGCCGACCTGAAACACGGCTGCACCAAAGGTACCATCGAGCAGTTTCTGGCCGTTGAACTCGGTCGAAGTCGAGATGCGATCAAGTTCCGACACCAGTTGTCCGACTTCAGCCTGTAGCGCCTGACGATCTGACGCGGAGTTGGTGGCATTGGCAGACTGTACCGCCAGTTCGCGGACACGCTGCAAAATATTACCGCCCTCAGCCAGCGCGCCTTCCGCCGTCTGCGCCAGGGAAATACCATCATTGGCATTTCGTACCGCCTGATTCAAACCACGAATTTGCGAGGTGAAACGTTCAGAAATAGCCAGACCCGCAGCATCATCCTTGGCGCTGTTAATCCGCAAACCGGATGACAGACGCTGCAAGGCTACCTGTAACTCAGCCTGCGATTTATTCAGGTTACGCTGGGAATTCAACGACATAATATTTGTATTAATGACTTGAGGCATAACGCTCTCCTCTTTTTTATCTCCAACAACGATTAGTCATTGTCTTCGACTACATGCTCTTTAGCGGATATACATCCCCAAAATGGACATATTC
Source organism: uncultured Thiohalophilus sp. (assembly GCA_964596835.1). GTDB lineage: Bacteria > Pseudomonadota > Gammaproteobacteria > UBA6429 > Thiohalophilaceae > JAADGZ01. The sequence goes on along the minus strand of CAZQVV010000020.1, from coordinate 6,459 downwards.
ACCGCTCCCGAGAACACTAGCGTCCGTGATCGGGCTTCCTTTAGGGGGTCAGGGGAAATTTTTGTATGAGCTATGTTATTGTTTTATATGGGAAGGCGGGGGTATTTCAAAATTAATTCAAAAATCGTTTGTTTCAATACCCAATAACAACGCAAAAATTGATGGGTTTCACTTCGTTCTACCCATCCTACTCTATAAAATACCCGTAGGATGGGTAGAACGAAGTGAAACCCATCATCCTTATTTAATTATAGGTAATTAAATAAGGAGATACCCTGCACGCGGGTAAAGGCTTTCTGTGAGGCTTTCAGTCCGGTCAGTTTTAGATTCAGATCACTTACCGCTTTGCTGTAATCCAGATCCTCGACCTTGGACAGGGTCTGCTTAATCTGCAATTTATAGGATTCGTTGATATCTTCCTGCCCGTCCAGCGCATTGAGGCGAGCGCCAACCGTGGACCGAACGTCGAGAATATTACTGAGACCCTGATCCAGTCCCACCAGGGCGCGATTAGCTTCGTTGTGCAAACCGGTGAACCCTTTGGCCTCGTCGCTCGTTCCTCGCAGGGCGGTGACTAATCGATCGATAGTGGTAAAGAGATCCTGATTTTCACTCGGACGCACAACAAAAGAGTCGCCATCTTCCGGTTCCCCTTTGATAAAGGTGTTCACCCCCTTGAAAGTAATCGCATCGCCGCTTTTGTATGGCGTCCCTTCAGGCACAATAATCTTACCCTTCTCATCGGTCACTTTATAGGAAAATTCCTTGCTGCCATCTGGCTTGACTTTTTTGGCAAAGACAATGTTGTAGCTGCCGCCCTTATAGTCACCAACGGAATTACCCGGTGAAATAACGGCGCTACCCCGGTTGCTCTGACTGTCAAATATTGCGAATTCACCATTACCGTCCTTGATATCGCGAAATACCCTACTGCCTGAATCCCCGGTGGCAATCTGCCGCTCCGGGCCGATTAGTATAAACCGCTGACCATCATCACCATGATAGTCATAGCCACTGCCCGTACTGTGATTAAAAGGACGAAATTTAGTCTTTGAACCGGAAAACAGAAATCCACCGGTGCTGTCCGTGGAATTGGCAATGTTAAAAAGTTCATCATTGAGCTGACCGATTTCGTCGGCGACAAAGCCCCGATCCTCGGGTGTCAGGGAATCATTATTAGCCTGTACCGTCAATTCACGTACGCGCTGGATGACGCTGGTCACACTTTTCAGCGCGCTTTCTTCCATTGTCAGGCGCGTGCGCGCAGCGCTAATATTTTCCTGCTGCTGTTTCGCGCCCGCCAGGGCATCACGCAGATTGACCACTCGTGCGGCGGCGACAGGATCATCGGAGGGCCGGGTAATACGACGGCCGGTGGCCACCTGATCCTGCACCGTACTCAGCTTTTTCTGCTGGTCCATCATCGCATCAATGGCAACCTGCTGAGCCTGATGAGTCGATATACGCATGGTCTTACCTGAATGAACTCAAGAGGGTTTCAAGCAACTTGTTGGCGGTGGCGATCATCTGCGCGTTGGCCTGATACAGCTTTTGAAAGCGCATCATGTTGGCCGCCTCCTCGTCGAGATTCACGCCGGATATGGATTCCCGCTGTTCTTTGGCCTGGCTTAGCAATTTTTCCTCTGCCGCCGCGTTGACTTCGAGCTCATGTGTCTTGCTGCCTACACGGGAAACCAGTTGCGAATAGGCCTGTGCATAATCAACGGTACCATTGGATAATACCGGGGTATTCTGCAGTTTCGCCAGATTAATCGCATTACGGTTATCGCCGACGCCATCCGTGTTGAATTCAATTTTGAAACTATCCCCAGCTTTGGGTTCGCCACTGAGATGAACACGGAACCCGAAGTCCGTGCCATCCGGAAGAGGGAATACATCGCGTCCCTTTTTCGGATCATACGCCAGTAAGGTGCTGACTCCCGGCGGGCTGACCGGATTGTCCTCGGCATTATTTTGAATATGCCCCTCATCCGGCTTCGCCGCCAGTTTGAAAGGAATCGCGTTGCCGCTATTATCCAGGACTTCAAAATGCGTTTTATCCGCAAAGCGAATCACAAAGGGCGGGTTGAGTTTGCCTTTCTTTCGATCAAAAATATGATTGTCGGTATCATGCACTATCCCCGCGCTGATCTTGCCATTGCCCAGATTGGCGATATTGGCCTCGGTACGCAGGGGCGAGGCGGCGGCGATCTTATTGACATTATCAATCACGGTAGAAAAATTTTGCGCCCCCTGACGAGTGGGACGAATAATAAACGCATCCCCATTCTCCAGATGCGAACCGCTGATTTTCTCAATCCGGATCCCCTCGCTTTTTACTTCAGCCGGTAGGGATGAATAAGTACCGATCAGCTTATCATCCTTCAACCTGATCAGTTTGTACTTACCGTCACGATAGGTCAGTTGATAATCACTGATGGTCAGCTTGTTAACGTCCGTGATTTCGGCGGATAAAAGTGTGTCCCCTTTATTTTGAATATACGGCAATACTTTGGGCGTGTGTATATCATTTTTAGAGAAAAAATTCTCGCCCAGATCGTTATTCAGATCCATGCCCAAACGATGCTGATCGTTGAAGCTTTTGGAAATCCCGATGGCGATACGTCCCAGCTCGTTCTGCGAAGCATCCAGCACACCGCGACGAAAGTCCAACAGACCTCCCAGTTTACCACCCGTCAAAAAGCGGGTAATCACAGACTCGGAGCCACTACCACTTTTAAAAACAATCTCGACTTCGTCTGGATCATAACGGCTGTTCTGCGCTTGCAGATCGGAAGCCACGCTGCCGATGACCAGCGCCTGACCATTGCCAATAAACACATTCAGTCGTCCATCTTCCTGTTCGGACACCCGTACGGATACCAGCCCGGCCAGCTTTTCCACCATATTATCCCGCTGGTCCAGTAAATCACTGGGAGAACCGCCGCCAATCCCCCGTGCCTTGACGATGCTATCGTTTATCTTGGCAATAGACTTTGCAAGTTCACTGATTTCACTCACGATGTTATGCACATCCTGATTGACACCTTTGCGAATCTTGTTGAAACGACCATCAAGATAATGAAACCGGTCACCCAGGGAATGAGCCTCACTCAGCAGCACCTGCCGGGCGGAAGCGGAAGACGGCTCATTAGCCACGCCATTAACGGCGGCAAAAAAACTTTGTAATGAAGGCGCCAGCCCGGCATTGGGATCGGACAGCAGGTTATCCACCTGACTGGTATAATCATGATTGGTAGCAAGCGCGGCGTTACTCGATGTGTTGCTGCGTACTTCACCTGTTACGAATTCATTATAAACCCGGCCAACATGAGAAACTTCTACCCCGGTACCTACCGCACCATTGACGCGTGCCTGTGGCGTGCGCGCAACGAGATCCACCTTCTGGCGGGAATAACCATCGGTATTGGCATTGGCGATATTGTGACTGGTAGTTGCCAGATTACGCTGTGACGCCAATAGGCCGGAAATACCGATACCAAGAACATCACCCGCCATGCGCACCTCCCGAAATCAATAGCGCATAGTCACCCGTCAATGAACAGGTATTATTCCTTGTTGACAGATTAACCCGCATGGCGCGTTCCATCTTTAATCGCCGCCTGCAACATGGGGCGTTGCATGATATCGATAATTTTATCCGCATAATCCGGATCGGTGGCATAACCCGCGCCATGCAGTTCGCGAATAAAGGTCCTGGGATCGTCAACCCGCGCCAGCGCAGATTGATAACGGGGAGCTGACTGCAGGAAATCGACATAGTCAGAGAAACTGTCGGCATAATTATCATAGGCGCGAAAAGCGGCACGTTCATGCCGTGCCAGGCCATGACGATACTCAAGCGTGCGAATGGCAACACGATCACCGTCCCAGTCGGCTCCCGCCTTAATATTAAACAGGTTATGACTGCTACTACCATCCGTGTGCCGACTGATATGTTGTCCCCAGCCGGTTTCCAGCGCCGCCTGGGCCAGAAGTACTTCAGGTTTAACGCCCAGTTTGCCAGCGGCCTTTTGCGCCAGGGGCATCAGCTTTTGAACAAAATCCTGGGGCGAAGAGAAATAGGCCGGCATACTTTCATCCGGCACGGATCGGGATTTTGTCTTTTGAGATACCTCATTCGCCGCACCCAATACCGGCATGGTTAACTTCCGTTTTTGGGGTTTTATCTTTTGGGATGCCTCACTCGCCGCACCCAATACCGGCATAATTAACTTCCGTTTCGAGTCTTTCACCGCCGGGCCCTCAGCAGGAGGCACCGGTGTACTTGCCGCAGGCTTATGCAAACTGCCATGCAACTGTTTTTCCAGCATCTCGGCCAACCCTATGCCGCGCCCCTGTGACAGGTTTAGACTGAGCTGCTTGTCAAACATATCCTGGTAGAACCTGCTTTGTGACGTGTCGAAAACAGGATCGCCGAAACTGGCGTCACGCATACTTTTCAGCATCATCTGCATAAACAGAGACTCGAACTGCCGAGCCACCGTTTTCAGGGTTTTTTCCGGATTATTCTGCGCTTCCTTGCGCATGCGCGAAAAGCTACTCAGGTCGGTATAAATATCCTGATTCAGAGAAGACGGCGGCAGGGATGAAGGCAGTGTTTGCATGCTTTTGTAACATGCAGGTTTTGTGCCGAACAGCACTAAACAAGCGTTCCAAATACCAGATCACTTGTGAGTTTCCACGTTCGTGGTGAGCCCTTCGGCTCCGCTCAGGACGAACGGCAACTCCTAAAGTGTACTGGTATTTGGAACAGCTATTTAGTACCTTAGAAATGATTTTCTGCGCATTTTGTAGAAAATTATTTTGTGAAGGTACTTATCTTGTGGTTTATCCAGGTTAGGGACCTCCACAAAATAATGTCTAAAATTAAACGGATAAAAAAATATCCGCCAATGAACGCGAATGAACGCCAATATTTTATGTTGATGTGCCTGCGGCGCAGAATACCACCATGGATGCTTTTGCCTTTATGGGGGTATATTCGCGTTCATTGGCGGACAGGTGAGCTTTTGACTTTTAGAAAATATTCGTGGGGATACCTCAGCTTTTAGTCTTCATGGATCCCAGCTAAAGATATGCCGGGATGACGAAAAAGACGTTAACTATTAATCGTTGCATAAGTATTTGCATCATAACCCCCTCGCCCTCCGGGAGAGGGTTGGGGTGAGGGTATAAAACACGTGCGAATACTTATGCAACGATTAATAAGTGCCATTCGGTTCTGTGCCTGATTTTTATATCACCTTTAATTCCGCCCGTAGCGCACCTGCGGCCTTCAGAGCTTCGAGTATGGCGACCAGATCGCTGGGAGATGCCCCCACGTTATTAACGGCGCGAACAATTTCATCCAGCGACACGCCGGGGTTGAACATAAACATGGGATCGGCTCGTTCCTTGACGGCAATATTTGACTGCGGCACCACTACTGTATTCCCACCGGATAAAGGTGCGGGCTGACTGATCTTCGGATTCTCGGTAATAGTCACGGTCAGGCTGCCATGCGACACGGCGACAGGCAACACATACACATGCTTGCCAATCACTACCGTTCCGGTACGGGAATTAATGATCACGCGCGCGATACCTTCGGCCGGCGTCATGGTCAGGTTCTGGATCATGGAGATAAAAGCCACCCGCTGTGAAGAATCCATGGGCGCACTGACCGAAACCGATCCCGCATCGATACTGTAGGCCGTCCCCGGCCCAATCGATCTGTTAATCACATCGGTCAAACGTTTGGCGGTGGTAAAATCCGGCTGGTTCAGGTTCAGCACAATATCCTTGCGAGTACCAAAGGGCGTATCAATCACCTGCTCGACCATGGCACCATTGGGAATCCGCCCGGTGCTGGGAATGTTCTCGGTAATTTTGGAGCCATCCGAACCCTTGGCGCCAAAACCACTGACAAGCAGGCTGCCCTGGGCCACCGCATAAATATGGTTATCCGCACCTTTGAGGGGGGCCATCAACAGAGTGCCGCCACGCAGACTCTTGGCATCGCCGATGGACGATGCGGTCACATCAATGGTCGTGCCCACCTTGGAAAACGCCGGTAGCGTCGCGTGAATCATCACGGCTGCGGTATTATCCGGCTTGATACTAAGGTTCTGCGGCAGGGTTACGCCCAGGCGGCTGAGTATGTTACGAATACTCTGGCTGGTAATCTGCCGTCCGCCGGTACCATCACCTGTGCCATCCAGCCCAACCACGATGCCGTAACCGATAAGCTGGTTACTGCGCACCCCGGCAATTTTTACAACATCCTTGATTCGATCAGCGTGAGCAACGCCGCTGCCCAGCCCCAGGATCATGATAAGTCCGGCGATGACAGTAAAACCGAGTTCTCTGAACGATAACATTTTTTAGACTTCCCCTTGCTCTGCGCCTGTTCCAAACAATTTGTTTGCTCGAACAGGCACAAAAGCTGTTGCTTAG
>CAZQVV010000019.1:25234-32546 GCA_964596835.1 uncultured Thiohalophilus sp. | reverse complement strand
CAAAATCATATTCAATTCAGGTTGGGCTGAATAGCGGTTATAAAGCCCAACAAATTTATTGCGTCCTCTGTGGTAAAAAAATTTATTATTATGTTAGGAGTAAGCATTCATGTCTCGAGTATTTAATTTTAGTGCCGGCCCTGCAATGTTACCGGAAGACGTGCTTAAACAGGCACAAGCGGAAATGACCGACTGGCAGGGCAGCGGCATGTCGGTGATGGAAATGAGTCACCGCGGTAAAGAGTTCATGTCTATTGCCGAAAAGGCCAGCGCGGATCTGCGCGAGATTATGGCGATTCCGAATAGTTATGAAATTTTGTTTCTGCAGGGCGGCGCCAGTTGCCAGTTCGCCATGGTGCCGATGAATCTGCTGCGTGGCAAGTCATCTGCGGATTATATCAATACCGGCGCCTGGTCGAAGAAAGCGATCGCCGAGGCCAAACGTTTTTGTGATGTCAATGTAGCCGCCAGTTCGGAGGGCGATAAATTCAGCAGTGCGCCTGCACAGGACGATCTAAAACTGAATACCGATGCCGCCTATGTGCATTACACGCCGAATGAAACTATCGGTGGCGTAGAGTTTTCATATATTCCTGACACCGGCGATGTGCCCCTGGTAGCCGATATGTCCTCCACCATTCTTTCCCGTCCCATTGATGTATCGAAGTTCGGTGTAATTTATGCCGGTGCGCAGAAGAATATTGGTCTTGCCGGTTTGACCGTGGTTATCGTGCGCAAGGATCTCATGGGACAGGCTATAGACGGTACTCCGTCCATGCTGGATTATGAAATTCAGGCCAAGGCCGGTTCCATGTATAACACGCCACCCACCTATGCCTGGTACTTAGCCGGGCTGGTGTTTGCATGGCTCAAGGCCAATGGCGGCCTGGTGGCCATGGGGGAAACCAACCAGCGCAAGGCGGATAAATTATATGCCGCGATTGATAATTCAGATTTCTACCGGAATCCGGTCAAGCCTGATTGCCGTTCCTGGATGAACGTGCCGTTCACCCTCGCCGATGCCGAGCTGGATAGTGTGTTTCTTGAAAAAGCGAAAAAAGAAGGGCTGGTGACATTGAAAGGTCATCGCTCTGTCGGCGGCATGCGCGCCAGTATCTACAACGCCATGCCCGAAGCGGGGGTCGATACACTGATCGCCTTCATGGCCGAGTTCGAAAAACGCAATGCTTGATTCTGTAAATAAACGCGGAGAACGTGGAATATGACTTCTTAGGATAACCAACGATGTATAAAATTTTAACGCTAAACAATATTTCCGTTGCCGGTCTGGAACGCTTGCCGCGTGAGAATTATGAAATTGCTTCCGAGATCCAGCATCCTGACGGCATTTTGCTGCGTTCGTTTAAAATGCATGATATGGATATTCCAGTGAGTCTGAAGGCCGTGGGCCGCGCGGGCGCGGGGGTGAACAATATTCCGGTGGATAAAATGTCAGCCAAAGGCGTGGCGGTGTTTAATGCGCCAGGCGCCAATGCCAATGCGGTGAAAGAACTGGTGATCGCAGGTATGCTGATGGGTTGCCGTAATCTGTGTCAGGCCTGGGACTTTGCGCGTCAGCTTGAGGGGGATGATGAAACCATCACCAAACAGGTGGAGGCGGGCAAGAAAAATTTTGCTGGTTTTGAACTTCCGGGCCGCACGCTGGGCGTGGTGGGGCTGGGTGCCATTGGCCGCTATGTGGCGAATGCCGCACTGGATCTGGGTATGAACGTGATCGGCTTCGACCCGGGCATTACCGTGGAAGGCGCCTGGCAATTATCCTCGCAGGTGGGAAAAGCCGGGAGCATCGACGAATTGTTGCCGAAGGTGGATTTTGTGACCTTCCATGTGCCGCTGGTGGAGGCCACCCGGCACATGATCAATGTTCACAGGTTGAAGACCATGCGTGACCATGCCGTGATTCTCAATTTTGCCCGTAATGGGATTATCGATGATGAAGCGGTTTCGGCGGCCATCAAGGAAGGGAAAATTTATGCTTATGTCTGTGACTTTCCCAGCAACCTGCTGAAGACACACGAGCGGGTGATTACCCTTCCGCATCTGGGCGCTTCCACCAAAGAGGCCGAAGATAACTGCGCCATTATGGTAGCAGAGCAAGTGCGGGACTATCTTGAAAACGGTAATGTGAAAAATTCGGTTAACTTCCCTGACGTACACATGGCGCGTACGAAAGGGCATCGCATGGCTATCGTCAACAGCAATGTACCGAACATGGTTGGGCAGATTTCTTCAGCACTGGCGGATAAGAGACTGAACATCATTGACATGATCAATAAGTCGCGCGGCGATCTGGCCTACACACTGATCGATATTGATAAACCGGTTGAGGATGTGTTGCTGAATGAATTGTTGACGATTGAGGGTGTGCTGTCTGCACGCATGATCTGAAGGCCACTATGACTGACAAGCTTGACAACCTGCGTGAGACGATCGATTCACTGGATGAACAGATTCAGGCGCTGATCACGCAACGTGCGAAGATCGCAGAAGATGTGGCGCAGGCCAAGCAGACCTCCGGCGATCATGTTTTTTATCGCGCTGAACGTGAGGCGCAAGTCCTGCGTAAGGTAATGACGCGCAATAATGGTCCTCTAAGTGATGAGGAAATGGCGCGTCTGTTTCGTGAAATTATGTCGGCCTGTCTGGCGGTTGAGCAGGTGATGAGTATTGCCTTCCTGGGTCCGGAAGGAACCTTCACCCAGGCGGCGGCGCTGAAACACTTTGGTCACTCGGTTAAGACCCTGCCGATGACCCGCATCGCGGATGTTTTCCGCGAAGTCGAATCGGGCGCGGCATCTTACGGTGTGGTGCCGGTGGAAAACTCGACCGAAGGAGTGATCACTCATACCCTGGATGAGTTTATGCGATCTTCACTGAAAATCTGCGGCGAGGTCGAGTTACGCATTCATCACCATGTGCAAAATTGCTCAGGCCGGTTGGAGGACATTAAAAAAATATACTCCCATCAGCAGTCACTGGGGCAATGCCGCCAGTGGCTGGATACCCACCTGCCGGGGATACCTTTGCAGGATGTAGGCAGCAATGCCCGCGCCGCCGAGATGGCGGCGGCCGATAGCGAAGCCGCCGCCATTGCCGGTGAAGCGGCGGCTGAAATCTACGGCCTGAAAATCGTTAGTGCCAGTATCGAGGATGAGCCGGACAATACCACCCGTTTTCTGGTGATTGGTAAACGTGCCACGCCGCTCAGCGGGAAGGACAAGACCTCCTTGCTGGTTTATACCGACAACAAGTCCGGTGCGCTGTACGCCATGCTGGAGCCGATAGCGCGGAATGGTTTGTCCATGACTCGAATCGAGTCTCGCCCTTCTCGTCAGGGTATGTGGAATTATGTGTTCTTTATCGATGTCGAAGGCCATACGAACGATGAAAAAGTGACGCGGGCGCTGGAAGAATTGTCACAAACAGCCAGTATGGTAAAGGTGCTGGGGGCGTATCCCCAAGCTGTGTTATAACAACAAAAACGTAAAATTTTGGTAACTATTCAGCTTACTGGGGCAGGGTTTCTAACCACTGTCCAGCTTACATTGAGGACACAGGACACAAATGTAGGTTGGCGCTGAGCAACGCGAGGCCCAACAGGCACTTCCTTCGGTCGCCCAACATGCCTGGTCTGTCATTGACTTTATTGTTGGGCTTCGCCATAAAGATCATGGTTCAGCGCCAACCTACCTACAATGCTCCTGGCAAGGATGCTGAATAGATACAAACTCTACAGGTAAACGTGCGATGAAACTTCAACCCGTGATTCTGTCCGGGGGCGGTGGTTCCCGGCTTTGGCCACTGTCCCGTGAAATGTACCCGAAGCAGTTGATTCCGCTGGTGTCCGATCAGACCATGTTGCAGGAAACCGCTGCGCGTTTGAACGGACTCAATGGCAATGAGCAGATTGAATTGTTAAATCCCGTGGTCGTATGTAATGAAGAACACCGTTTCTTTGTGGCCGAGCAATTACGTCAGATTGGTGTGCCGGCCGACAAGATTATTCTTGAACCGATTGGCCGCAATACCGCGCCGGCGCTGACCCTGGCGGCGCTGGCCGTGGCGGCGGATGATGCCGATACGGTGTTGCTGGTGATGCCGGCGGATCATATCATCAAGAATGAAGCCGTTTTTTATGACGCCATCCACGACGGTATGCAACTTTCTGCCAGGGGCTATCTGGTGACATTTGGGATCAAGCCGGATTCGGCGCAGACGGGCTACGGTTATATTCGCATGGGTTCAGCTCTGGAAGCGAATACTTCGGCACAACTTATCGACCGCTTTGTTGAAAAGCCGGATGCGGACACCGCGCAGGCCTATGTGGATTCCGGGGACTATCTCTGGAACAGCGGCATGTTCATGATGAAAGCTTCAAGCTGGCTGGATGAAATGCAACGCCTGCAGGTGAAGATGCTGACCAGTTGCGAGGATGCCTTTACCCGCGGTGAAATCGATCGTGATTTTTACCGGGTCAATGCGGAAGTTTTTTCAGCGTGCCCCTCCGACTCCATTGATTATGCGGTGATGGAAAAAATCACCGGACAGGCGGATCAGGCGGCACATCCGGCTGCGGTGATTCCGCTGGATGCCGGCTGGTCAGACGTCGGCGTCTGGTCCACACTCTGGGAGGTGGGCGAGAAGGATGAAGCCGGTAATGTGGTCAAGGGCGATGTTTATGCCATCGATACCCACAATTCCTTACTCATCAGTGACCAGCGTCATATTTCAAGCATCGGCCTGGAGGATGTGATCGTGGTGGAAACGGCAGATGCAGTACTGGTTGCACACAAGGATCATGCCCAGGATGTCAAGCGGGTGGTGAATCGTCTCAAGGCGGAACAGCGTAATGAGTATCTGAATCACAAGTTGGTATATCGCCCCTGGGGTAGTTATGAATGCATCGATCATGGCGATCGATTTCAGGCGAAGCGTATCACGGTCAACCCGGGTGCCTGCCTGTCGCTGCAATTGCATCATCATCGTGCCGAGCACTGGATTGTGGTCACGGGCACTGCGCATGTCACTTGCGGGGAGGAGGTCTTTCTGGTATCCGAAAACGAATCCACCTATATTCCTCTGGGGGTTAAACACCGCCTGGAAAACCGGGGCGTGATTTCGCTGGAAATGATCGAAGTGCAATCTGGCAGTTATCTGGGTGAAGATGATATCGTTCGCTTCGAAGATATTTATGGTCGAGATAAATAAAAACCGGGATAAACAAGCCGTATTTTATGGTAACGATTAGTTTCAAATCACTGGCCGTTGAAGGCGTACGTTCCCTGCAACCCTATCAACCCGGTAAACCGCTGGCGGAACTGGAGCGTGAATACGGTATCCGTCATGCCGTCAAGCTGGCGTCTAACGAAAACCCGCTGGGTCCCGGACAAAAAGCGTTGGCGGCCATCGAGCGGCACCTGGCGGATCTGTCTCGTTATCCCGATGGCAATGGTTTTTCCCTGAAAAAAGCGCTGAGTAAAAAACATGGCGTGAACATGGATCAGTTGACGCTAGGCAATGGTTCCAACGATATACTGGAATTTTTGGCCCGCGCGTTCGTCGCCCGCGGCGATGAAGTGATTTTCTCCGAACACGCCTTTGCCGTTTATCCCATCGTTACCCAGGCCGTGGGCGGTCGGGCGGTTGTGGTTGCAGCGAAAAACTTTGGTTATGATCTGGATGCTATCGCCGCCACCGTGAGCGATAAAACCCGCCTGATCTTTATTGCCAACCCGAACAATCCAACCGGCACATGGCTGACTGAAAAGGCGTTGCGTGATTTCTTGAAAAAAATTCCTGCACAGGTGCTGGTTGTGCTGGATGAAGCCTATTATGAATATGCGATGGATCCGGCGCTCAGAGCCTGTGGGTATACCAGCGTTATGAGCTGGATAGGTGAATACGCCAATCTGGTGGTGACCCGCACTTTTTCTAAAGCCTATGGACTGGCCGGTTTGCGCATAGGTTACAGTGTGTCCCATGCCGAGGTGGCCGATATGCTTAACCGGGTGCGTCAGCCCTTCAATACCAACTCGCTGGCGCTGGCGGCGGCTGAAGCGGCGCTGGATGCTGAGGCGCATTTGCGGCAGAGCCTTAAAGTCAATGCCGAAGGCATGCAGATATTCACGCAGGCTTTTGATCAACTCGGGCTGGATTATATTCCATCGGCGGGTAATTTCATCTGCGTCAAAGTCGGTGATGCGGGGCATGTTTATGAAGCTCTGTTGCGCGCAGGCATGATTGTGCGCCCGGTGGCGAATTACGGGCTGCCCGAATACCTGCGCATCACCATCGGCCGGGCGGATGAAAATGCGCGTTTCCTTGATGCCCTGAAAAAGATCCTGTCCGCGTGAACGAAACTCTGCAAATAAAGCGACTGTGTCTGATCGGTGTGGGTCTGATCGGCGGTTCCCTGCTGCGTGCCCTGCGCCGGGCCGGTGTGGTGGATGAAATCGTGGGCTGCGGGCGAAGCCGGGATTCACTGGAAACCGCGCTGAAATTGGGTGTTATCGATCGCATCGAACAGGATCCAGCTAAAGCCGTGTCGGCTGCGGATATGGTGGTGCTGGCCGTGCCGCTGGGAGCGATGCAAAGCATCTTCACTGTTATTGCCCCGGCACTGGCGGCAGATGCCGTGCTGACCGATGTGGGCAGCGCCAAGGGGAGTGTGGTTGAAGCGGCAGAACAGGCCTTTACCGACTTGCCGGGTGGATTTGTTCCCGGCCATCCGATAGCCGGAACGGAGAAAAATGGAGTCGAAGCCTCCTTTGCAGAGTTGTTTGACGGACGGCGGGTGATACTGACGCCGACGGCGCACTCCTCGCCGACCGCTATCAATCGAGTCCGGGCTATGTGGCAGGCCTGCGGTGCCGAAGTCATAGAAATGGATATCGCCCACCATGACGAGGTGCTGGCCGCTACCAGCCATCTACCGCATATGCTGGCCTATAGTCTGGTCGATATGCTGGCGCGCCGGGACGACAGCCAGGAAATTTTTGATTACGCCGCAGGTGGCTTTCGTGATTTCACTCGTATTGCCTCCAGTGATCCGACCATGTGGCACGACATCGCCCTGGCCAATCAGGACGCACTGGCGAGCTTGCTGGAGCAATTCAGCCTCGATCTGCAAAAGCTGGCCGAGGCCGTGCGCGAAGGGGATAGCGATTATCTGAGGCCCTTGTTTACGCGAGCAAAACAGGCGCGGGATGAATATGAAGATACAAGAGATAAAGATAGAAGATAGAAGATAGAAGATAGAAGATAGAAGATAGAAGATAGAAGATAGAAGATA
>CAZQVV010000019.1:0-25134 GCA_964596835.1 uncultured Thiohalophilus sp. | reverse complement strand
AAGATAGAAGATAGAAGATAGAAGATAGAAGATAGAAGATAGAAGATAGAAGATAGAAGAGGCAGGACTAAATGAAGTGTTCCGAATGCCTGTTTAGTCAAAACCGTTCGCCCTGAGCCTGTCGAAGGGTAAATAGCTTCAAACGTTGCTATTTCAGGCTTTACATTCATGGTTCGACAAGCTCGCCACGAACGTAAAGCTTTGTAGTGGACAGGAATTCGGAACACTTATTTAGCTGAATGTTTGTATCTTTACCCTTGCATCTTTAGAATTTGAATATGACATCAACAAACTCAACTACATTTATCGTTAAACCCGGCGGGACGCTCAAGGGTGAAATCCGGGTACCGGGCGACAAGTCTATTTCTCATCGCAGTATCATGCTTGGCGCGCTGGCGGAGGGTACCACTGAGGTCAGTGGTTTTCTCGAAGGTGAGGACAATCTGGCGACCCTGAATGCTTTTCGCGCCATGGGCGTTAACATTAGTGGACCGGATCAAGGCCGGGTCAATATTGAGGGCGTGGGACTGCATGGCCTTAAGGCACCGGCTGGACCGCTGTGTCTGGGAAATTCCGGCACGTCGATGCGCTTGCTGAGCGGTTTGATGGCGGCACAGGCATTTGATTCTACGCTGACGGGCGATATATCGCTGAGTGGTCGTCCCATGCGCAGAGTGACTACGCCGTTGGCCGAGATGGGAGCCGAAATCGAGACCAACGAAGCGGGTACGCCACCGCTGCATATTCACGGCGGACAGAAATTGAAGGGTATCGACTATGCCATGCCGGTGGCCAGCGCCCAGGTGAAATCCTGTCTGTTGCTGGCCGGGCTGTATACCGAGGGGAAAACCTGTGTGACGGAGCCGGCGCCGACCCGCGATCACACTGAGCGCATGTTGCAGGGCTTTGGTTATACCGTGACGCGAGAGCATAGCCGGATTTGTGTCGAAGGCGGTGGTCGACTGACAGCGACCCGGCTCGATGTACCGGCGGATATTTCCTCGGCTACGTTTTTTATAGTCGGTGCCAGCATAGCCGAAGGCGCGGATATTACCCTGAAACACATCGGTATCAATCCCACCCGTACCGGTGTACTTAATATTCTGCGGCTGATGGGGGCTGATATTGAGCTAAACAACGAACAACAGGTGGGAGGCGAGCCGGTAGCCGATATTCGGGTGCGTGGCACGCCGTTAAAAGGTATCCGCATTCCCGAAGAACAAGTGCCGCTGGCAATCGATGAATTTCCGGCAATTTTTGTCGCGGCGGCCTGTGCTGAGGGCGAGACCGTACTCACCGGAGCACGGGAGCTGCGGGTGAAGGAAAGTGATCGCATTCAGGTGATGGCCGATGGCCTGCAAATTTTGGGCATTGATGCTAAGCCTACCGAGGATGGTATGGTCATTCAGGGCGGACAGATCACGAATGGTCGCGTGCAAAGTCACGGCGATCATCGTATTGCCATGTCGTTCGCCATGGCGGCGTTACGCGCGACCGGGCCGACAGAAATCCACGACTGCGCCAATGTCGACACCTCCTTCCCCGGTTTCGCCCAATTGGCGCAGCAGGCCGGGCTAGAGATCACGGTAGTTTAGTCCAAAATATTCAAGTTAAACGCAGAGGTCGCGGAGGCGCAGAGAAAATATTTCGTCACTATTCAGCACCATTGCCGAAGGGTGTTGATACCGGTTGGCACTGAGCAGAGCGAACCACCACCGCCCAAAGCTATACGGTAAAAAATCTGCCCTGTGCGGATTTTCAGTTGATGGGTTTCCCCTCAGGAGTAACTTGTTTTACTGAATAGTTACAATATTTTTATGTTTTTTCTCTGCGTCTTTGCGCCTCTGCGCTCTCCGCGTTAATTTCCCATATTTAAAAAGAGAAAATTCAATATCTAGAGGTTTTTTCATGTCTGATATACCGGTTTTGACTATCGATGGCCCCAGCGGCGCAGGAAAGGGCACCATTAGCGCACGGGCGGCGCAGCAACTGGGCTGGCATCTGCTCGATAGCGGTGCGCTGTACCGATTGGTAGCGCTGGGGGCGCAACGCCGCCATATTCCGCTGGACGACGAAAATGCGCTGGCAGAATACGCCACAACGCTGGATGTGCGGTTTGAGCTGCCGGGAACGGGCCGCGACGACCCCTTGATTCTGTTGGAAGGTGAGGCCGTGGGTGATGCTATTCGTAGTGAAACCTGCGGCAATGCCGCCTCGAAAGTGGCGGCGCTGCCAGCCGTACGGACGGCACTACTTCAGCGTCAGCGTGATTTCTGGCGGAAACCGGGCTTGGTGGCGGATGGCCGGGATATGGGAACGGTGGTTTTCCCCGAGGCGAAAGTAAAGATATTTTTGACAGCAAGTGTAGAAGAACGGGCGCAAAGACGCTATAAACAGTTGATAGACAAGGGGATCAATGCTAATCTACCCGGCCTCTTGGAGGAGATAGCCGAGCGGGATGCGCGTGACAGTCGGCGAAAGGTGGCCCCGTTGAAACCGGCGGAAGACGCCGTGGTGCTTGATACCACTTCGATGGCGATCGACGAGGTGGTAGAAAGAGTCATGCGGCTGTGCCAACAAGGCCATGCCTGAATTGATTCGGCTATCGGTCAGGTTTGATGTTTGAGTTGTTTGGCTATGACGGAATAGTTGAACTAAAAGTGTCTGTAATGGGGGTTCACAATTTGTACCCGGTATCGGGATTGTGGGCTTAATTTAACTAACCCGCGGTTTTACCGCAGTAACGCAGGTTGGATGTTTCAACCTGAGGCGATATGAGAAAATGAGCGAAAGCTTCGCAGAATTATTTGAAGAAAGTCTGGCCAAAACGCAGATGCGTCCCGGCTCCATTATTCCCGGTACTATTGTTCAGATTAACGATGACTTCGTTATTGTTAACGCTGGATTGAAATCCGAGGGTGTGATTCCGATCACTCAGTTTGCTAACGAAGCGGGTGAAGTTAATGTCAACGTGGGTGACATTGTGGAAGTCGCGCTGGATACGGTTGAAGATGGATTTGGCGAGACTCGACTGTCACGCGAAAAAGCCAAGCGTGCTGAGACCTGGAAAAAACTGGAAGTCGCTTTCGAAGCGAGTGAAACGGTCACGGGCATCATTACCGATAAAGTCAAAGGCGGGTTTACCGTTGAACTGGGTGAAATCCGCGCATTTCTGCCGGGTTCTTTGGTGGATGTACGGCCTGTTCGCGATACCAGCTATCTCGAAGGTAAGGATCTGGAATTCAAGGTTATCAAACTGGATCAGCCACGCAACAACGTCGTGGTTTCCCGCCGTGCTGTCGTTGAAGCCGAAGGCAGCGCCGAGCGTGAAAACCTGCTGGAAAACATGCAGGAAGGCAGCGTCATCAAGGGCGTGGTCAAGAATCTGACCGACTATGGCGCATTCGTTGATCTGGGGGGAGTGGATGGTCTGCTGCATATTACCGATATGGCCTGGAAGCGTGTCAAGCATCCGGGTGAAATTGTAGAAGTTGGTGATGAAATTGATGTGAAAGTGCTCAAGTTTGATCGTGAGCGCATGCGTGTGTCGCTGGGTCTTAAACAAATGGGCGAAGATCCCTGGGTCAACATCGCACGCCGTTATCCTGAGCACACCCGCCTGATGGGCAAGGTCACCAATATTGCTGATTACGGTTGCTTTGTTGAACTGGAAGAAGGTGTGGAAGGTTTAGTGCATGTGTCTGAAATGGACTGGACCAACAAAAATATTCATCCCAGCAAGGTCGTACAGCTGGGCCAGGAAGTTGAAGTGGTGGTTCTGGATATTGATGAAGAACGCCGCCGTATTTCACTGGGCATGAAACAGTGCGCCGCCAATCCCTGGGAACACTTTGGTGCCACGCACAACAAGAATGACAAGGTTAGCGGTGTGATCAAATCGATTACCGATTTTGGTATTTTCATCGGCATGGATGGGGGTATCGACGGCCTGGTGCATATTTCTGACATTTCCTGGAACACCCCTGGTGAAGAAGCTGTGCGTAATTTCAAGAAGGGTGACGAGATAGAAGCGGTTGTTCTGTCGGTTGATCCTGAACGCGAACGTATTTCACTGGGCATCAAACAGTTGGAAAAAGATCCGGTATCCAACTTTGTGGCGGATCATTCCAGGGGCAGCATCGTCAAGGCGAAGATCATCGAAGTCGATGCCAAGGGCGCCGTGCTTGAACTCGAAGAGGGTGTTGAAGGTTATTTGCGTGCTTCTGAGCTGTCGCAAGAACGTGTCGAAGACGCGCGCACGGTGCTCAATGTGGGTGATGAAATCGAAGCCAAGTTTGTGGGTATTGATCGCAAGAACCGCATCGTTAATCTTTCTATTAAAGCGAAAGACACCGATGAAGAAAAGGAAGCCATTAGTGATTACAATCGTGATACTGCACCTGCGGCGACCACTCTCGGTGATTTGCTGAAGGAACAGATGGATTCGGATGACTGAATCAGTTTAGCAGTCGAAAATCACAGCGAGTAATTTGCAGTCTTGACAAAGGATGGGTGATGACAAAATCAGAGTTAATTGAAATTCTGGCGAGAAAACAGCCCCAGCTGGCCTACAGGGATGTAGAACTGGCAGTAAAAACCATGATAGAACATATGGGCACCAACCTTGCGAATGGTGAACGGATTGAGATTCGTGGTTTTGGAAGTTTCTCGCTGCACTACCGTCCACCGCGTACCGGGCGCAATCCAAAAACCGGTGATTCTGTCATTCTCGGCGCAAAGTATGTTCCGCATTTCAAACCGGGCAAGGAAATGCGCGAACGGGTAAACAAGAGTATGGTGACAGTTGAAATCAAGGCCTGAGTAATTACGCATGAAAAGGGAAAATTGAGCGGCATAAGGTTTCGACCTCATGCCGTTTTTTTGTGTCAGGACAGAATTTTATATAGCTGTTTAATAAAGGCTCCGGGCTGCACATAAGGTGTGCAGCCATCACTCATTTACTAATAAGTACGTTGATTATGCGACATATAAATCATGTTTAAAGCCTGAGTTATCCCCACGAATTTTTACGGGTTCCCACGCTCCGCGTGGGAACCCATACCTCGATCGATGTGTTGATCCCGGTATGCATTCCCACGCCGGAGCGTGGGAACGAGAATTTCGTGTCGCATAATCAGTAACCCCATTAGTATCATTGTTTTGAACAATACTATGTTGACAGGCATGATAAGTGCTGCTTCATTTAAGGAGAGAAGCTGAATATTTATATCTGTATCTGAATCTGAGGATGATGCAATGTTACGAATTTTCTATTTGTTACTGTTTTTATTGCTTATAGTGGTCGGTATTGCTTTTGCTGTACTGAACGCAGAAGCGGTTAAGTTTAATTATTATTTTTCAAGCCGGCAAATTCCGCTCTCTCTTATTTTGGTGCTGGCTATGTTTACCGGCGCCGTTCTGGGTGTGTTGGCTAGTACCGGCGTGATTATCAGTCTTAAACGTGAAGTTGCAAAGCTGAGAAAATCCAGCGAACTGGCAGAAAAGGAAATTACAAATCTGCGCGCGATTCCGATTAAGGACAGGCACTGATGCCTGCCACCACTAAATTTAGCATAGACCAGTATGGTGGTTGAAACACTTTTATTATTACTACCGATAGCCGCCTTTTCGGGCTGGCTGGTGGGTCGGCGTGGCCACTCGGCAAAAACTGAACGGGGTGGCACCGACATTCCTTCTGATTATCTGAAGGGAATGAATTATCTCTTAAACGAGCAGCCCGACAAGGCGATTGAGACCTTTATTCAAATGCTCGATGTAGACAGCAACACCGTTGAGACTCACCTGGCGCTGGGAGGCCTGTTTCGACGACGCGGCGAAGTCGATCGCGCTATCCGAATTCATCAGAATTTGATCGCCAGGCCGACATTGAATAAAGATGAGCGTAACCAGGCGCTGTTTGAGCTGGGGCAGGATTATATGCGCGCCGGTTTGCTGGATCGCGCTGAGATATTATTGTCAGAACTCCTTGATAGCGACCCGCGTCATCGCTCGGCTCTAAAATTGCTGCTGGATATTTATCAGCAGGAGAAAGAATGGCAGGACGCCATCCAGGTGGCAAAAAAATATGAGCTCCGCACAGGCGAGAACCTAAGTACCAGTATCGCTCAATTTTATTGTGAGCTGGCGGAACAGGTGCGTGCGAAGGATGAACCGTTGCGATCATTAAAGCTATTGAAGAAAGCCCTGGTTGAGGAACGAAGCTGCGTACGCGCCAGTCTGCTGGAAGCGGACATTGAAATCGCTGTGGGCAATGTTAAATCGGCTTTGCGTGCCGCGCAACGAGTCGAGCAGCAGGATGCCGATTTTATTCCTGAAGCTTTGCCCTTGATAAAACGTTGTTATCAGACGCTTGGGCGTATGGATGAATTTACGCGTTATTTGCAAAGATTGTTGGCTGATCACAGTTGCATCGCGGTCGTGCTTGAACTGGCGCTGCTGATTTATGATGCGCAGGGTGGGGAGGCGGCTGAAGAATTCATCACCAGCTTTCTTAAACATACGCCCTCGGTATTTGGTATTGAGCGTTTGATTGACCTCAACCTTGAACGGGTTAAGGATGAGGTAAAAGACAAGCTGCTGGTGCTGAAAAAAGTCACGGGCGATATACTTAAAAACAAGCCGATGTATCAATGTCATCATTGCGGTTTCAATGGCAGGACACTGTACTGGCAATGCCCGAGTTGCAAATATTGGAACACTGTCAAACCCGTTCAGGGGACGGAGGGAAAATAAATGCCAAAGCCACGAATTATTATTGCGCTGGATTACCCCGGCGCCGAGGCGGCGAAGGCGCTGCTTGAACAGCTCGATCCGGCTCGTTGCCGGGTCAAGGTTGGCAAGGAACTGTTTACGGCGGCGGGTCCGGCCTTTGTTTCAAAACTGGTGAAGCAAGGCTTTGATGTATTTCTGGATCTCAAGTTTCACGATATCCCCCATACCGTGGCTAAAGCATGCCAGGCGGCGGCAGAACTCGGCGTCTGGATGCTGAATGTCCATGCGCTGGGGGGCGGACATATGCTCGCGGCTGCCCGGGAGGCCATCGATAGCTCATCACATCAGCCCTTGCTGATTGCAGTGACGATTCTGACCAGTATGGGGCCGGAAGAGCTCGAACAGATTGGCCTGACTGGAGACGCCGGGGAGCATGTCAGGCGTCTGACGGGTCTGGCGCAGGAGGCGGGCATGGATGGGGTCGTGTGTTCGCCACGGGAAGTGGCTATGTTGCGCGAGCAGATCGGGCCATTCTTTAAACTGGTAACCCCGGGGATTCGCCCCAAAGAGGCGGCAGCAGGGGATCAGATCCGGATAATGACACCGGCCGAGGCCATTGCCGCCGGTTCGGATTATCTGGTCATTGGCCGCCCGATCACCCAACAGCCTGATCCCATGGCAGCCCTGGCTGCGATTGAAAACGAAATCGGATAACCAGGACGGAGGAATAATCCAGTCTGGGGTGATGAAAAAATACTATTTTTGGGTTGACTGTCTGCACGGACGTGGCAGAATAGGGCGTAGAGTTTACAGAATATTCACAGTTATTCCGTAGACTGGCCAAGCACCTTCACGAAATAATTTTCTGAAAAATATATTTCCAGGGTGCTAAATATTAAGTAAATGACGAGAAAGGAGTCTCGCGATGAAAAAACTATTATTTGTTCTTATTTCCCTGTTCCTTGCCCTGAGTGTCAGGGCGCTGGCGGGATCCGTTGATATCAACACGGCCGATGCCCACACCCTTGCGCTGAATATCAAAGGTGTGGGCGCTAAAAAAGCGGCTGAAATTGTCCGTTACCGAGGGCGGCACGGCGTATTCAAATCGATCGAGGAACTGGAAAATATCAAGGGCATAGGGCCAAAGCTGATTGAGAAAAATCGCGCCAATCTACTGATCGTCAATAACAAGGCTGTGGTGTCTGATTGATTACCTGCTGATATATGTAAAATAACAAAAGGGTGCTCAATAAAAAGGGCACCCTTTTGTGTATCTAAATATTATGAAACCGTAATATTCATTACACCCGGGTAAAGGAGAATGCCAGAGTGTCGAGTTACTATTGTAATCATTTAATCCGGACCGAATGTTATTAAATCTCTTTGGGTGTTATTCCCCGCTGCTTGCAGCGAAAAACAGTAGGGTGGGTAGAGCGAAGCAAAACCCATCAGCATGCTACAATTTAATACTCCGCCAGCTTGCTGCGGGGTTGTTTATACCGGGTTCCCTGTTTTTTTACGGTGCCCTTATAACATCCCGCTCATTATTAGGAACACGGTAGTTTTGCATGAAAAAAATTAGAAAAGTCGTCTTTCCCGTTGCGGGCATGGGTACCCGCTTCCTTCCCGCCACCAAAGCAAATGCCAAAGAGATGTTGCCCGTTGTTGATAAACCTCTGATTCAGTATGCCGTTGAAGAGGCGATTGAAGCAGGGATAGATCAGCTCATATTTATTACCGGCCGCAACAAAGACTCCATTATGGATCATTTTGACAAGGCCTATGAACTTGAGACCGAGCTGGAAGCACGAGGCAAGGGCAAGCTGCTGGAACTGGTGCGCAATATCGTCCCCAGCCATATATCCTGTATTTTCATCCGCCAGGCGGAAGCGCTGGGATTAGGGCATGCGGTTCTATGCGCCCAACCCGCGGTGGAACAGGAACCTTTTGCGGTTATCCTGGCGGATGATCTGATCGATGGGAACGGCAAGAGTTCGCTGGCGCAGATGGTGGAACAGTATGATCGTTATGGCAGCAGTATTGTCGGAGTCGAAAATGTCGCGCTGGAAGATACTGAAAAATACGGCATCGTCAAGGTAACTGCGATTGAAAATGCAATTTCCAGAATCGAGACCATTATCGAGAAACCGCTTCCATCTGAGGCGCCTTCTACCCTGGCGGTGGTTGGCCGCTACATTCTCACGCCACGGATTATGCAGCTACTTAAGACCACCGGCAGGGGGGCAGGGGGTGAAATCCAGCTTACCGACGCGATAGCCAGGCTGCTGGATCTGGAGCGGGTTCTGGCCTACGAGTTTGTTGGCAAACGTTATGACTGTGGCAATAAGCTGGGCTATCTTGAAGCGACAGTGGAATTTGCTCTGAAGCACCCCGAGTTGAAAGATGATTTCAGGACTTATCTGAAAAGCCTGAGCCTCTGAGTTCAGGGACATAAAGTCCAGTCAGGATTCAGATTGGCGTCACTTTACCCTTAATAAGTCCTGCTTTGCGAACAGTGGCCTGATAAATGATATCGCCGTTGTGTGATGAACTACCCTGCCATTTGCGCCCCCCCTATGCGAGCAGCGTCAGTAAATACGACATAAACCAAGTGAGTCCAAAACCTATGACTACGACGCTTTACTGGCACGACTACGAGACCTATGGTGTCGATCCCAGGCGTGATCGCCCCGCCCAGTTTGCCGGGTTGCGCACCGACGAGGCGCTCAATGAAGTGGAAGAACCGCTGGTTATCTACTGCAAGCCGACGCGGGATATCCTGCCTCACCCGGAGGCCTGCCTGCTTACGGGTATCACCCCGCAGTTGGCGGATGCGCAGGGCGTGCCGGAGCCGGAGTTCATTGCCCGTATTCATGCCGAGTTGGCGCAGCCGCATACCTGCGCTCTGGGTTATAACACCCTGCGATTTGACGATGAGGTGACCCGCCATACCCTGTACCGCAATTTCTACGATCCTTATGCCCGCGAATGGCAGAATGGCAATTCGCGCTGGGATCTAATCGACCTGGTGCGTATGGCCTATGCGCTACGGCCGGAGGGTATAGAATGGCCCCGACACGATGATGGCAGGCCCAGCTTTCGGCTTGAAGATCTGGCGGCGGCCAACGGTATCGGTCATGAATCTGCTCATGATGCGCTGTCCGATGTGCGAGCTACTATTGGTCTGGCGCGCCTGATTCGTGATCGGCAGCCACGTCTCTACGATTGGCTCTTTCGGCTTCGCAATAAGCGAAGCGCGGCTGAACAGTTGGATCTGGTAGGGCGTCAGCCTGTCCTGCACACCTCACGCATGTATCCATCAGAGACGGGTTGCACCACGTTGATCATGCCGTTGATTGGCGAGCCGGGGAACAAAAATAGTGTGCTGGTCTACGATCTGCGTCAGGATCCCCGTCCCTTCATGGATTTGGATGTGGAGGATTTGCGCGATCACCTGTTCGCCCGGACCGAGGATTTGCCGGCGGGCGTGAAGCGCCTACCGGTTAAGTCTGTGAAGATCAATAAGTGTCCCGCCCTTGCTCCCCAAAAGACACTTGATGAATCGGCTAGCGAGCGTATCGCAATCGATCTGGATGCCTGTACCCAACATCGGGAGCTATTAAGTACGAACAAGAGCTTCATGCAACGGGTTGCACAAGCCTACAGTACTCGGAAATTCAATCCCGCCGGGGATGTCGATGGGGCCTTGTATGATGGTTTCTTTACTGACGCCGATCATGCGCTATTGACCAAGGTGCGTGATGCTTCCAAGCAGGAACTGGCGCAAATGCATGTCGATTTTCGCGATGAACGGCTGCCGGAGCTGTTGTTCCGCTATCGGGCTCGAAATTGGCCAGAGACTTTGTCGATGGATGAGACGCAACGATGGGAACACTTTCGTTGTCACCGTCTTCGAGATGCAGATGGAGGTGGCAGTATTACGCTGGCGGAATACCATGAGCAGATCGCACAGTTACGGGATGAGCGTGAAGGTGATGCGGATGCACAGCGGATACTGGATGCAATGGATGAATGGGGAGCAATTCTGAATTGTTAATGGCCAACAAAATCGGTTAGCGCAGCAACCGACTTTCATTTATTCCCAGCTCTTTACATAGAGCAGCTCTGAATAGAGTCAGGCGCGTTTAATCTGATTATCCATGTTTTCATCCTGCGCGTCCGGGCCGCTACGCCGATCCAGAAACAGGCTGTTACCTTTTTGAAGTTTCGCCTGACGTTTGGCTTCCGAGGCCAGCGCGGCGACATCATGATGTGACTGGCACCGTTTGAGATCTGGTCGCGTTGATCCGATCGAGAGGCTGAGGACAGGGAACAGCTGTTCTTGTCCCTGCCGGTCACGAGCCAGAATGCCGCCCTGTGCCTGGTCATCGGTCGAATAAAAACTAAGCACTTCGCGGCTAAAGACAGTGAGGATCTCTTCACACCGCATCTGCCAGTCTTCACTGCGAAATATCAGAATAAAATCATCGCCGCCGACGTGGCCGACAAAATCCTGTGCGGGATCGACAAGGTCAGTAAATATTTCGGCTACCTTGCGTAGCACTTTGTCGCCCTGGTTATAGCCGTAGACGTCATTAAAGGGTTTAAAATTATCCAGATCGCAATAGGCAATGGTGAAGGCTTTTTCTTCCTCCAGCAATTGATCGATCAATTCATAGATGGGCACATTACCGGGTAACAAGGTAAGCGGGTTGGCATAGCGGGCATTGCGGATTTGCAAATCGGTTATTTTTTTCAGCAGATCGACCACCTTGCCGATGCCGACAAATCGGCCATCGTCTACCACGATGAAATCATCCTCAATTTCAAAGCGTGTATTATCAGTGATAATTTTACTTGCCTGTTCCACGCTGATGGATTTTTCGACTACAACCGCATTATCTTCCATAAACTCGCTAATGGGCTTGTCGCCATACAGTGAACGGCCATATAGATTGACGAACAGCTCCATCGCAATATTGCGCCGTACCCGGCCCACGGGTTTCTGTTGCTCATCCACTACCGCCAGGGTCATGAGCGATTTGTTGTTATAAAAAACATCCACAGTATCTTTCACGCGGGCGTTGGGCATGACGCAGGGGGTTTCGCGCAGTAGTAATGCAACGGATTCGGACAGCCGGGCAGGCCGGGTTAGAAACTGCCTGCGTTGGCGGTGGCTGAACATTTCCTGACTGACAAATTTCTCGGGTGTCGCCATTGGTCGGGCAATGTAATAGCCCTGGCCAAATTCGATGTCCATGTCGCTGACGACTTCAAATTCTTCAGCAATCTCGATGCCTTCGGCGATGACCTTGCAATCGAGACCATTGGCAATATCCAGGATGGAACGTACAAATTCCTGTTTGACTTTGTCTTCATGAATACCCTGAATAAAATGGCGGTCAATCTTGACGTAGTTGGGGCGCAGCTCAGACCATAGCCGTAGCCCCGCATACCCTGCTCCAAGGTCATCAATGGCAATTTGAAAGCCCATTTCCCGGTAGTGGAGCGTGGCCTGACGAATGATATCGTAGTCGTCGAGAGGATGACGTTCAGTTAACTCAATCACGACACGTTCTGGTGCCACGCCGATGGCTTTCAGTAACTGCAGGGTTTTGTCGGGATGATTTTCTGTCTGCAGCAGAGTCATGGGGCTGGCATTGAGGAAGATTTTACCAGGCAGATTTTGTTCGCTAAATTGTGCCAGCGCGAGTCGTCGGCAGAGGAGTTCAAGCTCACACAGGCGATTGTCCCGTTCAGCCACATCGAATAGCGCCAGAGCACTATGCAGGGGGCTGTCTGAGGGGCCGCGGCTGAGCGATTCATAGCCGTGGAGATTTTGTTGGTGGATATTAACGATGGGTTGGAAAACCGGTAATACGGTTTTTTGATCAATTATTTGATCCAGCACACTAATTAGATCGATCATGCTCATAGAGGAACATCCGTTGATCTTGTGGCTCGGTGAGCCAGAACCTGAAAAATGGCAGTCAGTAATACTGCATTCGCCCTTCATGTCTAATACACACCTTTTGTGTTTCATTAAGATGACACCTTAGATGCAAGCTGTGACAGTAATGTGACGGATAATGACAGGTAACTGCATGATGAGACAGGATCTACAGGATGGCTTGCGTGACCTAACCTGGATAAACCACAAGATAAGTACCTTAGAAATAATTTTCTACAAAATGCGCAGAAAATTATTTCTAAGGTACTAATGTACAAGGATGCGGAATACAGCAAAGCAGCGGAGTGCTACATACGTTGCTTCCGTAACCGTAAATGGATTGAGGGTCGGATCTTGTGATCGTCTCTTATTTTAGCTGCGATGTATCCTGTCACCAGGAGCATGATCAGAAAAAGGCCATTGCCTCGACCAAAGAAGAGAAGCTATTTTTGTTGAAGGCTTGGGATTCGTAATGACTTGTTTTTCAGATTATATTGTTCACGTCGATGAAACTGGAGGCTACTGTGGCCTGAAAACAGTTGAATCCTGCTGCTCATTGGGGAGATGCACCGTGATATCTGGCAGTACTGGATATGGCGCGGAAACTTGTTTCTCGGCCAGTGAATACGTAGGAAAAATGAAAGCAGAATGTAACTATTCAGCGCCAACCTACATGTGTGACTCGTTCTCTCAAATAACTTAGGCTGGACAATGGTGGGCGACCTTGCTCCAGTATGCTGAATAGTTACAGCAGAATTTAATATTCATTATTCATCAACCGACCTTGTTTTGCCACAGGTAAGGGTGAATCACAGCCTGCCTGACAGAGAGACTGTCGCACAGATTCAGGACGATTCTGTCAGGAAGCTTTACTTAGACTGAGTGCTTCGATCATTTTTTTCGCCGCATTCGACAAGCTGCGCCGGGCATGCCAGACCACGCCCAGTTCGCGCTGTATGTTCAGCCTGGCAATGTCGAGAACCCGTAATTCATCTCCGAGCATGGTGCGCGGTAGTACGCTCCAGCCCAGACCCACGCTTACCAGCATTTTGATAGTTTCCAGGTAATGGGTGGTCATGCGTACCTTGATTTCTGCCAGGTTTTCTCTCGCGCCTCCGGTCATGCTTCTTTCAATCAGTTCCCGGGTGTAGGTGCCCCGTTCTGGCAGAATGGCCGGATAAGCCAGCAGATCTTCGGCTGTGGACGGCGCGTGGGTATACAGGGGATGGGTTTCGCCCACGACGACGGCCATGGGATCGGGCCATAATTTTTGCATGTGCAGATCTGCATCGGTTTCCAGCGGCAGGGTAATGACGCCCAGCTCCAGATCGCCATGATGAATGGCTTTGCAGGCCTCTTCCGATTCCATGAAGTGCAGATCCAGTTCCACCGCAGGATAGCGGACGGTAAATTGCCGCAGTACCGGTGGCAGGTGGTGTAGGCCAATATGATGACTGGTGGCAATTTTTACTTGCCCGGTCACATGCCCGGAAAGATTACGCAGAATGCGGCGGCTGTCCTCGATTTCAAGCAGGATATGCCGAGCGCGGGGCAATAGTGTCTGACCGCTCTCGGTAAGTGAAATTTGCCGTCCGATGCGGTCGAATAAAGCCGTATCCAGTTCCGACTCGAGTGCGGCGATGCGTTTGCTCACCGCGGGCTGGGTGATATACAGCTGTTCTGATGCGCGGGAAAAAGAGCCGGTTTCGGCTACGCTGACAAAGGCCTGCAAACTGGGGATGTCCATTTATATATTCCTTTAAGGAATGATAAATATAAAAATAATGAATTTGTGTAATAGCATAGATGAGACTAGACTTCCAGCACAAGTCGGGTTGCAAACAGAAACAGGATGAGACAAATGGCAGGTAAAACGTTATACGACAAATTGTGGGATCCCCATGTGGTACGGGACAAGGGTGATGGCGCCGTTTTGATCTATATTGATCGGCATCTGCTGCATGAAGTGACTTCACCGCAGGCCTTCGAGGGATTGCGCCTCGCTGGGCGCCGACCCTGGCGGGTGGAGGCCAACCTGGCCACCCCGGATCATAATGTCCCGACCACCGCGCCGGAACGTCATAGCGGTGTGGAGGGCATTGCCGATCCCGTTTCCCGTTTGCAGGTGCAGACCCTGGATCAGAACTGCGAGGAGTTTGGCATTACCGAATTCAGGATGAATGATATCCGCCAGGGTATTGTCCATGTCATCGGCCCGGAAGAGGGCGCGACCCTGCCGGGGATGACCGTGGTCTGTGGTGACTCTCATACTTCCACCCACGGGGCTTTTGGCGCATTGGCCTTCGGCATCGGGACTTCGGAGGTGGAGCATGTTCTGGCCACGCAGTGTCTGGTGCAGAAAAAATCGAAATCCATGCGCATTCGGGTCGAAGGCGTGACACCTGAAGGAGTTACCGCCAAGGATATCGTATTAGCTATTATCGGCGAGATTGGTACGGCTGGTGGCACTGGCTATGCCATCGAGTTTGCCGGTCAGGCGATTCGGGATCTGTCCATCGAAGGTCGCATGACCGTGTGCAATATGGCGATTGAAGCCGGCGCGCGGGCGGGGATGGTGGCAGTGGATGAGAAGACTATCGAGTATGTCAAAGGCCGCCCGTATGCTCCGAAAAATGCTGTCTGGGAACAGGCGGCGGCTAACTGGCAGACCCTGCATTCCGATGCCGATGCCGTGTTCGACAGGGAAATGCTCATCGAGGCCGCTGGTATCCGGCCGCAGGTAACCTGGGGTACCTCACCGGAAATGGTGGTGGCTATTGATGGCCAGGTGCCCGATCCGTCGGATGAACCGGATAATATCAAACGTGAAGGCATAAAATCGGCGCTGACCTACATGGGGCTTGAAGCCAATACGCCGATAACGGATATTTGTATCGACAAAGCTTTTATTGGTTCCTGTACCAATTCGCGCATCGAGGATTTACGTGCTGCGGCCATCGTGGCCAGGGGCCGCAAGGTGGCGGACAATGTCAGGCTGGCGCTAGTGGTGCCCGGCTCCGGGCGGGTGAAACAGCAGGCCGAAGAAGAAGGCCTGGATAAGATCTTTATCAAAGCCGGATTCGAATGGCGTGAACCGGGCTGCTCCATGTGTCTGGCTATGAATGCGGACAGGCTGGAGCCGGGTGAACGTTGCGCCTCGACATCCAATCGAAATTTTGAAGGTCGGCAGGGACAGGGCGGGCGCACGCATTTAGTGAGTCCAGCGATGGCAGCGGCAGCCGCAGTAGCCGGACATTTTATTGACGTGCGGAGTTTGTGAAAAAATCTAACGTAGAGGCGCGAAGACGTAGAGAACCGCAAAGAAAACAAACTAATAAAACTTTGCGTCCTTAGCGTCTCTGCGTTGAAAATCTCAAGGTATGGAAAAATGAAAAAATTTATATTCAGTATGGCTCTGTTTATGATGGCCAATCAGATTTTAGCTGAAGGTTTTACTTTGAAAAGTAACGCCGTCAAGGGGCATCTGGCGGATGCACAGGTATATTCCGGTTTTGGCTGCAAAGGTAAAAATATTTCACCCCGGCTGGAATGGTCAAATGCGCCAAAGGGTACGAAAAGTTTCGCGCTAACGGTTTATGATCCGGATGCCCCCACAGGAAGCGGCTGGTGGCACTGGCTGATATTCAATATTCCCGGTAACGTCAATGAGTTGGTAACGGACGCAGGGAATATAAGCAAAGGTCTGGCGCCAAAAGGCAGCGTTCAGAGCATAAGCAACTATGGCAAAGCCGGTTATGGTGGACCCTGCCCGCCTGCTGGAGATAAAGCGCATCGCTATATCTTTACGGTTTATGCGCTCAAGGTAGCGAAGCTGGATCTGGGTAGTAAGGCTATGCCGGCCCTGGTAGGGTTTTATCTGAATAATACCGCCATTGCCAGGGCATCATTAATTGCGTATTACGGACGTTAAAAATGAAGGATAATCTTAATATAGCTGAAGTATTTGACATCGCAGCAAAAGATTATGACGAAACAAGAAGGAAGTATATTTCGTGCTTTGATGATTTCTATGGAATTGCCATTGAACAAATTCCTTATGACTCAAATGACCAATTCAGAATTTTAGATCCTGGCGCTGGAACCGGGCTATTGTCATCTCTGGTTAAAGAGGTATTTCCATTCTGTAAAATCACGCTGACTGATATTTCCAGTAAAATGCTTAAAAAAGCGGAAAAACGATTAGGTCATAGTGATTCGGTAAGTTACATCCAGAATGATTATATAAATGATGAAATTCCAGGGGAATATGATGTTGTTATTTCTGCATTATCATTGCATCATTCGACACAAATTGAATTGAAATCAATATTTTCGAAAATAAATAAAAGTTTGATCAGCGGTGGAACATTTATAAATGCGGATCAGATTCTTGGTCGTACACCAGCAATTGAAAGATCTTATGAAAAAGCATGGCTGGCACAGGCAAAATCTAATGGGTGTACTGGAAATGAAATTGCCGTGGCGCTTGAACGAATGAAAGCTGATAAAACACTTCCTCTTTCTACTCAGATAAATATTTTGGAGCAAGAGGGATTTGAAAA
Source organism: uncultured Thiohalophilus sp. (assembly GCA_964596835.1). Classification (GTDB taxonomy): domain Bacteria; phylum Pseudomonadota; class Gammaproteobacteria; order UBA6429; family Thiohalophilaceae; genus JAADGZ01. The sequence continues at coordinate 7,890 of CAZQVV010000019.1, read as the reverse complement.
CACAAATTGCTGGTATCAGCATTACAGATATGCCGTATATTCAGGTGTCAAATGTACTTAGCATATGGGACTCAATATTAATGTGAAGGTATAAAAATGGAAAAATTCAACACATTCACCGGAATTGTTGCACCAATGGATCGCCACAATGTGGATACCGATGCGATTATTCCCAAGCAGTTTCTGAAGTCGATCAAGCGCACGGGCTTCGGCCCCAATCTGTTTGATGAATGGCGTTATCTGGATCATGGTGAGCCGGGTATAGACAATAGCCGGCGCCCGTTAAACCCGGATTTTGTGCTCAATCGGGAGCGTTATCAGGATGCAAAAATTTTGCTGGCGCGCAAGAACTTCGGTTGCGGTTCCAGCCGCGAACATGCCCCCTGGGCGCTGGAGGATTATGGTTTCCGGGTGATCATTGCGCCGAACTTTGCCGATATTTTTTTCAATAATTGCTTCAAGAACGGTCTTCTGCCCATTGTGCTGGAAGAGGATATGGTGGACAGCCTGTTCCGCGAGGTGGAAGCCACCCCCGCTTATGCGCTCAGCGTGGATCTGGATGCGCAGATCATTCGCAAACCGGATGGCCGCGAGATTTCGTTTGATGTGGATGCGTTTCGCAAATACTGTCTGATCAATGGGCTGGATGACATCGGTATGACCTTGCGGCATACGGATGATATCCGGGCGTATGAAGCGCGGCGCAAACAGGAAGCGCCCTGGTTATTTTGATACATTTGTGGGGAAAACGCAGAGAACGCGGAGTCGCGGAGACGCAGAGAAAAATATTTAAATCTCCTGGGGTTTTATTCCCCGCCCCTTGGGGCGTGTAAATAAAAACTTACAGGGTAATATCCCGCTTTCGAGGAACGAGAAAGTCGAGCGAAAGCGAGAGGGCTTGGCCCCGGGGATGTTTATTCTTAAAATCTCTGCGCCTTTGTGCCTCCGCGTTCTCTGCGTTAAATCACAGAATACAATTTAGTGGATATTTAACATGACAAAGAAAATTTTAATCCTTCCCGGCGACGGGATTGGCCTGGAAATCGTTGCTGAAGCGGTGAAGGTGCTCGGCTGCCTAAAAAAAGACTTTGGTTTGAAGGTGGAGCTGGAAGAAGCCCTGGTGGGCGGTGCGGCCTATGACGATAGCGGCTCACCCTTGCCGGAGAACACGCTGAAACTGGCGAAAGAGGCCGACTCGCTTTTGCTCGGGGCGGTGGGTGGTTATAAGTGGGAATCGCTGGATATTACGGTGCGTCCGGAAAAGGGGCTGCTGGGGTTGCGCGCTGAACTGGAATTGTTCGCCAATCTGCGTCCGGCCATTCTCTATCCGCAACTGGCGGATGCGTCAACACTAAAGGCCGAAGTCGTCTCCGGGCTGGACATCATGATCGTGCGTGAGTTGACCGGTGGAATTTACTTTGGTCAGCCCAGAGGCGTGCGCACGCTCGACAATGGCGAAAAGGAAGGTTACAACACCCTGGTCTATCGCGAGTCGGAAGTCGAACGTATCGCTAAGGTGGCGTTTGATATTGCCGGCAAGCGTGATAGCCGCGTTTGTTCAGTGGATAAAGCCAATGTGCTCGAATGTACCGAACTCTGGCGCGAAGTCGTCAACCGGGTTGGTGAAGATTACAAAGAGATTGAACTGAGCCATATGTACGTGGACAATGCCGCCATGCAACTGGTGCGCGCGCCGAAGCAGTTCGATGTGATGGTGACCACGAATATGTTCGGTGATATTTTGTCTGATTGCGCCGCTATGCTTACTGGCTCTATCGGTATGCTGCCCTCGGCATCCCTGGATGCCAACAGCAAAGGCATGTATGAACCGATTCACGGCTCGGCGCCGGACATCGCCGGGCAGGGTGTGGCGAATCCTTTGGCGACCATTCTGTCCGTGGCCATGATGCTGCGCTACAGCCTGGATGAAACCGCCTTGTCGGATCGCATTGAACAGGCGGTCAACCGCGTATTGGATCAAGGCCTGCGCACCCAGGATATATTCAGTGAAGGCATGAAGAAAGTCGGCACGGCGAAAATGGGTGATGCGGTCGTTGCTGCGATGCAGCAACAGTGACGAGTAGCGAGTGACGAGTGACGAGGTCTAAACAGTTTTCCTCGTCCCTCGCTACTCGTCACTTAATAATTATTTGAACATAGAAAACTAATCCGAGGCAGGGCAATGAAAAGAGTCGGTTTAATAGGTTGGCGCGGCATGGTGGGCTCGGTGCTGATGCAGCGTATGCGCGAGGAAAAGGACTTTGATCTGATTGAGCCGATTTTCTTTACCACTTCGCAGATCGGTCAGTTAGGGCCGGATGTGGGCAAGGATGTGCCTGCCCTGAAAGATGCAAAAAATATCGATGAACTGAAAGCCATGGAGGTGATTCTCTCCTGCCAGGGAGGGGGTTATACCGAAGACGTTTATCCCAAACTGCGTGCGGCAGGCTGGAAGGGCTACTGGATCGATGCCGCTTCCACCCTGCGCATGCAGGACGACAGCATCATCGTTTTGGATCCCGTCAATCGGGATGTTATCAAGGACGCTTTGAACAAGGGAGTCAACACCTTTGCCGGCGGCAACTGTACCGTGAGTTTGATGCTCATGGCGCTGGCCGGGTTGTTCCAGCAGGATTTGATTGAATGGATTGTCCCCATGACCTACCAGGCGGCGTCCGGCGCCGGGGCGCGGAACATGCGGGAACTATTACAACAGATGGGATCGCTACGGGATTCGGTCGGCAAGCTGCTCGATGATCCGGCTTCGGCTATTCTGGAAATTGACCGGCAGGTCACGGCGCATATGCGCAGCGATGACTATCCGACAGACAACTGGGGTGTGCCGTTGGCGGGCAGCCTGATCCCCTGGCTCGACAGTCAGCTTGAAACGGGTCAGAGCCGGGAAGAATGGAAGGCCGAGGTGGAGACCAACAAGATCCTGGGCAGGCAGCAGCTCATCCCGATTGACGGGATCTGTGTGCGCATCGGGGCGATGCGTTCCCATTCCCAGGCACTGACCATCAAACTGAAACAAGACGTTCCCCTGGATGAAATCGAAAGCATGCTGGCTGAAGCCCACGAGTGGGTGAAAGTGGTTCCCAATGAGCGTGAGCGGAGCATGAAAGAACTGACCCCAGCGGCGATCACCGGTACCCTGAGCGTACCTATCGGCCGTCTGCGCAAACTGACGCTGGGCAAGGATTTTCTCTCTGCCTTTAGCGCGGGTGATCAGCTGCTATGGGGGGCGGCAGAACCCCTGCGGCGGATGCTGCGGATTTTGTTGACAAGATAATAAGGCGTGTTTTTAATCTCTCTGAGTCCTGAGGTATCCCCACAAAATAATGTTTAAAATTAAACAGCTAAAAGAAATATCCGCCAATAAACGCCAATATTTTATGTTGATGTGCCTGCGGCCAGAATGCAACACTGAATGCTTTTGCCTTATATTCGCGTTCATTTGCGGAGAGATAAGCTTTTGATTTTTAGAAAATATTCGTGGGGATACTTCAGCTCTGAGTCTGATACTCCGCAGCTTCCTGCGGGGTAGTGTATTATTTTTCCGGCGACCGGTGATAATCGCAGCAACAGGGCGAATATTCAGCCAGGAATATTCACCAGGGATTCACACTTTAAGGGTATTCAAATGGTGGAAATTTTGGTAAAAGACTATTTATAAGCTATAGTTACTGAAGACTTGTAAAGGCCATTCAAAGCTAGAACTGGTAAGTTTTTGAAAAATAAATAGAAATTGCTACGTTTGCTCTGTCACTTCCCTGACTTTACTATCGGATAGAGAAGTTGGACGAATTTGGCTCAGGATTACGTCATAAGCGTGACGGATAGGAGAGGTTTTAATATGCTGCGTAAGCTGCCTGGATTTTTAACAGCATGCATCTTGATAGTAATGCCCCTGGTTGCCAGTGCCCTGGGGCTTGGCAATATTAAACTTAATTCTGCACTCGATGAGCCATTGAATGCCGATATTGAACTGCTTTCAGCCAATGTGGATGATGTCAGCGGGCTGACCGTGAAACTGGCTTCTCGTGAAGCATTTTTGCATGCTGGCGTTGATCGTCCTGCTTTCCTGAATTCCATCACCATGAAAATCAAAAGCCGGGCGGATGATACTTACTATATACATCTGAGCACCCCCCAGCCGGTGCGCGAACCTTTTCTTAATTTCCTGCTTGAACTCAACTGGTATAACGGTCGTATTCTGCGCGAATATACCGTATTGCTGGATCCCCCTGGCCGGGTGCTGAAACAACCGGCTGTTATTGCTACCCCCGAAGTCACCCAGCCTGCGCGGATTACCCGAGAGCCAGAACCCGAGCCTCTTCCTGCGCCCGTAGCGGTCAAAAAGTTACCGGCAAAGGAAAAGGCGGTTCCATCACAGGAGCAGACGCCGGAAAAAACGGCTTCACCGGGTGAAACCGTCGCTAAACCGGAGTCTCTCCAGGCGGGTGCAGGAGCACTGTCGAAGCAGCAGATCAAAACAGAATCTCCGACGACCGCCACAGCAGAGGTTTCTGCAAAGGAAAAGACCCGTGCTTTCAGCGATGACGGCGAACTGTTCCCGCGCATTCCTCTGACGAAATATCATGAAAATCAGCATGCACAGACGTCTGAATCTGAATCCATAGCGCAGGGCAAACTGGATTACGGCATTACCCGCAGGGGTGATAATCTTTGGACAGTGGCGAAGAAACTACAGGCGGGGGGTAAGTCAGCCAGTATTTACCAGATTATGATGGCCTTGCTTAAAAACAACCCTGGTGCCTTTAGCGGGGGTAACGTCAATCGACTGAAAATCGGCCATGTTCTGCGGATTGATGATCCTGCCCTGCTGCAGGCCATGAGTGACGGTGAGGCGCATGCCGCCTACCGCACTCAGACAGAAGAATGGGAACGTTATCGTCGGAATCTGGTGGCAGCAGCGGCGAAGACGCCGCAACCCATTGTTGCTGGCGATCTTGAAGCTCCGGCAAACAGGGGTAAAGCGAGTAACAGCGGTGAACTGACCGTTGCCGCGCCGAGTAGTAAATCGCTGAGTGCAGGTGAAGGCCTGGCGGATACCGGAGTGAATGGCGAAGTTGCGACGCTTAAAGAAGAGCTGCGCCAGCTACGTTCGGATGCGAAAGCCATGGGGGGCGCGGATGAGGCGCTGAACAGGGAGATTAAGAAACAGCAGGATGAACTGGCTAATATGCAACGCGCCATCTCTATCCAGGATACGGAACTGGCTGCCGTGCAGCAAATGGCCCAAAAAACGGATAAAACCAAGGAAAAAGTTGTTGCGGCCAAGGCCGCGACAGAAGCGCCTGCAGTAACAAAAAAGCCCATGACGGGTGAAAACAGTGAAAGCAGCAGCATAGAAAGCACGCGGTCGGAATCGACGCCCGCTCAGGAACAACCGGCTGCAAAGGAGAAAACCGCCCCCGAGGTGACGCCAGCGCCAGCCGGAACCAAGCCGGTTCAGCCACCCGCTCCTGTTGTTGCGCCGTTGTCGGCACCTGAGCAGCAAGCGGGTTTTATGACGACAGTCAAGGGCGTATTTGCGACGATTGCCGCCACTCTCACCGGTATGCTGGGTTCCATGGCCGGCGGCTCGCTGCTACTCTTTGTCGGTCTGCCGGTCCTGTTGGTGCTCATTATTTTGATGATCATTGTCATTCGTCGCCGTAAGCAGGGTCAGGCTGGTTTCCAGGAAAGTATTCTTGCCGGTGAACCGAGTTCAGTGAGTGCCGATCAGGCTGAAGCCAAAGAAGAGGAATCCTCATTTCTCAGTGATTTTGCCGTAAGTGGTGCCAGTGCCATTCAGACAGAAGACAGCGAAGTGGATCCACTTACCGAAGCTGATGTCTTTATGGCCTATGGTCGTTATGAAGCCGCAGAGGAACGTTTGACGGAAGCAATGGAAAATGATCCTTCGCGTAAAGAACTGAAACTCAAATTGCTGGAACTCTACAATGCGACCAAAAATCAGGCTGCATTTGAATCGGCGGCAGAAGATTTTTATGCCAGCCTGGGCGAAAATGCCAATACTGATTCCATGTGGGAAAAAGTACTTTTCATGGGTAAGGAGCTGGCGCCGGATAATCCCTTGTTCAGGGGAGATGTCGTTGCGCCTGCAGCCAGTGATGGATTGCCCGCAGAAGAGAATAGCAGCGCCAATTTGTCCGACAGTCAAATCATGGACATTGGTCTGGAAACAGGGGTCTTCCAGGCTGAAGAGCTGGAGCCGGTAAAAGACGAAACCGGTGAGCTGAATTTTGACCTGGATGATTTGCCTGAAGCAGAAAAAACAGAAACGGATTCTGGTCTGGATTTTAACCTTGATTCGGATAGCACTACCGCTGACGATACGGGTGTAGAATCTTCTGAGCCGTCAACCACTGAAATGGCGATGCCGGTGGAACCGGACACGGGTCTTGATTTCAATCTCGATACAGGTCTTGACACAGAGAAGGAACAGTCTGCATCGGCAACGGAAGTTGATGGGTTGGATTTTGAAATTGATGCCAGTGATGAAACAAATGTGGATTTGCAGGTAGACGATAGTACGGGGCTGGATTTTAGTCTTGATCTTGATGAATCAGATGCTGCAGATCAGAATAAGAATCAGGGCAGCCCAGATCTTGAGTTTTCACTTGACACGGATGAAGCTTCGAGTGACTCACTGGAAGTGGCTGCCGATGAAGCCGATCATACTATGGTTATCAACCTGGATGATTCTGATATCGTTGTTCCTGAAGATGAGGATACCGCCATTGATTTGAATCTGGATGAGGCAGAAAGTCCGGAAGAGGATGGTGCCGGGGATGGGGATGATCTTGAACTGAATGATGAAGGCCTGGCGATTGATCTGGACGAGAGTCTGGGTTCTGATGCCATTGATAATGACAGTGAGGATACGGCGGCTGATTTGTCGCTGGAGGTTGAAGAAGCCTCTGATGCTGCGATGCTGGATCTTGCCGCAGGGGGGGATGAAGTTGCTACAAAACTTGATCTGGCGCGCGCCTATATCGACATGGGCGATCCGGAAGGTGCGCGCAGCATCCTTGATGAGGTGCTGGATGAAGGCAATGATGAGCAGAAACAGGAAGCACAGCAGTTGATTCAACAAATTGCATGAGCATGCATCCGGTTATCCGGATAATCTGTTTCCTGGTCTTTGTGGCCTGCCTGTCCCGCGCGAATGCGGGACAGTTGCTTTCAGGCCTGGGCTTATTATTCGGACTTTATTTTTATTCGCCGGTAGATTTTTTGCCACGGGCGTACACCATGCTGTTACGGTTGCGCTGGTTTTTCCTTTCTATTCTTGTTCTTTATTTCTGGATGACGCCGGACGCCTCTCAGTTAAATCCCCCGGCGTATCTTTTTGCGTTCCTTCCCTCCGGTATTGCGGCGGGGCTGGACAGAATTTTTTCCCTGGTGCTGATTGTGCTTGCGGTTAATTACCTGCTGGCCAGTCTGAATCAGAACCAGCTGATTGCTGCCATCTACTGGTTGACGGCGCCCTTTGCATATGCGGGTCTGGAACGGGAGAAAATGGTGTTGAGACTGGCGATGGGGCTGGAAGCGGTAGGGAAACTGGCCAAGATGCCGGTGCGAATTAAAGATGAAAATGAGAACCGGGTGAGGGGGGGAAAGAATCTTTACCAGAGGATAACCGGTTCTCTACAGTATTATTATCAGTATGTGCTTGGCTGTGCAGAAAAAGACAGGGGCAGGGAATATACTTTTGACTGTCTGGCTCCACCGCTATTCTGGCAGTGGACATTCCCGCTGGGATTATACTTTTTGTTTTTATTGCTCGACAAAATTGACTGGGTATATACTGTTCAGAGTTTGACCAGCGTATAAACTATCCTGGACAAGCGAACGAGG
>CAZQVV010000018.1:0-32636 GCA_964596835.1 uncultured Thiohalophilus sp. | reverse complement strand
GGTAAACCCTCGCCTCTGGCGGTGAGACTCGAAAAGGCGCTGCCGTTTTGTCGTGCAGAGAGGAGGATAGTTTTTTTGAATGAGCAAGTTTTATGAGGAAGCCGTCATGAGAAAGAGGGACAACCGGTTTAGGTTAAGCATTATATGGATAGGGTAGGGTGGGCACAAACCCCGTGCCCACCCTACAAAGGCGACATAAAGTGCCAGGAGCGAATGAGGTGGGCAAGCGTTTAACGTTAACCATAGCCCCTTCCAGGGGCTTTCATCATACCACCCGCTCTGCGGGTGGTTGTTGATTTACCGGCAAACAAAGAATCTGAGAGCCATTCAATTGCTTGTTAGGACACACCAAACTGGAAAGCTGAGCAGCCAGGATTCAAGGTTAGAATGCTTAATCACTGCTCAGTTGCAATTAAATCATGCTCGGTGGCACCGGTCACCGTGACCTTGAGAAACTCACCGGGCTTTGTTTCTTCCACGCCATCGAGTATCACGACGCCATCGACTTCGGGCGCATCGGCGGCGGAACGGGCGAGTAGCAGTCCATCGTCACTGTAGCCGTCAACCAGCACGGTTATTTCCTGACCGACTTTAGCGGCGAGTTTTTCTGAGCTGATTTGTGCCTGCAAGGTCATCAGTCGCTCTAATCGATCCTGTTTGACTTCATCGGCAACGGGATCGGCAAGCGCGTTGGCGTCAGCGCCCTCAACCGCCGAGTAAGTAAAAGCACCAACCCTGTCCAGCCGGGCTTCGTTCAGAAATTGCAGCAGCTCGTCAAAGTCCTGCTCGGTTTCACCGGGGAAGCCGGTGATGAAGGTGCTGCGTAGCGTGATGTCCGGACAGATTTCGCGCCAGCCTTGAATCCGTTCCAGCGTGTTTTCAATATTGGCCGGGCGTTTCATAGCCTTGAGTATGCGCGGGCTGGCATGTTGCAGGGGTACGTCCAGATAGGGCAAAATTTTTCTTTCCGCCATCAGTGGAATCAGTTCGTCTACATGAGGATAGGGATAGACATAGTGCAGGCGAATCCAGATCCCCAGTTCGCTTAGTGCTTGCGCCAGTTCCGTCAGACGGGTTTTGACGGGGCGCCCGCCCCAGAAATCGGTTCGATATTTGATATCTACGCCATAGGCGCTGGTGTCCTGGGAGACCACCAGGAGTTCTTTGACACCCCTTTCCGCCAGTGCCTCGGCTTCGCGCATAACTTCGCCCACAGGACGGCTGATCAGATCGCCACGCAGCGCCGGGATGATACAGAAACTGCAACGGTGGTTGCAGCCTTCGGATATTTTCAGATAGGAATAATGCTCAGGCGTCAGCTTGATGCCGGCAGCGGGCACCTGATCGCTAAAGGGATCATGCGGTTTGGGAAGATGCGCATGGACGGCCTGCATGACCTCATTCAGCGCGTGGGGGCCGGTGACGGCCAGCACCTGGGGATGCTGCTCAAGTACGGTGTCGGCTTTTGCGCCCAGGCAGCCGGTGACAATGACCTTACCGTTTTCATGCAGGGCTTCGCCGATGGCGTCCAGTGATTCCTCTACCGCGCTATCGATGAAGCCGCAGGTGTTCACCACCACCAGTTCGGCATCATCATAATCAGGAGTGAGGGTATAACCTTCGTCTCGCAGACGGGTGAGGATTTGCTCGGAATCCACCAGCGCCTTGGGGCAACCCAAGCTGATGAAACCCACTTTAGGCGTCGCGGTGGTGGATGATGACATGCAAATAAAACAAATGTTGATAGAAACTTAAGGGAACGTGGATTAATTCTTCCGTTCGTGGTGAGCTTGTCGAATCGTGAACGGAGGAAACCATATACCCTTCGACAAGCTCAGGGCGAACGGCATTAATTTGCATACTACACCCTTCGACAAGCTCAGGGCGAACGGCATTAATTTGCATACTACACCCTTCGACAAGCTCAGGGCGAACGGAAGTGATCAGAGTTTTTTTAAATGATAGAAAAAGGGTCCCTGTTGGGACCCTCAGGAATTTATGCCGCCAGCGCGTTTTTCAGCTTTTTGATAGCGTTGTTTTCCAGTTGCCGGATGCGCTCGGCGGAAATCTGGTAAGTATCGGCCAGTTGATGCAGGGTGGACTTGTCTTCTGTCAGCCAGCGTTGCTGGATAATATCACGACTGCGATCATCCAGACAGGCCAGGGCATTGCTCAGCCGTGCATGGTTGTGTTCTTTCCAGTTGCTGGCCTCAATCTGCGAAGCCGGTTCCTGACTCATATCCTGTAAATAGGTGACTGGTGCGACCGTGTTATTATCGTCATCGCTATCGGGTTCGTCGAAGCCCATATCGACACCACTCATTCGGGATTCCATTTCCAGCACGTCCTTGCGGCTGACGCCCAGATCATCGGCAATCGCACCTACCTCTTTGTGGTTCAGCCAGCCCAGACTTTTTTTCTTGCTGCGTAGATTGAAAAATAGTTTGCGTTGCGCCTTGGTGGTCGCTACCTTGACGATGCGCCAGTTGCGCAGCACGTACTCATGGATTTCTGCGCGGATCCAGTACACGGCAAATGACACCAGGCGTACGCCGAAATCAGGATTAAAACGTCTGACCGCCTTCATCAGGCCGATGTTACCTTCCTGTACTAGATCCGCCTGCGGCAAGCCATAACCGCTGTAACTCTTGGCGATGTGTACGACAAAACGAAGATGGGACATAATCAGTTCCTGAGCGGCATCCAGATCGCCCTGCTCGTGCAGACGCAGAGCTAACTCCTTTTCTTTTTCAGCGCTGAGAATAGGAATGCTGCGCGCCGCCTGAATATAGGTTTCCAGGCTGCCAGTTGAATGACCCACGGGAACCGCCAGTTGCATTGCCAGATTCTTGCTCATGATGGTCAACCCTCTTTGTTTGAAGATAGTGATATATTAGCACTCGTCATCTGTGAGTGCCAATATACAAAAAAGTTCAATATTAGGGAAGCATTATAGTGGAAAAAGAGGAAACTTCAGCCCTGATGGGAGTCTGGAATAGAAGAGGATGCAGGTAATGACTCGGGGCCGTTGGGTCCATCGATACTGACGCGATTGCGACCGGCCTCTTTGGAAAAATACAGGCTTTTGTCAGCCAGGGCGATCAACTGGGTGAGGTTGGCGCCAGGGTGCTCCTCTACGCCGGCGACGCCCAGGCTGATGCTGATCTCCAGCCCGGCGGGTTTCAGGTTCTCAACCTGCCGGCGCAGCTCCTCGCTACGTTTTAGAATCGTTTCGCGGTTGCAGTTTTTCACCAGCAGGCAAAATTCCTCGCCGCCGAAGCGCACGGCCATATCGTCGGGAAAATGACTGTTGAGAAATTCCCCCAGTTCGGCCAGAACATGATCACCCGTGATGTGGCCGAGATTGTCGTTGACGCTCTTGAAGTGATCGATATCAATGACGATGGCCCAGACGCCCTGATTTTCCGGTGATCGGATAAATTTCTCTCCATTATCAACCAGGTAGCGTTTACTGCGTACACCCGTGAGACTGTCAGTGGCCGCGATCCATCGCATGGTTTCAGCCTGTTTCTTGAGGGCATCGAACTGGTGCTTAATCAGCAGCAGGGCGCGCACCCGGGCGACGAGAATTTCCTCGATGATCGGTTTATGGACAAAATCATTGCCGCCAGCATGGAAAATCTCCACCTGAGTGCTGGGATCGTCACTGCCGGTGAGCACCAGCACTGGCAACTCCTGTTGCGACAGATGATACCTGGCGCGAATAGCGTGCAGCAGATCGCCACCGGTCATAGCGCCTTCCAGGTAAAAATCGGTAATCACCAGATCAAAGGCAGGGCTGTCGGATCCCGCCTTCAGTGATTTTTCAATCATGCCCAGGGTGATCTCCGCCGAGCGCACATGAGTAACCTGGAGGCTGTTTTTCTCCAGCATTTTCATTACCACGGCGGCAGCGGTGCGGCTGTCCTCGATGAACAGGATATTGCCCATGAGACCGGAATTGCGCTGCAAGAAGCCCTGGATGAACTTGCCGAAGGCTCTGTAACCATTTGATTTGTCAAAATAATCTGTGACACCAGCCTCGAAACCCTCACGCAGCAAACGGTCATCAGCATCACCGGAGACCACCACAAGCGGGATGAAGGGGTGTTGAAAGGTATCGCGGATCTTACGGCTCAGGGCCAGGCCGTCCATGTCCGCCAGCAGCAGCGCGGTGGTCACCAGATCGACATTTTTCTCGGCGATCAGCTTCATCGCCTCGGCCCCGGATTTACAATTGATAATTTCGGTGTTGCCCAGCTCCTCCCGCAGAATTCGGGACAGAATTTCGCGGGATACAGAGGAGCCGTCGACGACCAGGATGCAGGTTCTGTGCTCGGACATGGGTTTCCGGTACATAATAAAAGTGTGTAGAAACTTATATCGGCAGCCTGAGGAAATATTGAATGTTTGTCTGCATTTTTAGAGAAATTCCAGAAGCATAGGCAAACTATATCAGCCAGGTTCTATGTCGCGAAGATGGCGTCCTACCGCCAGCCAGGAACCCACCAGCCCCAGCATAACACCTGAGACCAGCAGCACCAGGGCCGTGCCGAAATCCAGGCGGGACAGTTCGAAACGGTTGTGGTAGAGGATCGCCAGTTTTTCCACCGGGCCGCTGAGCAACAGCAGGGCCGTGTAAACCATAATAAAGGCCAGTATGGCGCCAAAGAAACCATACCAGAAACCCGTGTAAAGAAAAGGACGGCGAATGAAAGCATCCGTCCCACCGATGAGTTTCATGACCACGATTTCATTGCGGCGGTTCTGGATCGCCAGACGAATCGTATTGCCTACCACCAATAGCACCGCCAGCGCTAGCAGGCCAGCAAGCACCAGCACGCCGCGGCGGATGATGTCCATGATGGCGTACAGACGCTTCAGCCACTGCATATCCAGTTGAGCGACATCGACCTGGCTATCCCGGCGCAACTGGCCGAGCAGCGTGGCCGTCTGCTCAGGTTTACTGCGCGCCAGTGTGGGCTGGATAATGAGTACCGAGGGCAGAGGATTCTTTTTGAGGGCTTTGAGGGCATCGCCAAAGCCGGACTGCTGTTGAAATTCCTTCAGCGCCTGTTTTCGTGAGATGTAGCTGACGCTGGCAATCTCATCACGCTGGCGCAACTGGCGGGCCAGGTCCCGGGCCTGCCGGTCAGTAACCGATTTTTTCAGGAACAGGGAAATCTGTGCGCTGCCATCCCAGCGGCCGCTGATCTGCTGGGCGTTCTGCAACAGCACATGCAGGCCGGTGGGCAGCGCCAGAGCGATGCCGATCACGGCGGCGGTCATAAACAAGGACAGAGGATGGCGGCTGAGCTGCCCCAGGCTATAGAAAAAAACCTGCAGGTGCCGCAGCAATAGCGTTTGACTGCGGGCTGCGATATCCAGCCTGCTCATCCGGCCAGCTTCCGCGGTGAGGGGTCGGTATCCGCGACCAGGCGTCCGCCTTTCAGGCTGAGCTGGCGGTAAGGTAATTGTGAAATCAGATCCAGATCGTGACTGGCCACCAGCACCGTGACGCCGACCTGACTGAAGTCTTCAAAGATGTGCATGACCTCACGCGAGAGTTCCGGGTCGAGATTGCCGGTAGGTTCGTCGGCCAGTAGCAACGGCGGCTTGTTGACCACCGCACGCGCAATACCTACGCGCTGCTGTTCCCCCCCTGAGAGAGTGATGGGATAGACTTTTTCCTTTTTCAATAAATTTACCTTGTCCAGCGCCGCACGCACCCGTTTGCCGATATCCCGTCGTGGTAAGCCAGCGATGATTAGCGGCAGGGCGACGTTATCGAATACCGTACGGTCGAACAGTAGCTGGTGATCCTGAAAAATGATGCCGATGTTGCGCCGAAAAAAGGGGATGCGCCTGCGGCTGATTTTGGCCAGATTCCGACCGTTGACAAATACCTGTCCGCGGCTGGCGCGTTCGAGCAGGGCGATCAGTTTCAGCAGGGTGCTCTTGCCCGCGCCGGAGTGGCCGGTTAAAAACGCCATCTGTCCCCGGGGTATGTGGAAGTTCACCTGGTTCAGGGCGTCGTAACCCCCGGGGTAACGTTTGCAGGCGTGGCTGAAGCGGATCATTCAGTCGTCCCCGAACAGCGCGCCGACAAACTCGCGGGCATCGAAGGGACGCAGATCGTCGATACCTTCACCAACACCAATAAAACGAATAGGAATTTGCAATTTGTTGGCAATCGCAAAAATCACCCCGCCCCTGGCGGTGCCGTCGAGCTTGGTCAAACTAATACCGGTGAGCCCCACCGCCTGATGAAATTCACTGGCCTGATTAAGCGCGTTCTGGCCGGTTCCAGCATCGACTACCAGCATAACCTCGTGCGGCGCGTGGCTATCAAGCTTGGCCATAACCCGTTTAATTTTTTTCAGCTCTTCCATGAGGTTACTCTGGGTGTGCAGACGCCCGGCGGTATCAGCAATCAGCACATCGATACCCCGCGCCCGGGCGGCTGCCAGGGCATCGTAGATCACCGAGGCGCTGTCGGCGCCACTCTGTTGGGCGATGACCGGAATATCGTTGCGTTCACCCCAGGCCTGCAACTGTTCCACGGCGGCGGCGCGAAAAGTATCACCCGCCGCCAGTATCACCGACCGGCCCTGATTTTGCAGGTATTTGGCCAGTTTGCCGATAGTGGTGGTTTTGCCGGCGCCATTGATGCCGATCATGAGAATGACGTAAGTGGGCGAAGGTGTTTCAGTCTGCCATGGCTGGGAGCAGGGAGCCAGAATAGCGGCCATATCGTCTTTCAGTGCGCTGATCAGCGCCTCGGCATCTCTGAGTTCCTTGCGTGAAATGCGCCGGGTCAGGTTGTCGATAATCCGGCGGGTAGCATCCACCCCTACATCGGCAGTAAGCAGTTGAGTTTCAATGTCTTCCAGCAACTCATCGTCGATGGCCCTGTGACCCAGCGCCAGAGTTGCGATCCCTTCGGTAAGGTTGGATCGGGTGCGTGATAGTCCTTGTCTGAGACGACCGATCAGGCCGGGCTTTTTAGTTTCCGTAGCGGGACGTTGTGCGGCTGCCGCACCAGTGGTGGCGCTATCGGATTCATTATCGCCGACGGTTTTTGATTTTCTGAAACTAAACATGCTATTTGGGGTCGTAGTGCAGGCAGCGGGGACTGCCGGTATTATCTGTCGGCAACATGCCGAAATACGATATCCTACCACGCCCAGGCTTATGCAGGCACCTGGACTCACCACAAAATGGGGAACCCATGACGATGCAACGATGTATTACTATGCTCCGGGCGATGATGCTGGGGCTTTTAGTCTTTACCGGTATTTCTTCCGTGGCGCTGGCATCAGATGGCGCCGCGCACAGCGAAAGCGCGGTGCATGAATTCACGCTCAAAAACGGCCTCAAGCTGCTGGTCAAGGAAGATCATCGCGCACCGGTCGTGGTCTCGCAGATCTGGTACAAGGTGGGATCCAGCTACGAGCACGATGGCATCACCGGCATTTCTCATGTTCTGGAGCATATGATGTTCAAGGGCACGAAAAAACATGGGCCCGGCGAGTTCTCAAGAATTATTGCCGAAAACGGCGGTCGTGAAAATGCCTTTACCGGGCGTGATTATACGGCCTATTTCCAGCAGTTGGAAAAGAGCCGCCTGCCCATCAGCTTTGAGCTGGAAGCGGATCGCATGCGCAATCTGACCTTGTTGCCGAAACAATTTAAAAAGGAGCTGGCAGTAGTGATGGAAGAGCGGCAGATGCGCACCGAGGATAAACCGGATGCCCTGGTAGATGAAAAATTCAATGCCGCCGCCTGGATCAGCAGTCCTTATCATCACCCCGTCATCGGCTGGATAAATGATCTGCATAATCTTAATGTCGGGGATCTCAGACCCTGGTATGCACGTTGGTATGCTCCCAACAACGCCACCCTGGTGGTGGTCGGCGATGTTAAGGCCGATGACGTACTGAAGCTGGCGCAAAAATATTTTGCCGCTATTCCGCCGTCCAGGCTGCGGCCCGTCAAACCACGCATCGAAGCGCCACAAAAAGGCCCCCGCCGGATCACCGTTCGCGTTCCCGCCAAACTGCCCTACCTGTTGATGGGCTACAAGGTGCCGGTACTGAAAACGGCAAAAAAAGAATGGGAACCCTATGCGCTGGAAGTTCTGGCCGGAATCCTCAGTGGCGGCGACAGCGCCCGCTTCCCCAAAGAACTGGTGCGCAAACAGCAGATCGCGGTCAGCGCCGATGCAGGTTACAACCTCTATGCCCGTCTGCCCGGACTTTTTACGCTGGATGCCACCCCGGCTGCCGGTCACTCGGTGGCGGAAGTCGAAAAGGCTATCCTGGTACAGTTGCAGCGCTTAAAAGACAAGCGGGTCACGGCGCAGGAACTGGCGCGCATCAAAGCCCAGGTGGTCGCGGGCAAAGTTTACGAACGGGATTCGCTGTTCTATCAGGCCATGCAACTGGGCACTCTGGAAACGGTGGGGCTGGGCTGGCAGCGTATGAATGAATACGCCGACAAGGTGCGTGCGATTACCGCCGAACAGGTGCAGCAGGTGGCGAAAAAATATCTGCAGGAAAACAGCCTGACGGTGGCCGTGCTGGAGCCGCAACCGCTGAATAGCGCTGCATCTGCGTCGTCACATTCTCATTAGTTCTCTTTAAATCGCTATTGGGTGCAATTCCCCGTTGCTTGCAGCGAAAAACGGTAGGATGGGTAGAACGAAGCGGAACCCATCGTTACGCTCGCTTGTTGGGTTTCGCTTCGTTCTACCCAACCTACAATTTAATACACCGTTTGCTTGCAGCGGGGTAATTTATTTCAGGAAAGAATATGAGCTTTGCAAAAAGAATACGAATACTTGCCATTACCTTTATTCTGCTAATGCTGAACCAGGTGGCCGTCAGCGCCGAGCGCGCGCCCAGAATCCAGACCTGGAAGACGAACAATGGCGCCAAAGTACTATATGTGTATGCGCCACAGCTACCCATGGTGGATGTGCGCATTGTTTTTGATGCGGGCAGTGCCCGCGATGGTCAGCAGGCAGGGCTGGCGCTTCTGACCAACAATATGTTGTCCAAAGGTGCGGGTAGATGGAATACCAATGCACTGGCAGCGCGCTTCGACAGCGTTGGCGCGGAGTTCTCCACCTTTGCTATGCGCGATATGGCGGGGCTGAGCCTGCGCAGCCTGAAGGATCGAAAATTACTGAACAAGGCCATCGTTACTTTACAGGCCATACTGACACAGCCTCGTTTTGATAATAAGGAGCTGGCGCGGATTCGTCGGCAGACTCTGATTGCACTCAAGGCGCAGTTGCAATCGCCTGAGGCCATTGCGGATAAAATGTTTTATCGGGCACTCTATGGACAGCATCCTTATGCGTCGCCGCCACTGGGTACAAAAGACAGCGTCAAGTCGATAAATCGCAAGAATGTACAGGCGTTCTACCGACATTATTATGTCGCGAAAAATGCCGTGATTGCGATAGTCGGTGATGTCGATCTCAAGCAGGCCAGACAACTGGCCAATAAGCTGCTTGGCAAACTGCCCAAAGGACAGCATGCGCCCGCATTGGCGCCGGTAACGGCACTGAAAAAAGCACAGGTTCTGAAAAAAACGTATCCTTCGACCCAGACGCATATCCTGGTAGGACAGCCGGGACTACGTCGTGGCGATCCTGATTACTTCGCCCTCTATGTGGGTAACCATATCCTTGGGGGCAGCGGTTTTGGTTCCCGTATCATGAAAGAAATTCGCGTGAAGCGGGGCCTGGCCTACAGTAGCTATAGCTATTTTATCCCCATGCGTGGACTTGGCCCCTTCCAGATGGGGCTGCAGACCAGTAACGATCAACGGGATGAAGCATTGGCGTTGTTGGATAAAACTTTGCGGAATTTTATTAAAAAAGGACCGACAAAAGAGGAAATGCAGCAGGCGATTAAAAACATTACCGGTGGCTTTCCGTTACGCATTGACAGCAACAAGGACATCATCGGATATATCGCTATGATTGGTTTTTATAATTTACCTCTGGATTACCTTGAAACCTTTAACGCCAATGTCGAAGCGGTGACGGCCGCCAGGGTTCAGGATGCCTTCCGCCGCCGCATTCGCCCGGATAAGCTGGTGACCGTCCTGGTAGGTGGTAATGCGCCGCAGAAAAGCGGCAAATAAAGGCAGAGCCGCCGGCACGCGCAATCAATTGCGCATCGTCGGCGGTGACTGGCGTGGTCGCAAGCTGGCCTTTCCGGATCTGCCGGGGCTGCGGCCGACACCGGATCGGGTGCGGGAAACCGTGTTCAACTGGCTGACGCCCATGATTCGTCATGCGCGGTGCCTGGATCTGTTTGCCGGCAGCGGCGCACTCGGACTTGAAGCCCTGTCACGCGGTGCAGCCGAGGCGGTGTTGGTTGATAGCCAGCCGCAGGTGATCACCCGCCTGCAGCAAAACATCGATCTGCTGCAGGCCGCCGAGCGCGTCCAACTGCAACAGTGTGAAGCCCTGCAGTATTTGCAGCCCCTCGATGACTGTTTTGATCTGATTTTTCTGGACCCCCCCTATCATCAGGGCTTGTTACAGCCCTGTATCGACAGCCTGTATGAGCAGGATGCATTGAGCCGACAGGGCTACCTCTATTTTGAAGTCAGCCGTGACGAGGCGCTGCCAGGCCTGCCAGTGGCATGGACGATTCATCGACAGAAAAGTGCCGGACAGATAGCCTATTATCTGGTGCGGTATGCCGATCAAGGGTAGACTGTGCCCCGCTGACTGACTCGGCTATGTGGCTGAGTCTGTAACATGACCCAACGCCACTATGAATACGATCGCCATCTATCCCGGTACGTTTGATCCCGTTACTAACGGGCATACGGATCTGGTGCAGCGTGCGACCCGCTTGTTTGATCAGGTCATCGTGGCGGTGGCGAAGGGGGGCAGCAAACAACCGGTGTTTCCATTGTCGCAACGCGTGGCGCTGGTGCAGGAAGTGCTGGCCGACATGCCGGAAGTAAAAGTTTGCAGCTTCGACAGCCTGCTGGTGGAGTTCATGAAGCAACAGGGGGCCGGGGTTATTCTGCGGGGTCTGCGCGCCGTCTCGGATTTTGAATACGAATTCCAGCTGGCGGGGATGAATCGGCAGTTAAGGCCCGAGGTGGAAACAATCTTTCTCACGCCAGCTGAACACTATGCCTATATATCCTCAAGTCTTGTGCGCGAAATAGCCAGCCTGGGCGGCGATGTCTCCCGCTTTGTGCATCCAAAAGTTGTTGCTGCACTGGCCAGTCGATTGGGATAATATAAGCAGATCTCGATATATTGACCGGAGTTTCTAGTGTCCTTGATGATTACCGATGAATGCATCAATTGTGATGTATGCGAACCTGAATGTCCTAACAGCGCAATTTCCCAGGGTGATGAGATCTATGAAATCGACCCTAATCTGTGTACCGAGTGCGTCGGTCATTACGATGAACCCCAGTGTATCGAGGTCTGTCCGGTTGACTGTATCCTGGTCGATCCAGAACACAAGGAAAGCAAGGACGAGTTACAGCAGAAATATGAAAGTCTGATGAACGGCGATTAAGCCGATACCCCTTCCAAACGTAAGCTTTAAGTCACTATTCAGCATAATTGTCAGGGAACCTTCTATGTAGATTGGCGCTGAGCAACGCGAAGCACCACAGGAGGCGCTTCCTTCGGTCGCCCAACAGGCGTGGCCTATCATTGGCTTTTCGCCATCAAAATCATGGCTCAGCGCCAACCTATATGTGTGACTCCTTTCCTCAAATAACGTAAGCGGGACAATGCTTGGCGACCTCGCCCCAGTATGCTGAATAGATACAGCTTTAATCTATTTCTCCTGATAATTTCGTGACATTCAGCGTGCGTTCAATCCGGCGGTCAGGAATCAGCCACATCAGCGCAACTAATACATAGATGCTACCGGCGATCCAGGGTTTAAAGAAAGCCACGAAAACGGCGGCGGCATAGAGAATGGTTGACAGTTTTCCCTTGCGGTCTCTACCGACGGCTTTGGCCAGGATTGACTCAGATCCCTGGCTTACAATGATGGCTTTCTGTAAGGTGAAATATGCGATAGCTGCCATAAAAAGCACTACGCCATAGAGTGCGGTCGGCACGTGGTCAAAGTTATTTTCTCCCATCCAGCTTGTGACAAACGGAAAAAGTGATAACCAGAACAGCAAATGCAGGTTGGCCCATAAAATAAACCCGGTCACATGTTTTGTGGTATGCAACATATGATGGTGATTGTTCCAGTAGATGCCGATATAAATAAAACTTAGAACGTAACTAAGAAACACGGGGAACACAGGAATCAAGGCCTTAATCTCGGCACTCTCGGGTACTTTCATTTCCAGCACCATGATGGTGATGATGATAGCGAGAACGCCGTCGCTAAATGCTTCTAGTCGGTTTTTTCCCAAAACGCATTTTCTCCTTGCTGGTTTTTAATCTCTCCGGGTTCAATTTCCCGTTGCTTGCAGCAAACCCCATCATCACGCTACAACTTATTAACTTTTCCCGGCAGAAAGGGGGTCGGCGCCTGGCTGGAAGGCGGTTGATTGTTTTCCGTGCCCCGCCTAAGTCAGATCCAGGTGCGGCTTATAACGTGTAGCAGAATTTATGCGACATAATAGACTTCAACGGCTTTCGTGACTATTCTTGTCTCCCATAAAGTCTGCTGTCAACCTACACTTAGGTTTTACATATGAGACCAGGCCTGGGCTAAAAAAGAGGTGGGTCTTGTTGCCCGACTATCAGGAGAAGTATGGGATGATGCGTTTTGTACTCACTGCTTTTATCATGTTGGCGATGCTTGTTCCTGGCTACGCTGTGCCACGGCACGCGGCTGCTATTGCCAGCACCCAGCCGCTGGCGACCGAGGCCGGTTTCGAGATTCTTGAAGCGGGGGGGAATGCGTTTGATGCGGCGGTGGCCGTGAGTGCGGTTCTGGCGGTGGTAGAACCCTATAGCTCCGGGCTGGGTGGCGGCGGCTTCTGGCTGTTACAGCAGGCGGGTAAGGCGCAGGCTGTGATGATCGATGGCCGGGAAACCGCGCCACTGAAAGCATATGAAAAAATGTACCAGGATAAGACGGGCAAGGTGATCCCCGGCTTGTCGATGAATGGCGTACTGGCGGCGGGGATTCCCGGGGAGCCGGCGGCGCTGGTGCATATTGCGCAAAAATACGGTCGCTTGCCCTTGAGCCAGTCACTGGCGCCCGCTATCCGTATCGCCCGCAAGGGTTTTGCCGTGACGCAATATTATAAACGCATGGCAAGATTTCGTCTGCCCGTCCTGCGGGCATCGAAGGCGGCGGCAGCCGTTTTTCTATATCGGAATGAGGTGCCGCACGAGGACTATATCATTAAGCAGCCGGATCTGGCGCGCACGCTGGAAGCCCTGGCGGCTCACGGTGCAGCGGGCTTTTATCAGGGTACGATAGGAAAACGGCTGGTCGCGGAAACGACCCGGGCGGGCGGGATCTGGAGCGCTAAAGATCTGGCTGCGTACAGGATCCGTGAGCGCAGACCCATAACGGGTACCTGGCACGGCTACCGCATCACCTCGGCCGCCCCACCTTCCTCGGGGGGCATCGCCATTATCGAGATGCTCAATATGCTGGAAAATGACAGGCTAGACTCATTATCCGGCCTTGCACGCAAGCATTTGCTGATTGAAGTCATGCGCAGGGCTTACCGGGATCGGGCCGAATTTCTGGGTGATCCGGATTTCGTCAAAATTCCGGTTACACGTCTGACGGACAAACGTTATGCGATGAAACTACGTGCGACGATAGATCCTTCGCGTGCGACACCGAGCAGCGATCTGAAGCCGGCGACGCCACCGCCGGAAGGGAACCACACTACACATTTCTCCATTCTGGATGCGCAGGGCAACCGCGTGGCCGCGACCCTAAGCATTAACTATCCCTTTGGTTCGGGTTTCATGGTCGCGGGTACCGGCGTGTTGCTGAATGACGAGATGGATGATTTTTCCGCCAAGCCCGGCGTGCCGAATGTTTATGGGCTAGTGGGGGCACAGGCCAATGCCATTGCACCGGGCAAGCGCATGCTCTCCAGTATGAGTCCGACCTTTGTCGACGGCCCAAACCGGCTGGCGATTCTCGGCACCCCGGGCGGTAGCCGGATCATCACGATGGTACTGCGGGGTATTCTGGCGGTGACGGACGGCTGGCCAGCCAGGCGTATCGTCAGCCAGCGGCGTTTTCATCACCAGTATTTGCCCGATGTGGTGCAGTTTGAAAACGGGGCTTTTACGGTGGGTGAACTGCTGGGTCTACAGACGATGGGGTATAAGTTGCAACAGCTTCGCCATCCCTACGGGAATATGCAAATAGTCATACTCGACAAGACTCGCCATGCCGTGAGCGCCGCCAGTGATCCGCGGGGTGAAGGTCTGGCAAAGGTAGAAAATATTCCCTGAGTCCTTGATATCATAAAGAAAAATTGCATTTTTTACGGGAACCCAGACCCTGTTTGTGGCTTCTTCGCCTGGCCATTCTGGCCTGCTCATGACCGGATTTCCCCTTTTGCCAGTAGTCATAGTATCAATGAAAATGTGAACAAATTCACGTTACCTTAGCGGGGCACGCAGTAGTCTGTATTTTCCAGGCAAGGAAGCTGTTTAAAATAACCCTATTTGGATGAGGAAATAAAGATGGCTGAATTAATTCAGTATGCCAACGGTGTTCCGGGGATCCGCTTTAGCATTGACAAGCCCGTAATTCGCATTGGCCGAAGCGAGATTCATAATGACATCTGTGTTGTTGATGCCTACGTCAGTAAAGAACATGCACTGATCGAAGCCAGACTGCGTGAAGCCCCGTCTGCGGGTTGCGAATTCTTCATTCATGATCTGGGCAGCACTAACAAAACCTATGTCAACAAGAAAAAGGTATCCAGTTTGCGCCTGAAAAATAATGATATGGTGTACCTGGGACGCAACATGTTTCGTTTTATCTGTAGTGAAAATGAAATCATGATATTTCCGGAGGCCGAAGCCGAGCGCACGGGATCCAACCAGACACTGGAAATTGCCTCTAACGACAGTGCTCAACTGTGTCCCGGTTTTAGCCGCCGCCTGCGTGTTCTGGGAGCAAAATCGCTTTTGGGAGACTTTGGTTAATAGATTCGGTACGACTTTAAGCGCCCGTCGCGACAGACAAAATCATTGTTTCGATTGCAGGGAATCCAGCAGTTTCTTCTGTTCCTTGTAACGCTTGTTCATGGTGTCCTTCAGAGTCTGCGCATCTTTAATCAGTTTGGGGATGTCCTTCATGGGCACCGTTGTCGGAAAGGGAATGCTCGGCCCGGCATCCTTTGTGTTTTCTTTTTTGTCTGTAGCCGTGCCGTTTTTCTGTTTATTCGGAATAGCCTTAGCCACGGGATCCGCCTGAACCACATTGGTGTTAGTGTTGATGAGGACTACCTCATCCTTGCCATGCGGATTCTGTTTGTCAGAAAAATGCCAGACACCGTGTTCATCACGCCACTTATGCACGGCGGTTTTATCATTGCCGAGTTCAGCAGGTAAGGCTTTGCTCGCCGTGGACTTGATATTATCGAGGGTCTTTGACACCTGGGCAGCGCCAGGGCGAGCGAACAGACGGGACAAATTTGGCAGCGCCAGTTTGTCCAGGGAAAAAAGCGGCTTGCCATTGGACCCGTGGAGCAAAAAGGGGCTGACTCCGACCAGTATCAGCGCAAGCAACATGAGTTTGAAGACCAGTTTCACGATACATTTCCTAGTGTTGCATGGCTATTGATTATAGACATTATTGGATATTTTGTTTTTAAATCTCTTTGGATGCCATCCCCTGCGGCTTGCAGCGAAAAACAGTAGGATGGGTAGAGCGAAGCGAAACCCATCAGCATGCTACCACTTAATACCCCGTCAGCTTGCAGCGAAAAACAGCAGGATGATGGGTAGAACGAAGTGCGAAGTTCAGAGGGGAAACCTGCCGAGACGCTTATTGCTTGTTTTTTTCCTTCGGGATCGCGGAGAAAATAACGGTCTGATTGCGACCGTTGTTTTTGGCAGCATAAAGCGCCTTATCCGCATTCTCAATTAGGTTGTTTTCATTCTGTGCGCCCTTTGGAAAACAGGAAATGCCCATGCTGATGCTGACATAAAATGATTTCTGTTTGTTGACATGCAATTGAAGCTGTTCAACTGATCGGCGGATACGTTCGGCAATCTGAAAGGCAACATCCCCCGGGATACCGGGTAACAGGAAAATAAACTCATCGCCACCATAGCGGGCGACAATATCAATGTCGCGGGTGATGTTCATGAATATCTGCGCCAGTTCGGTCAGCAGCATGTCGCCCGTGGTATGGCCGTAGCTGTCGTTGATATCCTTGAAGTGATCAATGTCGGCCATGATCAGGGAAAAGGGTTTGTTGCTGCGGCGGCTGCGCAGCATATCCTGTTCCAGACGTACCATGAATTCCCTGCGATTAAACAAGTTGGTCAATTCATCGGTCATCGACAGGGTCACCGCTCTGGAGTGCAGATGGGCATTGCCGATAGCGCCGGTAGCGATATGAGAGAGCGTGCCCAACAGGGCGTATTCGTCATCAAAGAGTTCCTGGCGATGGTGGAAATAGAGGTATTGCACCCCCAGGCGGCGTTTGTGACTGACCAGAGGCAGGCAGACGAAGGAGAGAATACCTTCCTTGCGCGCCAGTTCACTGAGTGGATGTTGGGCGCCGGGCAGATCATTGCTCAGGGTATACTGGTTATTGTTAAACACATCATCGGCCAGACCCCCTCGGCGAAAACTCATGTTTTTGACAAAGTGATGTGACAGCCCCATAGTATATTTGTCCGTGAAACAGCGGGATTCTGCATCAAACAGGACAATGGCGGATGCCTGCGCCCTAACAATATCCATAGCACACTTCATCACTTCATTCAGGGTTTCGTTAATGCCCAGAGTGGCATTAACAGTCACCGCAACTTTGTTTAAGGCTGAAAGTTGAGCTGTGCGACGGGTCATAGTTTCGCGGTTTTTATCGACATAGGTCTCCATGGCAATGGCGATATCAAGAAACACGACTTTGAGAATAGATTGCACGGTTTGCAGGCATTCGTCTCCATCCGCTTTCACATAGTCGGAAATCTGCGGAATGAGCAGAGAGAGATATTTACGGTAGGCGCCGATATACCAGCGGGGTTCCAGGCCAATCTGCTGATGGGTGCGGCCCACCTGGAAACGGTTACGCAAATAGGCTTCGCCGTATTCACCTGAAGTCAGCAAGGTGAAATGGCGACTCTGCGTTTTCTTCAGTCGCCTCAAGGTAGCCTCATCAGGAATCAGGGATTTTGAAAATTCAAATTTGAGCAGGTGGGAATAGAACTGATCGATAAAAAAAGAGGGATCTTTTTTAAGGTACTGATGCAGGTTCGTCAGGATCCGGATGTCGGTATCATTAAGCTCAAGAAAACGTTTGAGTTCTTCGACATCGTTCAGGTTAAAGTATGATTCGATTTCAGGCATCAGCTGTGGTGAGGGTTGATTATGTCATGTTCTTAAATTTAAAGTGTAAAGTATAGCCATTATTAACAGGTTCTTAATAATGAGTCTATTTCCGGAATAAAATAGGTAAATCAAGTATTGATCTGACCGGCAGTTTTGTCGCTTGCGTTGTGGTGAGATGAATCTTCATTTAAGCAGGTATGGTTAAACTTTTTATAACTATTCAGCTTCCTTGGGTGGAGTCTCCAGCCGCTGTCGATAATATAGAAGCAGGCCGATTTGATCCCTTCAGGGCAATGAACAAGCCGTAGGTGGGTGCTGAGCAACGCGAAGCCCAACAATAAGCGGTTTCGCCTGTTGGGCGACCGAAGGAAGTGCCTGTGGTGCTTCGCCATAAAGATCATGGCTCAGCGCCAACCTACATTTTAATAGCGCTGAGTCATTAGCCCATATGGGCAATTGCGCTGAATAGTGACAACTCTTTTTACTTTACCACGATTGGAGGAAATTATAATGAACAGCAAAAATCTGTTGTCACACCCGTGATGCGTGTAAAATTCCCTTCTTTGCCCGGCTGCTGGGTGTACAAATTCGGGAAAGCGGTTGAATCGATTTGGTCGTCATCTTTATGAGCCTGTGTGGCGGGTGCGTTTGCGCTTGTTTGCGCAGGCGGTTCCATCTGAACTGGCCGGTTGGCTGTTTGACCGGGGTTCGCTCACCCGCCGTTTGCAGATGGCCTGCCCGCAGGACTTTCGGGTTGAGCTGGTAGAGCAGGGCTGGCAGCGACCGATGCTGAATGAGGCTGTGCGCCTGGGGGTGTCGCCGGATCGGCTGGCCCTGGTGCGCCAGGTTTATCTATTCTGTCATAGTCGCCCCGTGGTCTATGCGCGTACGGTGATTCCGATCTCCACCCTGAGCGGGGCTGAACGGCGTCTTGGCTGTCTTGGCAATCGGCCGCTGGGGGCGGTGTTGTTTGCCGCGCCCAACATGTCTCGCAATGAGGTTGAGGCGGCCTGCATCCGTCCGGGACAGCGTATTTTCACTCGCGCCACCCAGAGGCTGGATTCCGAGCCGGACGCTGTCTGGGGACGGCGTTCGGTGTTTTACCTGTCTCGCAAACCGTTGTTGGTTAGTGAGGTGTTTTTGCCGGGGATTGCCCGTTGCCGCATGGTAGGCGAGGACGCGGAATCAGAATCATGAAAAAATTCTGGCAGGTTATCGACTGGGGGCATGTGCGCGAGCGTGCGGCTCAGTATTATTATCTGACCCGTTTGCACCGTCCCATCGGTATCCTGCTGCTACTCTGGCCCACGGGCTGGGCCTTGTGGGTGGCGGCCGCCGGCTGGCCGGACTGGCCCGTGTTGCTGGTGTTTTTGCTGGGGGTGGTGCTCATGCGCTCGGCCGGTTGTGTGATTAATGACTTTGCCGATCGTAATTTCGACCCCCAGATCCGCCGTACCCGTGACCGCCCTATCGCCAGTGGCAAGGTGACGCCGAAGGAGGCGCTGTGGTTGTTCGCGGCGTTGTGCCTGTTAGCCTTCCTGCTGGTGCTGAGCATGAACCGTCTGACTGTTTATCTGGCCTTTGTGGCGGTGGCGCTGGCAGCGGTTTATCCTTTCATGAAACGTTATACCCACCTGCCACAAGTGGTGTTGGGCATGACTTTTGGCTGGTCGATTCCCATGGCCTTTGCGGCACAGACAGGCGAAGTGCCACAGATTGCCTGGCTGCTCTATGTGATCAATGTTTTGTGGTCGGTTATTTACGACACCATGTATGCCATGGTGGACAGGGAGGATGATCTCAGAGCCGGAGTGAAGTCCACCGCCGTGCTGTTCGCGGACGCCGACCGGGTTATTATTGGTATTTTGCAGGCCTTCATGCTGCTGGGGCTGGTCTTGCTGGGGGGGCAGCTTAAGCTGCCCACAGTCTACTATCTGGGGGTCGCGGTGGCCGCAGGTCTGTCCCTGTACCAGCAGTATCTCATCCGCGGGCGCGAACCGGACGCCTGTTTCAGCGCTTTTCTAAACAACAACTGGCTGGGTTTTGCCGTGTTTGCCGGTTTTTTTCTGAGTTACCGGTAAAGACTGAGGTATCCCCACAAAATAATATTTAGAATTAAACCGCTAAAAGAAATATCCGCCAATGAACGCGAATAAACGCCGCTATTTTATCTCGATGTACCTGAGGCACAGAATACAACCCTCAATGCGTTTGCCTTTATTGGCGTATATTCGCGTTTATTGGCGGACAGATAAGCTTTTGACTTTTAAAAAATATTCGCGAGGGATACCTCAGCGCTAAATATTTATCGTTGTGTGCCGCAGGATCCCCTTCCCTGCCCTGAGTTCAGCGCCGTCTCTTCTCCCTCTGAGGGCACTACTGGTTATTTATTCATCAATTATTTCAGTATTTTACACAATATTTGTAAACATTTACTGACAAGCTGCCGATACTTTCTCCACTGGTACATGTATTGCAAGTTCTATACAGGTGAGTGGTGCATTCGGTATCTGTTTTCGGGGAGTAAGGGTCCTGCTTTCATTTTTACAAAAAAAAACCAATGCCAATGGCTTGCTGGGCGTGAGCCGTAGCGGGGATGGTTTTGTGCTGGCGAAGATCCAGTGGGATGAGCCGGATAAACCACGACTGTGTTTGCTGGAGTCCGTCGCCGCCGATGGGCTGGTTTCTGTGTGCGAAGCGCATAAATTGGGCAAACAGCGGCTCTCTATTGTGATGGAACCGGGGAATTTTTCCCTCCAACTGCTGGAGGCACCACAGGTCGCGGATGATGAAATGCGCGATGCGGTACGCTGGAAAATCAAGGATCAGCTGGACTATGATCTAGAGCAGGCGGTACTTGATGTATTCGAGATCCCCGGTCTCAGAGAACAGGGCCGCACACCCCAGATCTATGCCGTTTATGCCCATAAAGATCAGGTACGCAACTGCATCGAACAGGTAGCGCCCACCAGCATGGCCTTGCAGTACATCGATATTCCCGAGCTGGTGCAACGTAATATCGCCTGCCGTCTGCCCGAGGATGAAAGTGGACTGGCCCTGCTTAACCTGCAACAACAACGCGGCCTGCTAACCCTGACTTACCAGTCCACCCTGTTTCTGGCGCGCGAACTGGACAGCGGTTATCAGGCTCTGGCGGGATCAGCCGGTAACGCGGTGGCGGTCAATGGCAGCCCCATGGCCCTGATGGGTGAACAAGCCACTGAGGCGCTGGAGACGGTGGCGCTGGAAATCCAGCGCTCACTGGACTACTACGAAAGTTATTTCGGCAAACCGCCCATCAAGCATTTACTGATCGCCCCGTTGGCACAACCGGTGCCCGAACTGCTGGAACACATTCGCGACAGCCTGGGGTTGAACGTGAGGATGCTGGATCTGGCCGAAGTGATCGATGCGCCGACTGAGATAGACAGGGATATGCAGGCGCGCGCCTTTTATGCGATTGGCGCGGCGCTGCGTTTGGAATGACGTTTATGCAACAGATTAATCTTTACCAGTCCTGCCTCCAGAAAAAGAAAACCCGCCTGTCTTCGCAACGGCTGCTGATGGCTATGGCGTTCGTCAGTGGACTGATGTTGGCTCTGGGCCTGGCGTATACCCTGCGGGGGCGGCAACTGGACGCGGAACTGGCAACGGCGCAAGTCGCACAGGCGGCAAAAATAGCGCAGCTCAAAACCTTGCAGGCACAGCTTCAGGCTCGCCACAAAGACAAGCAACTGCAGGCCAGGGTGGATGGCCTGATGCTTGAGATCAGTAACCGGCAAAAGGTGTTGAAAGTACTGGGGGAACAGCGTTTTGGCAATATCGAAGGGTTTACCAGGCATGTCAGCGGACTGGCGCGCCAGCGTATCCCCGGGCTGTGGTTAACCCAAGTGAGAATTAGCCAGGGCGGGGCCAGCCTGGGCATGAAAGGCCAGGCGCTAAAAGCAGCCTTGCTGCCGCGCTATTTGCAGCGTCTGTCGGCTGAACCGGTATTTGCCGGCAAGGCCTTTGAGATGCTGTTAATGTCGCGTGATCATGACCAACCGGGGCGGGTGGATTTTGAGCTGCATGGCGTGGGTGAAAAACCGGATGCGGCAAAAGCGGGGAAAACATACGCAGCCAATGGAGGCCGTCGGTGAAATCAGCGATGAACATGGTTTGGCTGAATAATTATCGGGCGCGTTTCGATACGCTTTCTTCACGAGAGCGGGTGGCCGTCAGTCTGCTGGTGCTGCTGTCACTGCTCATGTTTTTTTATCTGCTGTTTGTTGAACCCGAAATGCAGCAGGCCGGGGTGCTGAAAAAGCAGATTGATAGCACAACAATGCAGGCGCGAGCCGGCGAACAGCAGATCGTTCTTTTAAAAAAACGCCTGATGCAGGATCCCGATGCACAAAATCGGCAGCGGCTTACACGGCTTAAACGCCAGAAGCAGCAGATTAGCAAACAGTTACAGGTAAAGATGCAGGGCTTGATAGCCCCCGCACAAATGGCGCAGGTGCTGGAGGCGGTGTTGACACAGACCCGCGCCCTGAAACTGGAAAAGCTGAATAATTTGCCCGTGCGTCCGTTATTAGAAGATAGCCTTGATAAAAATAAGCCGCTGCCGGCGGAGGTGGGCGTCTATCAGCATGGCCTGCAAATGGAGTTCCGGGGTAGCTATCTGGAGATGCTGGCCTACCTCAAGCTGCTGAAAACCCTGTCCTGGAATTTTTACTGGGACAGCCTTGAGGTGACCATGGAGCACTACCCGCAGGCGCAGATTGTTATGACCGTGCATACCCTGAGCCTCACCCCCGGCTGGATTGGAGTCTGAGATGCTACGCGGGTACCTGTGGTTGCTGATAGTGCTGCTGGCAGTGCCGATAGGGGGGCTGCAGGCTGAAGTTCTGGGTGATCCCATGCGGCCGCCAGGCTATGCGCAGGCCGGCAGTCAAAAGCCCAGGTTGAAAAAAGGCTGGCATCTGAGTGCGATTCGTATCGATGCCAGACGCCGTTTTGCCATTATCAATGGACGCATGCTGGCGGTCGGAGCATGGGTCAACAAGGCCCGGCTGGTGGAGATATTGCCCCAGGAGGTTCGCCTGAAAGGGGCGCAGGGACTGTTTTCAGTTAGATTGTTAAAAGCAGAAATCAGAAAAATACCGGTGCGGTAAGTTCGTCCGGTAATGTCGGGAGTAGGGAAAAAAATGACAAGGCATGTGAAATAATATGAACTGGATTCGCTTGTTGGTATATCCGCTGCTGGCTTCAATGTTGCTGTCCTCCTGTGCGGTGGACAAGGAACAGCAGAAGCCGACGCTAATGGCTTCTATTAACGATGTCGTGACACAAGCGGGAGCGCGTTCTGAAAATAAGCCGGCTGCCCCGGTGTCACAGAAGAATGTCGAGGATGCGCTGTTGCCGGCCATCAGTCTTGGTCTGCCGGGCAAGGTGGCGGCGGATACCGAACCTCGTTTTGATATCAAGGTAAACCGTGCGCATGTAAAACAGTTTTTTATGGGGCTGGTTCAAGGCACGCGTTATAACATGGTGGTGAATCCGAAAGTGACTGGCCGCATCACCCTGGATCTAAAGAACGTGACGGTGCCGCAAGTCATGAACGTCGTGCGCAATGTTTATGGCTATGACTTCGAAAAAACAAAAATCGGCTATCAGGTTTTTCCCAACACCCTGAGCACCCGCGTTTTCAGCGTTAACTACCTGGATGTCAAGCGCAAGGGCAGATCGCAGATGCGCATCAGCTCCGGCCAGGTGACCGAGTCCCCCAATGTTGGCCGGGGCGGGGGAGGCTACGGGGGCTATGGGGGAGGAGGCTACGGGGGGGGTGGCTTCAATAATTCAGGCTCATCAGGGAGGGGTAGCCGTAGCCAGTTACAGGTGTCCGGCAGTGAAATCGAAACGAGCTCGAAGCCTGTTTTCTGGAAAGAGTTGCAAAAAGCCCTCACAGTCATGCTGGGTCACAAGAAGGGTCGTAGCGTGGTGGTCAGTCCACAGTCCGGTATCGTTGTCGCACGAGGCATGCCGAGCGAGCTGCGCATGGTGGCCAGATTTCTCAAGAAGACTCAGGCTGTCATTCAGCGGCAGGTCATTATCGAAGCCAAGATTGTCGAGGTGGAACTCAGTCATGCTTTTCAGTCAGGGATAAACTGGTCAGCCCTGAAAGCGACCGCCAACAGCCGTTTTCAGGCCAGCCAGGTGGGGGGCGGCAGTATCTTCGGCGGGACGGGCGTGACCGCCACGGCAGGTAATACAGGGGATCTTAATCCGGCCAACCTCTCGCAGGTAGTGGGTTCCACTACGACCGCGCTGGGCGGAATATTTTCGGTTGCGCTGAATATCGGTAATGATTTTTCTGCTTTCATTGAACTGTTGCAGACTCAGGGGGACGTGCAGGTGCTGTCCAGCCCCAAGGTTTCGACCATCAACAACCAGAAGGCAGTGATCAAAGTTGGCCAGGATGAATTCTTTATTACGGATGTGCAGTCCAACACCAATATTGCCACCGGAACCTCCAGCACCAACAGCAATGTTCAACTGACCCCTTTCTTTAGTGGGGTGGCGCTGGATGTCACCCCGCAGATCAGCGGTGACGACGAGATCATTCTGCATGTCCACCCCTCCGTGAGCAAGGTGACGGAAAAGGTCAAGGATATCGGGCTTTCCAGCACCTCGACTCTGAGCGTGCCGCTGGCCGTCAGCACTATCCGGGAGTCAGACAGCATTATCCGCGCCCATAGCGGACAGGTCGTGGTGATTGGCGGGTTGATGCAAGATTCGCTTAAGAATGAAGATGCCTCGGTACCCTTCCTGAGTGATCTGCCGCTGATTGGCGCCTTGTTCAAGCACGTGCGGAAGGTCAAGAAGAAAAGCGAGTTGGTGATTCTGCTCAAGCCTATTGTGGTGAAAGACGACACCCAGTGGGCCGATGCCATCAATCATTCACAGCAGAGATTTGACAGCATCTATGGGCATTAACCGCATTCAGATCTGAACAGGTAAATAAGCCATGTATCTTGAACATTTTGGTTTGACTGAGCCGCCGTTTTCGCTGACACCGGATACGGGATATTTTTTTTCCTATGGGCATTATGCGGATGCCCTGAATACCCTTCTGGTGGCGCTGAAAACCGGTGAAGGTTTTATCAAGGTCACTGGCGAGGTGGGGACGGGGAAAACCCTGTTATGCCGCAAGCTGCTCAATACGCTGGATGATGGTTTTGTCAGCGCCTACATTCCCAACCCGATGTTGACCCCCTATGGCCTGTTGACGGCGGTGGCAGAAGAGTTGGGCGTCAGTATGCATCGGCATTATGGTCATCATCAGTTGCTGAAGATGATCGCTGGGCGATTGATTCAGTTTACGTCGGAGGGTAAACGTGTGGTGCTGTGCATGGATGAAGCCCAGGCCATGCCGATTGAAACCCTGGAAGCCCTGCGTTTGTTGACGAATCTGGAAACAGAAAAAAACAAGTTGCTACAGGTAGTGCTGTTTGCCCAGCCGGAACTGGACGACAAGCTCAGGCGTCAGGAGATACGGCAACTGAAACAACGGATCAGCTTTTCTTATACCCTTGCGCCCATCGACAGGGCGGGAATGGCGTCCTATGTCTCTCACCGCTTGATGACGGCCGGTTACCAGGGGGGGGAGCTGTTTTCATTAGCCGCGTTGCAGACTTTATACCGGGCGAGCCGGGGCGTTCCACGCCTGATTAATATTCTTTCTCACAAGGCCATGCTGGCCAGCTATGGCAAGGGCGATCGGCGGGTCACCCCGATGCACATGCAAATGGCAGTAAAAGATACCGAGGATGCCCAGTTGCACCCGCATATGCGTCGGGATCTCATGCAGGGCGGGATTTGGGTGGCCGTCAGTCTGGCGCTGGCGGCATTGGCGGGCTTGTTGGTACAAAGCGCCTGAGACGGGGAGTCGGCTATGAGTTTGATCAATCAGGTTCTTAAAGATCTGGAACAGCGGCGCGAAAACCCCACCTCTTCCGTGGACGGTTCCATTGTCACCATGCCGCGTTATATCGTGACCAGGCGAGGCGATTCGTTTGTTGTCTATGTTTTCGGCGCCGTACTAATCATTTTATCGTTGCTGGTGGGCTTTCTGGTCTGGGATCGGCAGGCACACGGAAGCCCTTCTCCCGCCGTCAAGGTGGTCGAGATCTCGGCCCCGGTTTCAGTACCGGCAGCAAGCTTAGCCGTTCCGGGCAGGCCGAAAAATAGCGTGGCCAAAACAAGCGTCGTATCTGTGGCATCTCCCGCGCCTGCCGTCGCAGGAAAAAAAACGCTGCAAACAAGAGAGTGGCGGAACAAGCCTGAAAAACCGCCAATAAAAATGAGCGTAAAGATGCCAGCGCCTCCTGCGCCAGTATCCGAAGTGAAGATGCAGAGGGAACGCGAAGCGGAGCGCGGGAGCGTGGAAAAACAGCAGCGACCACTGACGAAAAAACAACTAACCGACCAGGCTTTTCAGCAAGGTTATGCGGCGCTACGCAAAGACCAGGTACAACAGGCCGAGACCTTCTTCCGCAAGGCGCTGGCGAGCACTCCGGGACATATCAAATCAAGAGAAATGCTGGCGGGGATTTATATCAAGGTAGGACGTTACGTCGAAGCGGCGCAGTTACTAAAGCGAGGTCTGGCGATCAATCCCGGACACAGCATGTTCCGAAAACTGTATGCGAGGGTATTGCTGGAGCAGGGCGCGCTGGATCAGGCGGTCGGCGTACTGGAACACGATTTGCCGCCCATCAGTCAGGACGTGGATTATTATGCTTTGCTGGCCGCCCTGTACCAGCGCCAGGGGCGCCATAAAAATGCAGTCGCGGTCTATCGAAATCTGCTCAAACAAAATAGCAGGGTCGGCATCTGGTGGATCGGGATGGGTATTTCATTGGAGAAACTGGGTGACAGCGAGGCAGCCCGCCAGGCCTATAAAAAAGCCCGCGCCAGCGGCACCCTGGCGGCGCAGATGATTCAGTATACCGACAACCGACTGGCGGCGTTGAACGAGATCGGCTACCCGGATGAATGAGTGCATATTTTTTGCAACGGTTAATAAGCACATCGCCGGTTAATCGCGCTATTCCGTTATTTTGATCTCTATTCAAAATCTGAGTTATCCCCATGAATTTTTACGGGTTCCCACGCTCCGGCGTGGCAACCCATACCTCGATCGATGTGTTGATCCCGGTATGCATACAAACGAGAATTAATCAGTAACCCCATTTAGTCTCTATTCGCCTTCATTGGCGGATATTTCTTTTATCTGTTTAATGTCAGACATTATTTTGTGGGGATACCTCAGATTCAAAATAGTATGATCTTGCCCTGTGGTTGCGGGTTGAGGGATGCGCTATACTATACCGTGCTCTGATTATGTAGATGGCGACTGGATTTCAGGGCGAGAAGAATACGGATAAGTGTGGGCAAGGTGGACAAATCAGGAAAAGTGATGGTTATTTCATGGACTATTGCTGTTGTGGCGTTAATTAGCAGTTTCACGGTGATGGCGGATTCGTTATCAGGAGAGGGAGCTGACTACCAATATTCGCCATTTAAATCGGGCGCAATGTCTAATTATTCTGTCAACAGACAGGTTCCACTGCATTTTCAGTTGACGCATGATGTGGTTGATGGCCGCTGGAACGTGAAGAAGGATTTACTGCAACCCCATTTTTCCGGTGTAGCGCAGGACAAGTTGGCTAGCGAAGCAACAGGGCTGCGGCAGTACGATGCCGCGCTGTCGTTTCCGATGACGAAAAAAGGCATGAACTTTGATTTAGGCCTGAATATTCGCTTTATTGATGCGAATGCTGTTTTTTTCGCCAATGGTCGGCAGCAACTCCATAATTTCCGTGAAGCTATTCCCATGTTTTATGCGGCGGCATTATTTAATTTGCCGTTCAAGGGTTTGTCGGCGGGGTTTGTGGGTCGTCACTCCGATTCCATGATCAATCCGAGCTTTGATTACAAAGCCAAACTGTCTTATGAATGGGTCGGTGGTTTGGGCCTGGAAGGCGGTTGGCAACACCAGCAGTACGCCAGTGACGAGATGAACCAGTTGCTGAGTAAGCCGGTTTCAAAGGGTCTGTTTCTGGATCTGCATTTAAAATTCTGAGGAAATTTTTTCCGGGCCTGTTCACTGAATAGCTGTTCCAAATACCAGTGCATTTTAGGAGTTGCCGTTCGTCCTGAGCTTGTCGAAGGAAGCTTGTCGAAGGAAGCTTGTCGAAGGAAGCCTGTCGAAGGACTCAGGACTTCACCACGAACGTGGAAATTCACAAGTGATCGGGTATTTGGAACGAACGCTTATTTAGATTATCCGTTTCGGTATAGGGCGCGGGCAATCGCCCAGACTTCCACTTTCTCGACACCCTGCTGAAGGAATTCACAGGCCAGTGCGTTTACGGTATGGCCGCTGGTGATGACATCATCCACAAGAGCGACATGCCGGTAGTTCGGCGGGCGCTTAAGCCGAAAGGCCTGACGCAGGTTGGCGGCGCGGGAGGCCAGTTTCAGTTCGGTCTGCGGGCGGGTCTGGCGAACCCGCTGAACGAGATTTTTCTCCAGTCGAATTCCCAGTGCGCGGGCCAGTGGCCGGGCCAGTTCCAGCGCCTGATTGTAGCCCCGTTCGCGCAGGCGGGCCGGGTGCAGAGGCACGGGCACGATGCACTCGGGATACTGGCGCGGGTTTTTCGTCAGATGTTGAGTCAGCAGCCCACTGAGCAGACGCGCATAGTGTAGTTGCTGGCGGAATTTCAGACCGGTGATCAAGCCCTCAAGGGGGGCGGCATAGATATAAGGAACCTGCGCCTGATGGCAGGGGGGCGGAGAACCCAGACACTGCCCGCAGAGTTGGGCATGGCGGGTATCAGGAATGGGCAATGCACAGCGGCGACAGGCCGATAAATTGTGTGGCAGGGCGTGCTCACAGGCGCTGCAAATTCCGAGGCGGCCTGAATCTGACGTTCCACAGAGCAGGCAGGGAAATATATTCAGCCTGATCGGGTTATTTTTTAACCAGTTGTTCATTTTTGACCTCCTTGTCAGTTGACACCCGCGCCACAGTGCCTAGAATCCAGCCTTTCTTTTCAGGATATGACCCTGAGTATATAACCCTGAGTATATAACC
Source organism: uncultured Thiohalophilus sp. (assembly GCA_964596835.1). GTDB lineage: Bacteria > Pseudomonadota > Gammaproteobacteria > UBA6429 > Thiohalophilaceae > JAADGZ01. The sequence goes on along the minus strand of CAZQVV010000018.1, from coordinate 3,980 downwards.
CGGTACACCACAATGGAATCCAGCGCCTCGATCGATTTACCCACTTCCACGCCAAATGGCAATGAACTGCGCCGTGACTGGGAGGAACAAGAGATCACAACCTTGTTTAGCCAGCCTTTCAACGATCTCCTGTACCGGGCGCAAAGCATCCATCGTCAGCACTTTGATCCCAACGAGGTGCAGATCAGCTCCCTGCTGAGTATCAAGACGGGCCGTTGTTCCGAGGACTGTGGCTACTGCCCGCAAAGCGCTCATCATGATGCGGGGGTGAAATCTGAGCCGTTGATGCCACTGGATGAAGTGGTCAAAGCCGCCAAAGCCGCCCAGGCCAAAGGCGCGAGCCGCTTTTGCATGGGGGCGGCCTGGCGTTCGCCGAAAGAGCGGGATCTGCCGCCGATGATGGACATGGTCAAGGCGGTCAAGGCGCTGGGCATGGATACCTGCATGACCCTGGGTATGTTGAGCCGTGAGCAGAGCCAACAACTGAAACAGGCCGGGCTGGACTATTACAACCATAATCTCGATACCTCACCGGAATATTATGGTGAGGTGATTACGACCCGCACCTATCAGGACCGTCTCGATACCCTACAGCATGTGCGCGATGCCAATATCAAGGTCTGTAGCGGCGGTATTCTTGGCATGGGCGAATCCCGCCGCGACCGGGTTCGCCTGCTGCAACAGCTGGCCAACCAGGAAAAACATCCCGAGAGCGTGCCGATTAATTTATTAATCAAGGTGGAGGGGACGCCGCTGGAAAATGCGCCGGAACTGGATCCGCTTGAGTTTGTGCGCAGTATCGCCGTGGCGCGTATTCTCATGCCGCACTCCCAGGTGCGCCTGTCGGCCGGTCGTGAAAATATGAGTGATGAAATGCAGGCCCTGTGTTTTCTTGCCGGTGCTAATTCCATTTTCTATGGTGAGAAACTGCTGACTACCACCAACCCCTCTGCTGAGGCCGATCGGCAACTGTTTGAGCGTCTCGGCATTCGAGCCGTTTAAATTTCTTCAGTCGTCATTCCCCGTGTGTGAAGAAAAAAACGGTAGGATGGGTAGAACGAAGTGCGAAGTCCAGAGGGGAAACCTAGCGATACGCTATCACTGAGCGGGGGTGTGAAAACCATGATATTTGAGCGGCTCCAGCAAGAATTGTATGAGCGTGAGCAGGCTCACCAGTATCGTCGCCGCCGAATCATGAGCACGCCCCAGGGCATCAAAGTTCGCATTGACAATCGTGAACATCTGAATTTCTGCAGCAATGATTATCTGGGTCTGGCGAACCATCCCGAACTAAAAAAAAGCTTCAAACAGGCGGTGGATCGTTACGGTGTGGGCAGCGGTTCAGCCCATCTGATCAACGGTCATTCCCATGAACACCATGCGCTCGAAGAAGAACTGGCCGTCTTTACCGGTCGTCAACGCGCCCTGCTGTTTTCAACGGGATATATGGCCAATCTCGGGCTGGTATCCACCTTACTGGGACGCAACGATACGCTGTTTACCGACCGGCTTAATCATGCATCCTTAATCGACGCCGGGATCCTGTCTCGCGCACGTATGCAACGCTATGCGCACAATGACATGGGTGCGCTGGGTGAAAAACTGGCGCAGTGCGACAGGGGTGAGAAACTGATCGTCAGCGATGGCGTGTTCAGCATGGACGGCGACCTGGCGCCTGTGGCCGATATGGCGCAACTTGCCCGTGAACATAATGCGCTGCTGATGATCGATGATGCGCATGGCTTCGGTGTGCTGGGGAAAACCGGCGGCGGCAGTCTTGAACGGGCGGGGCTGGATGCTGTGGCTGTACCGGTATTGATGGGCACCCTGGGCAAGGCTCTGGGGACCTTTGGCGCTTTTGTGGCGGGTGATGCGATCTTGGTTGAAGCCCTGATCAATCATGCCCGCACTTATATTTATACCACGGCCCTGGCACCGGCGGTGGCGGCCGCCACGCGTACCAGCCTGCGGTTATTGCAAACAGAAAGCTGGCGGCGGGAAAAGCTGGCTATGTTAGTTGAGTACTGGAAACAGGGCGCGATGCAGTTGCAATTGCCCTTGATAAAATCAGACACCGCTATTCAACCGCTGTTGCTTGGCAGCAGTGAGAAAGCCGTTGGAATCAGTCGGCAGCTTGCTGAACGGGGATTTTTGATTAGTGCTATTCGTCCGCCCACCGTCCCCAACGGTCAGGCCCGCCTGCGTATTACCTTCTGTGCGGAACATGAGCAGGCACATATCGACCGCCTGCTGGAGGCATTAGATAAGTTGTTTAAAAAGAGTTGAACCCGTATGCCTGAATATTTGCATGTGGAGGTGAGAGGACAGGGGCCGGACCTCATACTGTTACACGGCTGGGCGATGCACGGCGGCATCTGGCCGGCATCCTTGCTGATGGCTCTGGAAAAAGACTTCCGCCTGCATATCGTGGATCTGCCGGGTCATGGTCATAGTACCGCACGGGTAAACGAATTTACCCTGGCCAGCGTGACCGATACGCTTTATCACTATGCCAGTACCCATTTGCGTGCTCCGGCCTGCTGGCTGGGCTGGTCACTGGGCGGCCTGCTGGCGGCAAATGTCGCCGTGCAGCATCCGCAGATCGTCACAAGGCTGGTGCTGGTTTCATCCAGCCTGCGATTTTGTCAAACAGAAAACTGGCCGCATGCCATGGAAGCCAGCGTGCTGGAACTGTTTGCCGCCCAGTTGCGCCAGGATTATCGCGGTACCCTGTCGCGCTTTCTTGCCCTGCAATTCAAGGGCGACAGCCATGCGCGTGAAAGTCTTCGCGGTTTGCGCGAACAACTGTTTGCGCGGGGTGAACCTGATAGAAAAACCTTGAATGAGGGACTGAAAATATTGCTGGACGATGATCTTCGCTGGCAGGCGAATAAAATATCTCAGCCGGTACAATTGATCGGTGGCGAGTCCGACAGCTTAACCCCGGCGGCAGCGTTGGAAGCAATCGCTCGTCAGTTTAGCCAGGCGAAGCTGTCCATTATTAAGGGTGCGGGTCATGCCCCGTTCATTTCTCACGCTGGAATTTTCCAGCAACAACTGATGCCCTTTATTTATGTCCGACAAGATTAAAAATGATGGACGATCCGAACTGGATCCGGTACAGGTGCGCCGCAGTTTCGAACAGGCGGCCAGCGCCTATGATGAAGCCGCCGTGCTGCAACGAGAGGTCGCAAGCCGCCTGCTGGAACGATTGGACTATATTCGATTCAGGCCAGTGCGCATTCTTGATCTGGGTACCGGCACCGGTTTCTGCCAGCAGTCTTTGGCCCACCGTTACCCGGAAGCGGAAATCCATGCGCTGGATATCGCCCTGGCGATGCTCCTGCAGGCGCGAAAGAAAATCAGCTGGCTGCGCCGGTTGAAACCGCGCGATCATTTTATAAACGCGGATCTAAATGCACTCCCCTATGCTAATAGCAGTATGGACATGATCGTTTCCAATTTGACCTTGCAATGGTGTTCTGATCTGCGGGTGGTGTTCACTGAATGCCAACGGGTATTAAAGCCGGGTGGAATGCTGCTGTTTACAAACTTTGGTCCGAACACCTTAAAAGAGTTGCGTCACTGCTGGTCAGAAATCGACGACTATAGTCATGTTAATCAGTTTTTAGACATGCATGATGTTGGTGATACCCTCTTGCAGTCCGGGTTTTCTGATCCTGTGGTGGATATGGAAATGATGACCGTTACCTATAAGAATATCCGCAATGTTATGCAGGATCTAAAACAAATAGGCGCGCACAATGTAACCCGTGGCCGACACCGCGGTCTGACCGGCAAGGGACGCCTGCAACAGTTAGAACAGGCCTATGAGGCTTACCGGCAGCAAGATCGTTTGCCGGTAAGCTATGAGGTCATCTATGGGTTGGCGTGGCGTAGCGATAACAGCCCCGGTAAAAATAATCTGCCTGCTGAGATTTTTATTTCTTCGACTGAGATAAAAAAACGCTGAGTTAATA
>CAZQVV010000017.1:0-33568 GCA_964596835.1 uncultured Thiohalophilus sp. | reverse complement strand
GTGAAGAGAAAGTCCAGACCACAAATGTCATATGTCTTAAATGACAGTAGCGAAAGCTATAGCGGGTAAGAAAATCCCTCGGTGGCAACACCGTGCCGGTTCAATTCCGGCCCCGGGCACCATTATCAAAAAATGGCTTATACATTTGTTATTTGCCTGTTACATCGATTTTGTCCTGCCTCCGACCGATTCTGTATGAGTCGGCAATACCAATTAGCCATAAGATCATTAGAACGGTCGAGGCAATATTAATAATCTGAATTTCGGAACCCGTTTGTTTTGATACTAGTGCTGTAATGGCTGCGACATTTAGTTGAACTTCACCATGTTGAATTTTATCGGTTATTTGTAGAACCCGGTCTACCGTCTCAGAAATCAGCAAATATAGTGACGCAAGTGTAGCAGTAGCCAATACAGCGCCCGTAACATGCTTCTTTAAGAAAAAATGCCCGGCGCTGGGAAATACAAAAGCTGATAACAGGGCTGCTTTCGTTGACTTTTTCATTAAAGGTACCCATCTTTAAATCGTTGCGATTAGAAGAGAAAACTATAACCTTATCATCAGCGGTGGTCAAAAATCTTCGGACCTAATTATTTAGCCCGGCAGGACGACCGAAGGAAGTGTCTATGGTGCATGGTTTTTGTGCCCATGCAGAAAAACTTTTAGCCTACACAGGATAATGCCTGAACCTGAGGTATCCCCATTGGGGATACCTCAGCAGCCGAACCCTGTTTTGGGATAAGTTAGAAGTTGGCTTGTACTCCAGCATAGTAGAGGTTTTGGGCATAACTATAGAGGCTGTCGGTTGAGCTATTGTCGGTTCGCTGGTAACGCCCGTTAATTTTCCAGTATTTGCTTAATCGGTATTTTGCTTCAATGGCGGCGCGCAAGCGATCATCCTGCCTGTTCTGGGTGGTGGTTGGCTGATATTTACTATACCGGTAGCTGAGTTCGCCGCCGATGCGCCATGCTCTTGTAAGATTATAATAATAGACAGCCTGTATCATATGCCGGGTCGGGGAGTAGTTACGGGAAATTAGGTTTTGACGATTATTTACTTCCATTTCATAGTAAATCCTTTTTGAACTTGAGGCGCTGTAGTCCAGGTATTCAGCACGAAATTGTTGCCGCGAGCCTTGCAGATAATTGTAAGGGCTGTACAGACTTTTGATATTGCTATAACGGTAGCGCAAGGATATGTAATTGGTTTTCTGAAGCCTGTAGTCTCCTTTTGCTTCCACTCCTATCACTTGTTGATAAGGATTGCTACCAAAGGTGCTGCGCTCGTAATAAGCACCCATACGTGTTCGCCAGCCTGAATACTTTTTACTCTTATAGAGACCCAGATGTGCCTGTTTTTGATTATAGGTGTTGATGTTGGCGTAATTGATAGCGTAGATAAAGCCGTTTAGACTAATACCGTTGCTATAGTTTCCTTTGAGAACGCCGCTGGTTGAAGCATAAAATTCTCTAAAGGAGTCGCTGGTGTCAGTGGCAATTTCGGCGGGAACCAACTTGATATTGTTGTTGTGTCCATAACTTATGCTAGCGAAGTTATACCATTTTTTTGTGCTTCGATAGTTGATTTTTGTGACTGAGAGTCTTTCCAGTTGCCGTCTGGATAGCCCTGCTATTTTTTTATTGCGGCTGGAACTCGATTTGTTGAACCATTCTCGGGCAGATTTTTTATCATTTTTTTTCAGTGCGACAAGTCCGAGATTGTATTCGGCCAGTGGTTTCAGTTTTTTGAATCTCAGGATCTGTTTGAAATAATAACCGGCCTTGTCATAGTTTCTGGTTTTAAAATAACTGACACCAAGATTGTAATAAAGGGCCGGTTTTTTTAGGCCTTTTTTCCTCGCCTGTTCAAACGATTTTATAGCTTTATTGTATTGGGTGTGTTTGAAATAGGCTATGCCTCTATTGAAATCCTTTCTGGCATTGGCCATTGCTGTTGCGGGCAATAGAAGACTAAAGCTTGCCAAGAGCAATAAAATATAACGGAACAAGCAGGAGGGAAAGAAAGAACGAGCGGGATTCAACATTATTTAATAGCTCCATGGCTGTTGATTTATTAGTACAGGGGATAAAGAGGGATGGGTCCGTCATTACCGGACTCATCCAGGATAGTGGGCAACTAAATTTATTCAGTATGCTGAGCACCCGGACTCATGCCGTGTTTAGTGTCACGATCAAATTGCTGTTGTTGATCCTGTTGTATGGTGTTTTCGCGTTCTATTTCATTGTTGCGTTCCTGCTCCATCTGGTTTTCGTGCTCCATTTCATTGGCCTGCTCCTGTTGCATGGTATTTTCGCGTTCCATTTCATTAGTGCGCTCCTGGCTCATTTTATTTTTATTTTCCATTTCACTCTCTTTTACTGAGAGATCGTTGTGTTGATTAACCTTTGTGCTGCGGCTATGATCGTCGCGTTCCTGTTCACCGCGCGCTGCCATGCTGGGCAAATCAATCTGTTTCATAACGGCATCGGCATGGCTGTCGTTAAGATTGATAACATCCATGGTGACATCGTCAAGATCGGGAGCCGCCATGACAGAAAGTGGCATGGACAGGCTGGCGCCGAGTAGTAGGTAAGTCGTTAAGTTTTTCATGGTCTTTCTCCTCAAACTGTTTTAAACAGGGGTGTGGGGAACTATGGGTTTGATTTGAGTCGAACCACTCTGTCGGGCATTCACACGGATACGGAAGGTTTTATCCTGATTACCCAGCCTGAGCCGGGCGATCACCGTACCGTTTCCTGACTGTGTCGCAATAATAGGCAGTGACAGCACATTTTTTCCTTTCTGCAACGGGGTACTCCAGGAAACCGTTCTTCTACCGCCGTAGCCGTCAAGTGCGAGATTGTCAGACAGTTCAATACTGATGGTAACCTTGTTGAGGTCCTCTTTAGCATTAAAAACAAGACTGATATCCTTTACCTTCTGCATACTGATGTAAATGGCGGCCGGTTTTGAAACCGTTGAGTCGGGGTGGTGCATGAATACGCCTACTATGCCGGTTAACGCTAAACTTGCAGCCAGAGCCAGCCCTGCACCCGCAAACCGTCTTGTTTTAGTCACGGTTGCATTTTGCTGCCGGGCTTTGTCAAAAGCCTGTTCAGCAAAAGCGGGGCGCATGGCCGAGGCTTTGAGCTTTGTCAGCGCATCGCGAATGTTCTGCGCCTGCTGCAAATAGTGTTGACATGCAGGACAGGATTCGAGATGCGCCTCCAGTGCGTATTTTTGCGTATCGCTCAGCTCGTGGTCGAGATAAGCGTCACAGTGATGGTGTATGTCGTGACAGTTCATGGTTTTGACCCTTTCAGTTGATTAACACGCTGATGGGCAGGAAAAGGTTCCATTAAATCGCGTAATTTTTTTCTGGTCCGGTTGAGGCGGGATTTCAGCGTGCCTATTGGGGCGTCTGTCATAGTCTGTATTTCATTAAGAGTGTAGCCTTCCACATCATGCAGGATCAGCAGCAGGCGTTGATCATCGTTAAGCCGGGGCAGCAGACGTTCAATCTGAGCAATGAGCTGAGCCTGTTCCTGATCCGGCTGGGTGGATATGGGAATATCCAGTTCTTCGTCCGGATCGGTACCAGTATCGGCAAGATCAACCGGTGTGCGGGATTGTATGCGCAGGTGATCGACGTACTGGCGATAGAGCACTCTGGCCAGCCAGGCGCGCAGATTTTCTATTTTCTCCAACTCGTTCAGACGGGGATACAGTTTGCTTAGCAAGTCCTGAACAAGATCTTCGGCATCCACCTGTGTACGAGTGAAACGCCAGGCCAGCTGGTACAGAAAAGGGATGAAGGGTTTGAGCAATATCTCAAAGTGATCGGCTTGCTTGTTGCGGGACCAGAGTTTGATCATGCTCATTGTTGTTTTCCAGATAAAACGTTATGCCCAGCATAAGTGTTTATACTTAAACAGAGCTTAATCATAGATCCGTCCTTAAATATTTATTTGCAGAGAGGTTGTCGCGGGAATAGTCTGCAAGTTTAAGCACCAGGCTGTAATTGACGCACACATACAGACCAGAATCAGCAGGGCTGACGGGGCTGAACGGACGGGTATATTACCCCGTATAGAAGCAAGGTATTCAACTGTGTCAGAGGTTAAAGTATTCCCTTGATATTTGTCGGACTTCAATTTAGAATAATTCTAAACATTAGTTAGTTTTTTCTAATATAGCAACCGGAGGATTCCATGTCCAAGAGCAAATTTCAGCTTTTATTGAGTTTTATGGCTATTTTGGGGGTTTCATCACAGGTATTTGCGCAGTGGGAGGCGTTGCCGGAAAAAGCACCGGCACCGTCTGATAATCCAACAACACCCGCAAAAGTTGAACTGGGCCGTAGCCTGTTCTTCGATCCGCGTTTATCTTCGACCGGTACTGTGTCCTGCAATAGCTGCCATAACGTCATGCTGGGCGGGGATGATAACCGGCCCGTCTCGATGGGGGTGCATGGTAAGACCGGTACCCGTAGTGCCCCCACGGTCTGGAACGCCGCCTTTAATTCTTCGCAGTTCTGGGATGGTCGTGCCAAATCGTTGGAAGAGCAGGTTCTGGGGCCGCTGACCAACCCGGGCGAAATGGGCCTGAAAAATAATGCTGTGGCGATTAAGCGTATTCGTGCTATCAAGGGTTATAGACCTATGTTTGAAAAGGCCTTCGGCGGCAAGCAAACCATTACCATGGATAATCTGGTTCGGGCCATCGCGGCTTATGAGCGCACTCTGATCACCCCCCATAGCCCCTATGATCGCTATGTTAAAGGTGACAAGTCTGCCATGACTGCGAAGCAGGTGAAGGGGATGAAGATCTTTGCCTCTCTGGGGTGTACGGGCTGTCATATGGGACCCGCCTTTAGTGGTCCGAGCATGGCGCCTGGAACCGGGTTTTTCATGAAGTTCCCAACCTACACCAACAATCCATACGTGAAAAAATATGATCTGATGGCTGACAAGGGACGGGGGGATAAACATGAGTGGAAAGTGCCGACCCTGCGCAATATCGCCCTGACCGCGCCCTATTTCCATAATGGTAAGGTGGATACGTTGGAAGAGGCGGTGCGGGTGATGGCGCGCACCCAGCTTAATAAAAAACTGACCCGGTTGCAGGTAGACAAGTTGGTGGCTTTTCTTAATGCGCTGACGGGTGAATTTCCCGTTCAGGCCATGCCGAGATTGCCGGCAACCGATGGCTGGACGTTTACCACAAAATAACATCTTTACGATCGACAAACCTGTGTTTCCGGCTGGCAGGCCGGAACACAGTTTTTTTCATTTTTCCATTGATTCCCAGCACTGGTTTCCGGGTCGGGTTCTAATTTGTGTACAATCAGACTTTCCGGATTTAGTAACTGAAGGTATGCATCATGAAGATAAGCAAAATAGCATTGATTCTGTTCTCGTTCTTAATCGCATCAGCCTGTACCTGGGTAAAAGTGAAGCCAGAGGCGGAAACCGTACGTGTTGCTTCGTCGGAACAAGTGCTGAACTGTAAAAAAGTGGGCAGCACCACGGTTTCAGTAAAAGCGGAAGTCGCAACGATTGCTCGTGATCCGAAAGTTGTTAAACAGGAACTGGCAAAGCTGGCGCGCAACAGTGCTGTCAATCTTCAGGGGAATGTGGTGGTACCCGTCACTAAGGTTGATAAGGGTACGCAGATTTTTGCCATCTATGCCTGTCCCTGATACCAATGCAGGTAATCTCGGCGATAGATGCACTACGCAGGACGGTTCGGGATTGGCGCAAAGCCGATCTATCGGTCGGCTTTGTGCCTACTATGGGCAACCTGCATGAAGGACATCTGGCATTATTAAGAGAAGCCGCCTGCCACTGTCAGCGAGTAGTGGCCAGTATTTTTGTCAACCCTCTACAGTTTGACGAAGAAAGCGATCTGCACGCCTATCCGCGCACGCTTGAGGCTGACATTGCAGAGCTTGAAAGTATCGGGGTCGATGCGTTGTTTACGCCGACAGAAGCCAGCTTGTATCCGCATGGCCGCGAAGCGATCACGCAGGTTGATGTCGTTGGTCTGGGTGATATTCTGGAAGGCGCGGCCCGGCCTGGGCATTTTGTGGGCGTGAGCACGGTAGTGACCAGGCTGTTTAACTGTGTGCAGCCGGATCTGGCGGTATTTGGCGAAAAGGATTTTCAGCAATTGCTGCTCGTGCGGCGGCTGGTGGCGGATTTGAATATGCCGATCAGACTTGTGGGGCTGGCGACAGTGCGGGAAGCGGATGGTCTGGCCATGAGTTCGCGCAACCGGCGTCTGAGTGCGGATGAGCGAAAAATCGCGCCGCTTTTGTACCGGGAGTTGCAAACTGTTCGACAGGCGCTGCGGCATGAAAACAGTGATTATGCCGCCCTGGAACAGGCGGCAATCGAACGCCTGCGGCAGTTGGGCTTTGTGCCTGAGTATGTGGCCATCCGTGATGCAAATACCTTGTTTGCCATCAATAATAATACAGAAAATCGGGTAATATTGGCTGCAGCCCGCCTCGGAGATACCCGGCTTATCGACAATCTGAGGGTGTAGCAGACTGGGAGCCGCCCGATCTTCATGCTAAAATTGAATCTTCAGGTACCAGGGATACCCATATTTATGCTGACAACCATGCTCAAAGCCAAGCTGCACCGCGCCCGGGTCACCCATTCCGAGCTGGAATATGAAGGTTCCTGTGCAATTGACGGGCATCTGCTGGAAGTTTCCGGTATCCGCGAATACGAGCAGATTGAAATCTACAACGCCAGTAATGGTGAACGTTTTACGACCTATGCCATTCGCGCGGAAGACGGGTCCGGCATTGTTTCAGTGAATGGCGCCGCCGCGCACAAGGCCGCTCCCGGCGATATCGTGATCATCTGCGCCTATGTGGGCCTGAACCCGCAGGAACTCGCCAGCTTCAAACCTAAACTCGTTTATCTCGATGAGCACAACCACATCACCCACACCCGCAACACGATACCTGTACAGGTAGCCTGATAAGGCTGATGGGTTTCGCTTCGCTCTACCCATCCTACTCTTTTGTCACACACCGTAGGATGGGTAGAGCGAAGGGAAACCCATCAATCACTCTTTACCCCGTATTACGCATCCCGGCGGCAATGGCGTTGATGCTGCGCAACAGCGGTGTCAGCCACAGGTTGCGGGTTTCTTCATCCAGGTGTTCATCCCGGAAACGTTTGAGCAGCATGAGCTGGATCTGATTGAGCGGATCCAGATAGGGATTGCGGCGGGTCAGTGACAGCGCCAGGTGGGGCGTATCAGCCATGAGTTCATCCTGTCCTGCGACTTCAAGCGTACGGCTGCGGGTGCGTTCATATTCTTTGTTGATCATAGTATAAATATTTTTAGCCAATTTCTGATCCAGACAGAGGGAGGCATAAGATCTGGCAATTCGCATGTCGGCCTTGAACAGAGACATTTGGGTGTTGGAAAGCAGGGCGCGGAAAAATGGCCAGGCGCGGTACATTTCCTGTAATTTTCCAATATTGTCGGGATTGCTTTTGGCCCAGGCATCAAGGGCGGTGCCGATCCCATACCAGGCGGGCATGGTGTGACGTGACTGCGCCCAACCGAATACCCAGGCGATGGCGCGCACCGAGGTTTTGGATCGATCCGTTTTCTTGCGGTGTGAAGGGCGGGAGCCGATATTCAGCAGGCCAATCTCCGATACCGGGGTGGCTTCATAGAAGTAATCCAGAAATCCTTCTGTGTTGTCCGTCAGCTCCCGGTACCGCACTTCACCACTAGCCGCCAGTTGGGCCATAATATCCAGGTGTTCCTGGTTGTCGGGCTCGGGTTTGCTGATCAGATTACAGCTGGCCTTGAGCAGGCCCGTGATCCCCATGCCCAATTCATAGCTGGCGGTTTCCGTGTTGCTGTATTTATAGGACAACACTTCACCCTGCTCGGTAAATTTGATTTCACCGTGTACCGTGCCCACTGGTTGGGATAAAATAGCGTCATGGGTTGGGCCACCGCCGCGTCCTACCGTGCCGCCGCGACCGTGGAACATGCGCAGTTTGACGCCACGGGCCTGGGTCAATGCGGTGATCTGTTGTTGCGCCTGATACAGGTTCCAGGTGGAGGCGAGAATGCCGCCATCCTTGCAGGAGTCGGAGTAACCGAGCATGACTTCCTGCGTGTTGCCGGAAGTTTTGAGCAGGGCCGCATAGGTAGGGTTGTCCAGCAAGCGGCTCATGACCGGTTCGATATGAGCCAGATCGTCAATGGTTTCGAACAGGGGTGAAATCCGGATATGGCAGAACCATTCGTTGTCGCGGCAACCGGCCAGGCCCGCCACCCAGGCCAGAAACATGACTTCCATGACATGACTGGCTTCATGGGTCATGGAAATGACGTAAGTGCCAAAAGCTTCGGGGCTGATTTCTTCGCGCATGGTCGCCATGACGTCAAGGACTTCCAGGGTTTCCCTGGCCTGTTCGCTTAGTCGGGCGCGCTCAATCTCTGGCGTTGTTTCTGTCGCCAGCTTGTTGCTCAGGTAATCCAGGCGGGCGTTTTCATCCCGCGCAGCATAATCGCTGTCGTCAATCTGACGAATGATTTCAACCACTGTATTGGAGTGGATAGTGGATTCCTGGCGAATATCCAGATGTGAAAGATAAAAGCCAAAGGTCTCCACCAGGCGGACAAGATCCTGTAAGTCGCCCGCAGCGACAATGGCGTCATCGTGGCTGATGAGCGAGTCCCGGATGAGGTACAAATCCTGTAATAAACCCCGTTCATTCGCATAGCCGCAGCCTCGATCCTGTTCCCGCTCTTCCAGGCGGGCGCTAAAACAGGCCAGGTTATCGCGTAGACGCCGGGCCATGATGAACAGCTTGCGCCGATAGGGTTCCTGGCGGAAGCGTTCGGGATGGTCGGTAAACAGCTCAGGGAGGGTTTTTTCATCCCGCTCCAGACTCAGCATCAGGGCATCGCTGGGCTGACAGAATTCAATGGAATGGGTCAGCACGCGCAGCAGCGCCTTCACCCGACGGTTGTACTCGCGCACGACTTCAACAGCCTGCAGGCGCAGGGCGGTAATAGTAGTGGCGGGTTTGACGAAGGGGTTCCCGTCACGATCGCCGCCAATCCATGAGCCGAACTGAATAAAACTGGGTACGCGGATGCTGTGATCAGTTTTATCTGCGCCATAGGTGCGGGTGATGGCCTTTTCCAGATTGCGGTACGTCTCGGGAACGGCTTTGAACAGGCACTCGCGGAAATAATACAGCCCCTGTTTCATCTCATCCACGACCTCAGGTTTGTGTGTGCGCACCTCGTTGGTTTTGTAAAGGATCTGGATGTGGCATTCCAGGCGTTCGATAATTTCACTTTTCTGAAACTGGGTCAGACGACCGGCATCCAGCTCTTCGCTGATAACGAAAATCCGGCGTAAGGCCTCCATCACGGAGCGGCGCTTGGCTTCGGTGGGGTGGGCGGTAAAAACTGGGATATAGGCCAGATTGTCCAGCAGCCGCTGCATCTGCACCGCATTGATATTCTGTTTGTGCAGTTCGCGCAGGGTGGTGTTGAAAGAACCCCGCCAGCTGGGACCGTTGCGTCCGGCTATGCGCCGCCGTTGCCTGTGTTGCCAGGCTTCTTCCGCGATATTGACCAGGCTGAAATAGATGCTGAAAGCCCGCACGACATGCTCAAGACTTTTCGCATCCAGTGATTCGATCAATCTGCCCAGCTTCTGGCGCTTGCGGGAATTCTCAGTCTTGCGCAGGCTGATATGGCCCCGGCGCAGGGTTTCGACGGCATCAAAGACCTGTTTACCCGCATGGTCATGCAGGATGTGCCCGAGAATATTGCCGAAGAGTTTGACTCTGGAACGCAGAGCCTTGTCGTCGGCGACCTGCAGACTGGCCACTCTGGGTTTTGAAGGTGTGCTGGCTTTCATATTTTTTAGGTCTGGTTATGGCCCAATCCCGCGATTATACCGGGTATGGCGCGGGTTTGTTCAACTTGCAATCCAGGCAGGTGTTTGCTTTATACAGGGAAAATCGGGATAAATACTCATGGGACTGATTGATTTGGGGAATGGGTATTCCTGCCTTTGAAACCGCCCGGAACAGGCGAGCACCGATGGCTCCTGGTCGGGGAGTCAAATGTTGGTAGCTGAGGCCGGAATCGAACCGGCACTCCCGAAGGAACTGCATTTTGAGTGCAGCGCGTCTACCAATTCCGCCACTCAGCCATCATCAACAAGCGGCGTATTATAGAGAGACAGAGGAGGCTTGTAAAAGGGGATGTGATCAAGTCCCAATTAGGGACTGTTAAGCGGGGAGATTTTTAGCCCAGGTGATGATTAAGATCCGGCTGCTCTGTGCCTAATATGGGGGATTCGCGGTGTCCCTGAAATAAGAAAGGCGGTCTTCTGGCCGCCTTTCTTGAGGTTGGTACGGTTGTGCCCTAGGTTTTCTTACGGCGAGCTACGCCCAGTAAACCAAGCAAACCAGAGCCGAAAAGCCACATTGCTGCGGGTACCGGCACGGCGGACTGATTGACAAAACCGGACATGCCGACCGAGCTGTTTGAACTCAGAGAAAAACCAATTTGTACCGTCATCAGATCATAGGCCAGATTGCCGGTAAACTGGTTATTGGCGGTATAAATTGGGGAGTTGTGCGTTTGCGGGCCACCGGTAAAGAAAAAGCGGTCACCGATATCGACACCTTTGTTAAGTGAACCCAGCCCACCGATACTGGTATCAACGTCCCAGGCTGAAACCACTTTACCACTGATGGGTGCCACCTGCGCACCTGCCGCAGTGCCTGATGTGAGTGAGTAGGAGACACTTGAACTGGCATTTATCAGACCGTCAATGGCGATGGGTAAATCGAAGTTCATCGCAAACGTTGCACCGGAGGTCTTGGTTGTCGCACCGATTCCGAAGTTGATGATCGGGTCGGTATTACCCGACAGGGAGTTAAGGGTGATCTTCGAACCATCGCCCATGGCCCACGTCATCATACCGTTCTGAATCATACCGTTACCGGTGATGCTGTTACTATCCATGTTGAGTGAAACGTCACCCGTTGCGGCATCGTATAACAACTGCCCACCACCCGTCTTATTACCGTTGAAAGAGACACTGAAGTTGGTCGCGCAAACAGCGGAACCACATTGAACAACCGCAGTCGCATGGGCTATGTTTAAGGAAAACAGGCTGCTGGAAACCGCCGCCACTGCAACGAACGCTTTAAAACGCATTTTCATATTGTCAGACATTTTTATTCCCTCATATTTTATATCGCATTGATCCCTTATGATTTGGTAAACTGCAAAGCCGTAGTTTAGTGAGATAGTGTTACGGTTTAATTAAACTTATTCCAGATATGTAACTCATGCTACCGGCAGGGCAGATGTTGCTGCGGACATGTCCAAACCCCCAGTCCTTCCGGCATGATTTTATACGTAATGAGGATCTAAGCTGTATACGCTTGCCTGATCCTGGCAGGCTGATGAGTCGAAAGTAAAAATCTGTCCGGCAATCTGCTATTCTGCGCGCCGTGAAGCTCAGTGATTTCCAATACCCTCTTCCCGAGACGCTGATCGCCCAGTATCCGGCGACGGAACGAACGGCCAGTCGTCTGTTGTGCCTGGAAGGCAACGATGGCGCTTTTACGGATCGGCATTTTAGCGATCTTCCGGCATTATTGCGCCCGGGCGACTTGCTGGTGATGAATGATACCCGCGTGATCCCTGCGCGTCTTTATGGGCGTAAGGACACCGGTGGCCAGGTGGAGGTGCTGGTGGAACGGTTGCTGGATAACCAGCGAGTGCTGGCCCATGTGCGCGCCAGTAAATCCCCGAAAACGGGAAGCCGTTTACGGCTGTCACAGACGGTTGAGGCTGAGGTGCTGGGGCGTATGGCGGATCTCTTTGAACTGCGTTTTACTGATAACACGGATTCCGCACGTAACGTGAAGGCGATTCTGGATGAATTCGGACACATGCCGCTGCCGCCCTATATTAAGCGGGAAGATAAGCGGGACTTTGACTGGGAGCGTTACCAGACCGTCTACGCCCGGCGGAACGGGGCAGTGGCGGCTCCCACGGCAGGGTTGCATTTTAGCAACCTGATGCTGGATAAACTGAAGAAGCAGGGTGTTGCCAGCGCCTGTGTCACTCTGCATGTGGGGGCGGGCACCTTCCAGCCGGTGCGGGTGGAGAATATTGAGGATCATCGTATGCACTCTGAATGGCTGGAAGTCAGTGAGGCTGTGTGTACGCAGGTGCAGGAAACCCGGGCGCGGGGGGGACGGGTAATCGCAGTGGGGACCACCAGCGTACGCAGCCTGGAAACCGCTGCCTTGTCGGGTGAACTCATGCCTTTTTCCGGCGACACGGATATTTTTATTACCCCCGGTTTTGATTTCAGGGTGGTGGATGCGCTGATCACCAATTTTCACCTGCCGGAATCGACTTTGTTGATGTTAGTCAGCGCTTTTGCCGGCTATGAGAATATCATGCGCGCCTACCAGCATGCCGTGAAGGAAGGCTACCGGTTTTTCAGCTATGGCGATGCGATGTTTCTTTCTAAACAGATAAAAGAAATATCCGCCAATGAACGCGAATAAACGCCAATATTATATTTATGTGCTTGGGGCGCGGAATACAACCATGAATGCATATGCCTTTACTTGGCGTGTATTCGCGTTCATTGGCGGACAGACAAGCTTTTGACTGTTAGAAAATATTCGTGGAGATACCTCAGTTCTGAATCATGAAATTTGAATTATTCAATACCGATGGCGCTGCCAGGCGCGGGCAACTCATCTTCGATCGCGGGACGGTGCAAACCCCGGCTTTTATGCCGGTGGGCACCTATGGCACGGTCAAGGCCATGACTCCGGAGGAACTGCGAGAGCTGGGCGCGGAGATTATTCTTGGCAACACCTTTCATCTGATGCTGCGTCCGGGTACAGAAATTATTCGTGAACATGGTGATCTGCATGATTTTATGCACTGGAACGGACCAATTCTCACCGATTCAGGCGGTTTTCAGGTTTGGTCGCTGGGTGCCGAGGCGCAGCAGCGGGCCGGGAGCCGGGGTGATGGGGCGGTCGCGGCGAAGATCACCGAAGAGGGAGTGCATTTTCGTTCCCCGGTCAATGGTGATAAAATTTTTCTCAGCCCGGAGGAGTCCATCCAGGTGCAGCATGCCCTGGGTTCGGATGTCGTTATGATCTTCGATGAATGCACCCCTTATCCGGCCACAGAAGAACAGGCGTGCGCATCTATGCAGTTGTCCCTGCGCTGGGCTGCGCGCTGCAAGCTTGCCCACGGCGATAATCCTTCAGCTTTGTTCGGCATTGTTCAGGGCGGCATGTACCCCGATCTGCGGGCGGAATCCCTGACCGGTCTGCTCGAAATTGACTTCGACGGTTACGCTATCGGCGGTTTGTCAGTCGGCGAACCCAAGGACGAAATGCACAAGATACTCACCTATCTGCAACCTCGGCTGCCAGTGGAGAGGGCGCGCTACCTGATGGGGGTGGGCACGCCTGAAGATTTAGTGGAAAGTGTGCGCCGGGGAATTGATATGTTCGACTGCGTGATGCCGACGCGCAATGCCCGCAACGGTTATTTGTTTACTTCCAGCGGCATGCTGCGTATTCGCAATGCCTGCCATACCCACGATACGGGACCGGTAGATGAAAATTGTGATTGCTATACCTGCAAAAATTACAGCCGCGCGTATTTACGCCACCTGGATCGGGCCAGCGAGATTCTGGGGGCGCGCTTGAACACCATTCATAATCTGCATTACTACCAGATGCTGATGCAGGACTTACGGGCGGCGATCACCGAAAATCGGCTGGAAAATTTCGTGCAGGAATTTTACGCCATGCGCGACCAATCGGCTCCAGCTGTGTCATAATGGCGCCCAAAAAACAGGGAGGCGGTTATTATAAGCACCCTGGGCACACCGCACGGCAAGCTTCGCCTGCTGGCGGAATTTTTCCATTTTCTTTAATTATTAAAGGAATCTGTATAAATGAGTTTCTTTATTACTGATGCACTGGCTGAAGGCACCCCCGCAGCGCAGGGCAACCCTATGCTTTCTTTAATTTTCTTTGGCGGCATGATCGTTATTTTCTATTTTTTGCTGATTCGTCCACAGCAGAAAAAAACCAAAGAGCATCGCAACATGGTGGAGGCGATTGGTAAAGGCGACGAGATCGTGACCAATGGCGGCCTGCTTGGCAAGATCACCGATGTAGGCGAAGAATATGTGACGGTTGAACTTGGCGAGAACGTCAAGGTCAGACTGCAGAAGCTGGCCGTGATGACGGTCTTGCCCAAAGGCACAATCAAGGCGGCAGCCAAATAAATCCTGCCCGTTTTCTTTTTAACACTTTAGTAAAAACAATAATCGCACGTCCTGTGGCTGAGGAGGCTGCTGGATGGCGCGCTGGATGATGGCGACATGTTGAATCAATACCCGACCTGGAAGTATCTACTCATTCTGTTCACCGTTCTCATAGGTGCAGTATACGCATTGCCGAATCTTTATGGTTCGAATCCAGCCCTGCAGATTTCCGCTACCCGCACCACGACCGTCGATACGAGAACGGAGGCCCAGCTTCGCAGCCTCTTGAAATCAAAAAATATTCCCTTTCGTAACATACACCTGGGGGACGATGGACTGCTGATTCGCTTTTCCAACGTCGAGCAACAGCTCAAAGCGTCTGATCTGGTGAAAAAAGAACTGGGTGATAACTATACGGTGGCTTTGAATCTCGCACCGGCTTCGCCTGCATGGCTGACCGATATTCATGCCTTGCCCATGTATTTGGGACTGGACTTGCGCGGGGGGCTGCACTTTCTCATGGCAGTGGATACCGAAACCGTCATCCGCCAGGCCTATGAGCGTTATAGCAATGATTTCCGGGGCTTGCTGCGGGGCAAGAAAATCCGTTATCTCGCCATTAACCAGCAAGGCCAGACTCTGAAACTGAAGTTCCGCACCGCCGCCTTGCGGGATCAGGCCAAGAACGCCATTCGCAGCCAGACCCGCGATCTGACGCTACATGACGAAGATGCCGAAGGTGCGTACCTGATTATCGGTCGCATGACCAAAAAAGCCCTGCATAATCTGGAACTACATGCGGTGCAACAAAACGTCATCACCCTGCGTAACCGTGTCAATGAACTGGGCGTGGCTGAACCCGTCATTCAGCAGCAGGGTGATTCCCACATTGTAGTGCAATTGCCCGGTATCCAGGACAGCGCCCGAGCCAAGAAAATCCTCAGCGCCACGGCCACGTTGGAATTCCGTCTGGTGGACGTGGACCATACCGTCGCCAGTGCTCAGGCAGGCCATGTCCCGCCGGGTTCGCGCCTCTACCGCGAACGCAATGGCCAATATGTTCTGTTGAAAAAACGGGTGATCATTACCGGTGATCGCATTACCAATGCGACTTCCGGTTTTGACCGGACTTCGGGCAGTCCTATGGTGATGATAAACCTGGACGGTGCTGGTGCGCGCAGCATGGCCAGAACTACCAGGGAAAATCTGAAAAAGCCCATGGCCGTAGTCTTCATTGAACACAAGCCCACCACGCTCATGGTGGATGGCAAGAAAGTGGCCACGACACGCAAAATCGAAGAAGTGATCAACGTGGCTACCATTCAGGGCGTGTTCAGCAGCCGCTTTCAGATTACCGGGCTGGATAGCGCCAAAGAGTCTCAAAACCTGGCGCTGTTACTACGCGCCGGCGCGCTGGCTGCCCCTATTCGTATTGTTGAGGAGCGCACCATCGGTCCAAGTCTGGGCCAGGACAACATCAACAGGGGCACGCGCTCGGTCATTATCGGCATGTTGATGGTCGTGGTCTTTATGGGCGTCTGGTATCGGGGCTTCGGCATGGTTGCCAATCTTGCACTGGTGATGAACCTGGTGCTGATCGTCGCTCTGCTGTCATTGTTGCAGGCCACCCTGACCATGCCGGGTATTGCCGGTATCGTACTGACGGTGGGCATGGCGGTGGACGCCAACGTACTCATTTTCGAACGCATCCGCGAGGAGTTACGCATCGGCAACACGCCACAATCGAGCATCCAGGCGGGTTATGACAAGGCGCTATCCACTATTGCCGATGCGAATATCACCACTCTGATCGCGGCGGTTGTGTTGTATATATTCGGCACTGGGCCGATCAAGGGCTTTGCGATTACGCTTTCCATTGGCATTGTGACCTCCCTGTTTACGGCCATTATGGGCACCCGTGCGATTATCAACCTGATTGTCGGTGGCCGTCGCATTAAAAAACTTTCAATCTAACTTTTATCTAAATTTAGCGGACAGGATTCATGCAATTTTTTAAACAAGAACCTCATTTTGATTTCATGGGCGTTCGCAAGATCGCGATAACTATTTCCGTTTTGATGGTTCTCGCTTCCATCGGCGCACTGGCGACGAAGGGACTGAGTTTCGGTCTGGATTTTACTGGCGGCACGTTGATCGAGGTGGGCTATTCGAAGGATGTAGATCTACCGCCTATTCGCGCAGCCTTGGAAAAGGCCGGCTTCAGGGATGCCGTGGTGCAACACTTCGGTACTGCGCAGGATGTCCTGGTGCGGATTGCACCCCAGGAAGGCCAGAATGCCAACTTGCTTGGCGATAAGGTTCTAAAGGTTCTCAATGGGATTAGTGGCGATCATGCCAAGATGCGTCGGCAGGAATTTGTCGGTCCCCAGGTGGGCAATGAGCTGCGCGATGACGGTGGGCTGGCGATGCTGATTGCGCTGGGTTGTATCCTGCTTTATGTTATGGCGCGTTTTGAATATCGCTTTGCACTGGGCTCTATTATCGCATTGTTGCATGATGTGACTATCACGCTGGGTTGTTTTGCCCTGTTTCAGTGGGACTTTGATTTGACGGTGCTGGCGGCCGTGCTGGCGGTGATTGGGTATTCTCTCAATGATACCATCGTGGTATTTGATCGTATTCGTGAAAATTTTCGTAAGTTACGCAGGCTTCCCCCTATTGAGGTGGTTAACCGATCCCTTAATCAGACTTTGTCACGCACCATCATGACCTCTTTTACCACCATGTTGGTGGTTGTCGCGATGTTCCTCTTCGGCGGGCAACTTATTCACTCCTTCGCTCTGGCTTTGATAATTGGCATTTTTGTGGGTACGTATTCTTCTATTTATGTTGCCAGCACCCTGGCGCTGGCCATGAACATTACCAGCAGCAGTCTGGTTCCGGTGAAGAAAGAGGGCGAAGATGCAGAGCAACGGACGCTCTGATGGAAACTGAATTTTGGTGGCTTGCAACCCGCCACACACACAGCGGGAAAAGCAGGTCCCCAGCACTTGTATCTGTTGCCTGAATAAGGTATCTTTTTACCCAAGTTGACAACAGGCGCGTAGCTCAGTTGGTTAGAGCACCACCTTGACATGGTGGGGGTCGTTGGTTCGAATCCAATCGCGCCTACCAGAATTAGCTAATAAAACCAGCTGCTTATGCAGCTTTTTTTATGCGGGCGCTTTATTTTGAGGTTCTTTAGAGTGCAGATTTATTCTGTTTTTATAGAGTTTATTTTCGAAATTTAAAGTTCTTTACTCTACCCATCAGCACGTTTGCTTGCATGGGTTCTACCCATCCTACCACTTAATACCCCGCAGCCTGCTTCGGGGTGCCCCCCCCCCCCACTGCTTACAATGGAACCCATCGGTGGTAGCCTGGACAACTCAATACCACTCCGCTTATGGCGGAGTTGTTTGCTTAATGGGTATGCCTGTGATTATTCATCGCTATTCATAAAGCCGAGCAAGTGCAACAGACTTGTAAACAGATTAAATATCGAAACGTAGAGAGTCACGGTTGCCATACTGTAGTTGGTTTCACCACCGTGGATAATGTTGCTGGTTTCGTACAAAATCAGGCCGGACATAAAGGGTCACGGACAATAAAGTATAGGTATTACGGATTACTTTATTGGTGGCGAGTGTGCCGGTTTGGCTATAACGTGTAGCAATAGTAGCAGGATTATTCATGATAAATTTCCTCTGTTGAGTGTGTTAATGCATTAACCTGACAGTTCTTGCTCAGATATTGGTGCTTCAGCATGCCTTAGTAAGGTTTGCTGGCGTCTGGTTTTACGCACGACTGTCCGTCCGGCACGATCGCTTGCGCGGTCAATGGCGACGTACAGATCGGTCTCTATATCTTCGATTACCACATCGGGCGAAGTGGTCAACTAGGATTGCTGGAGGAGAATCTTGGGGTAAACCTTTTCAGGCGGGTTGGACGCAATCTGGAGCTCAGCGAGACCGGACGGTTGGTACAGAGTTATGCTGACGAAATTTTTTCGCTCGGTGGTGAGCTGGAAGAGGTGGTTCATCAGCTGCCTAAAGGTCGTCCTCAGCTGTTCCGGGTTGGGGTTGTCGATGTGTTACCCAAGTCTATTGCTCATCGTATTCTCCAACCTGCGCTTCAGATGGCAGAGCCTGTGCGCATGATCTGCCGTGAGGCGGGGTTCGACATACTCTTAGCTGAGTTGGCCGTGCATCACCTCGATCTGGTACTAGCTGATCGCCCTATTCCGCCTACCGTTAGTACACGAGGCTTCAGTCATAAGCTTGGCGAATGTACAGTCAGTTTCTTTGCTACAGAGAAATTAGGAAAAAAATTGAAAGGTGGCTTCCCGCATTGTCTGGATGGTGCATCATTACTCTTGCCAAGCAGTGGCAACCAGTTACGTTCTGGTATTGAACAATGGTTAAGCAAACATCGTCTCCATCCACGTCTAATTGCTGAGTTTGATGATAGTGCATTGATGAAAGCTTTTGGGCATTATGCTGAATAGTTACAATATCGGTAGATTCTAAACTACATAAAATATGGTGGGGGTGTTTAGAATATATTGAAAATTTTCTAAATGGATGGATTTTTATGGATATAAAGGGATGCTGACACTTGACAGCGTGTATATCGAATGTATATCATATGTATATACATGAATTTGAGCGTTTATTCGCCCGGCTGAGCTGACAGATGTCAAAAAAGAAAAAAAAACAGAAAAATAATAGCCAATTGATAATTCGCATTAATAGCGAAGAACGGGATCAGTTTGTTAAATTATGTGAAGAGCTTGATACCAGTGCCGCGAGAGAAATCCGAAAATTTATTCGAGAGTTTCTTTCTGAACATGCGGAATAACAGGAAATATTTGTTACTTATGTAAGAATTATGGCATTGCGCTTTTCTATCGCTCGTATTAAAAAATGTAAGCCCGATAAACCGGATAGAATCTTAACGGAATAATCTTCACAAAATGCACAGAATTAACTGATGACTACTTTAACTTCAGAGACTGAAGCACAACAGAAGTGCTATATCCTGTCAGGCGACTTCGTCATTGATGATCTATTACCGATACTTGAAAAGAAATTTTCCTGTAGCCTGGAGCCAGTCGAAAAATTCAGAGTGGTCTATTATGATACGTTTGACTGGCGCCTGTACCGCAAAAATGAGGCGCTGGTTTTGCATCAGTCTGGGCAGAAACAGAAGCTGTCGTTGGAAAAATTATCCAGTGGCCAAATTAAGGAAATTATGCCTTTATTCAGGGCGAGTGCAAAACCGTTAAACCTGAAAGATCTCTCACCAACCATGCGCGAATCGATTGCCTCGACAGTAGCCATGCGGGCCTTATCGCCCGTTGTCAAAATTGATGGCGAGGTGCAGAAATTACTATTGCGAGATAAGCATGACAAACTTGTTGTGCGCCTGTCTATTGATAAAAACAGTTCAGTTTCAGCTGAGCATGGCCGCAAGAAACCTTTTCCTCAACGTATTATGCTTAATACGGTCAAAGGGTATCAGGCAGAATTCAGGTATGTTAGAAATATTTTAAATAAAACCTCGACAGTTATACCTTGCAAACTCAATCTGCTGGATATGGCCCTGACAGAGATTGGACGTCATGCGGGTGACTATTCCTCAAAAGTAAAAATAAAATTCAATCCGAATATTCAATCGCTCCAGGCCGTTAAAAGCATTTTACATCATCTGTTATTCGCAATGGAGGTGAATGAGCCCGGCATGGTGGCTAGACTCGATACAGAATTCTTACATGACTATCGTATAGCTGTGCGTCGTAGTCGTTCTATTTTGTCCCAAATGAAAGGAGTTTTTCCTGAAGACAGGCTCGAATTTTTCAGGAAGGAATTTGCCTGGTTGGGAGCCGTCACCACACCGGCACGTGATCTTGATGTATATCTTCTTAAATTCGAAAAATTGCAAAACAGACTTGCGCTCGAAATGCGCGATGCGTTATTGCCGTTTAAAGATTTTTTGCGGGATCAACAAAAATATGCCTACAGGGAGCTGGTTGCGGCAGTAACGTCAGAGCATTATAAAAAATTAAAACATGCACTTAATGATTTTTTTGAAAATAATGATGAAAGTGGAAAAAATTCTGCGCCTAATGCGAAAAAAGATATTCACAGGCAGGCCGATGAACGTATCTGGCGAAGCTATAAACGGGTTGAGAAGCAGGCTGACAGGTTAACGCCTGATTCGCCAGCCCAGGACTTTCATGATATGCGGAAAAGTTGCAAAAAATTACGGTATTTACTGGAGTTCTTCCAGTGTTTTTATCCAGGAAAAAAGATTGGCAAATTAATTAAACAATTAAAAATCCTGCAGGATAACCTGGGTGAGTTTCAGGACATGGATGTGCAGAATTTCGCACTGAAAAACTTTGCGAAAATGATGGAAGAAAAGGGGGTTAAGAATGCCGACACCTATATGGCGATGGGCGTGCTTGCTGATGGTATGGAACAAAGAAAAATAGAATTACAACATGCATTTGTGGATTGTTATAAAAATTTTTCCAGAAAAAAATATCAGGAACTCTTCAAAAAGCTGTTTAAGCCGGATGTGAAGCCAGAACAGGAATTACTACATGAAAGTATTGGCTAGTTACAATATTAAAGGTGGAGTAGGTAAAACGGCTGCAGCTGTGAATATCTCTTATCTGGCTGCTCAGCAGGGTTGGCGAACTCTGGTATGGGATCTCGATCCACAGGGAGCAGCAAGTTTTTACTTTCGTATCAAATCAAAAGTTAAGAGTGGTGTCAAAGGCATTATCAATAAGAAACATGAACTGTCAGATATAATTAAAGGTACAGATTTTGAGGATCTAGACTTGATACCAGCCGATTTCTCATATCGGAATATGGATTTGTTACTGGATGATAAAAAAAATCCATCGCAATATTTACGTAAGCTGTTAAAACCTCTTGCTGATGATTATGATTTCATTATTCTGGATTGTCCACCCAGCATATCTCTGGTGTCAGAGAGTGTGTTTAATGCGGCAGACGCCTTATTGGTGCCGATTATTCCGACGATATTATCAATTAGGACGCTGGAGCAACTAATCAAATTTCAGAAAAATAAAAAACTGGATGATATGAAGGTGTTTGCATTTTTCTCCATGGTTGATCGACGTAAAAAACTGCATAAAGTAATCGTTGAGAACCCGCCGTTTAATCAAAGATTGTTCATTAAAAGTGAGGTGCCCTATGCCAGTGATATTGAACAAATGGGGATGCATCGAGCGCCGTTGCCGAGTTATGCACCCAGGAGCCACTCGGCAAAAGCTTATTCTGATATATGGGATGAAATTATTTTAAAATTGAAATAATGTGTATCAGGTTTATTAAGCATGATGGAATGAAAATATGAGATGAAAAGGAATAACGATACTTTTAATACAACGGATACTCTATTTAACAAAAATGGTGACCTTGTCAATTTAATCCTGCAAATTCGCAATACTACCCGTGCCCTGATTATACGCAACGGGCATATTCTGCTTATCCGAAAAGAATATGATAACGGGGAAATCCGCCTTGCATTTCCGGGTGGCGGCCAGGAAACAGATGAGACCCTGGCACAGGCTTTGAACCGTGAGTGTGTAGAAGAAATCGGTACCGAGGTAAAGGTTGGAAAGTTGCTGCATGTGGCAGACTGTTTTAAACCTCGTGACACGGTTCCTTTATCTACACGTCATTTGGTGGAGTTTTTTTTTGAATGTACGGTTTCTGAAGATTATATGCCCTGTAATGGTTATCACCCGGACAAGCATCAGGTTGCCGTGATCTGGAAAGATATAACGGAACTTACCCAGACAGATATTTTTTTGCCGGCACTTTCGCGCTATTCGAATAGAGATAAAATAGATAATGGTTCTGTATATTTGGGGAAATTTCACTAACCATGCGTATCCCAAAAAACATTCGTGATAATCTGCACTTTATTATTGCTGAAGTTAGTTCACAACTATCCAGTCTGCAAAGTTATTTTAACACTGCTTCTATGGTTGAAGCGAAGCGTATTCTTGAAAGAAGCGGTTACGTATACAACCTGAAAATACGGATTCATAACAGCTGTCTGAATGAAATAGATAAACTTAAAAAACCCAGAAAATCAGAAAAATTATCACTTCGTTCGATAGAATTTATTGCAACTGATCTGGAGCGAATTGCTGAGTTATGCCGGGAATCCATTAAACAAATGCAACCTATGCATGATGTCAATATTTTACAACCGGACACCTGCGGCTCATTGCTGTCGCGTCTTATTGGGGGTATTGATTTTATTGAAATGGCTATTTATGAACATGATACCCGCCTGGCTTTAAAAATAGGAAATATCGAGAAAAAACTGGAACATGATTTCAATAAACTTCTAAAACAATATGTCGGTCCACTAAAAAAGAATGAATCTTCACTGGATCTGATTTCCTCATTATTTGTTGCGCGCTCTATCTCTCAAATGGGCGATGCCTTACTTAATATTAGTGAGGCGATTATATCTTCTAATCTTGGGCAACCGGTTAATATCGATCGTTATTATTCATTACAGGCATCTGTTGCAGAGTTAGAAATGGATGAGGATTTATCCAGTTTAAAAATTGATGATATTGCAGAAACCCGTTCTGGCACTAAAATATCCGGAATTTTGAATCCTGACGATAGTGCTTGTCTGGCTGTTTTCAAGGATGGGGAAAAACGTAAATTAAAAGAAGAACAACAGGGAGTAAAAAGTTGGCATGAGATCTACCCCGGTCTTGCACCGAAAATACTTTCTTATAAGAAACGGGGCCAATCAGCTTCTTTATTGATTGAACATCTTGCCGGCTTTACTTTTGAACAAATTTTATTGCAGGACTCCCCCTTACTAATGAAAGAGGCGTTGTCGAGATTGGGTGACACTCTTAAATCGGTATGGAAAGAAACCCGAACTTCCCGAAAAGTGCCTGCCAATTTTATGCGACAATTGAATAAACGTCTGCACGATGTTTATGCCATTCATCCTGAATTTCATCAGGGTGAGAATATTATTTGCGGATATAAAATGCTGCCTTTTGAGACCTTGCTTAAAAAAGCACGGGGATATGAAAAAAATATTCAAGTTCCTTTTTCTGTTTATATTCACGGTGACTTTAATGTCGATAACATAATTTATGATCCGGTTGAAAAACGAATTAATTTTATTGATCTTCACCGTTCCAGGTATATGGATTATGTTCAGGACGTTTCTGTCTTTATGGTATCGAACTATCGATTGCAGGTTCTTAATTCGACTTTGCGCAGACGGATTATGCAGTTGGCCCAGGATTTTTATATTATCGCTAAAAATTATGCGAAAAATACAGGGGATGATAATTTTGAAATTCGGCTAGCCCTGGGTCTGGCACGTTCTTTTGCTACCTCGACACGTTTTATTCTCGATAAATCTTTGGCTCGCGCCATGTTCCTGCGTGCCAGGTACCTGATTGAAAAAGTATTGCAGACGGAAACAGGTAAGGAACACAAGTTCAGGTTACCGTTAGAGGATATTTTCGTTGGCTGAAATAAGAGTTGGCGTAATTGGGATCCCAGGTAAATGGTCAACAGAAACCCTGGCCGACGCTATTGAAATGAAAACGGGATTTCGTCTTATTATTGATATGCAGCAGGTTTCGCTTGATCTCAAAAATGGATATCTATTTTATGCGGGGCAGGACTTATGTGAACTGGATGCCCTGATAGTGAAAAAAATTAGCGCAAGTTATAGCCCCAATATGCTTGATCGGTTGGAGCTGTTGCGCATCGCCGAGCAGGCGGGGGTCAGGGTATTCAGCCGGGCGGAAAATATCCTACGCCTGATTAACAGGTTGAGTTGTACAGTTACCCTGCGCAATCATGATATCCCGATGCCGGAGACCTGTATCACTGAAAATATTGAAACCGCAATAGCTGCGGTGGAAAATTTTACCGCCGCGGTATTTAAACCGTTATATTCCAGCAAGGCAAGGGGAATGTTCATCATCGATAGTAGCACCGATAGATTGATCATGGAGAAACAGATCCAGGACTTTCATGGCAGTCATTCCATGATGTATATCCAGAAAAAAATAGAATCCCCCGGACAGGATCTGGGACTGGTATTCCTGGCGAATGAATATCAGGGCGCCTATGCGCGGATACCCCAGGCGGGTTCCTGGAATACGACGATTAACAGTGGCGGTCGTTATGCCGATTACAGCGCGAGTGCTGACATCATTGATCTCGCATATCGGGCTCAGGCGCCTTTTGGCATGGATTTTACAACCGTTGATATTGCCGAGACAGAAACGGGACCGATTGTTTTTGAAGTATCCGCCTTTGGTGGTTTTCGAGGTTTATTGGAAGGTGCTGGTGTTAATATTGCAGATCGCTATGTCGATTATGTTTTGAAGGATCTGGATAAACAATGAAACCTGCACAGATTTATAATCTGGATACTGTAGCTGATACCTTGCTGGGTGATTATGAGCTTATCAATGATGGACTGAATCTTAAGATTGATGACTTCAGTTTGAAAGTTCGGTCTAATTCCTGCGCTTTACTGGACAGGCTGGGCTATTATTTTTCAAATATTCTTACACAGGCAACGCAGACCGGAATTGAAATCATTGCCATAGAAAGTGCTCCAGTAGAACTGGATCTGAATTTTATTGACTGGCCACGCGAACAGGGCAAGACCGACCGCAAGGACAGTTATGTTGATTTAGCTGATAGCAGGATTTTACGTAAAGTTCGGACGGGTATGGTATTCATCCAAAGTGATACTTTGCGTATAGCCGCCGGTTCGTGTCTGGCAAATGAAAATCAGCTTATCAACTTTATCAATACGCAATACATGACCTGGTTACAACATCATAACTGGTTAATCTGTCATGCTGCCGGTCTGGTTTTTAAGGAAAAGGCTTATGCCTTTGCCGGATTTTCCGGTGGAGGGAAATCCACTCTGATGTTGCATTTATTAAATCATGCTGATGCTGACTATCTGACTAATGATCGCCTGTTTATAAGGCCGGAAAAAAATTACATAAAGGCTGCCGGCATTCCCAAGCTTCCACGGATTAATCCCGGTACGATTGTTCATAATCCAGGATTGCACGGCCTCATAACTGAGCATCAGCGTGAGGCATTTCTGGCTATGCCGAAAGAAAAGTTATGGAATCTGGAAGATAAGTATGATGTTTTTATTGATGAAGTCTATGGTCCAAACCGTATTCTGTCTTCTGCGCCCCTGGGGGCATTAATTATTTTGAACTGGCAATATACCAGCACATCCAGCTTGACAGTAGAACGGGTTGGCCTTGCGGAACGGCATGATTTACTTCCGGCAATAATGAAGTCACCGGGACCTTTTTATCAGCATCCTGATGGTCATTTTAACCATGATGCTGCGACATGTCCAAAATTGACTTATCTGGAGGCGCTTAAAAATATTGATATCTACGAAGTAAGAGGGGGCGTCGATTTTGACAAGTTGAGTCATTATTGTGAGTCAGAAATTTTTGGATTAGACGATGGAGCGTGAGCTGATTTTGTTTTGTCAGGGCAAACAGGATACATCGTTTGATCTGGATGATTATCATCTCCCATTAAGGGATCGTAGTAAGCGTGAAGCCCAACTGCTTGGAAGCTGGTTACAACAGAGGAAATTAATTCCAGATCATATTATCAGTTCACCGACAAAAGTAGCCTTGGATACAACGGGACATGCATGTAACGTCATGGGCATTAGTATGAACGTTGTCAATACTGAAAAATGTATTCACAAAGCGGGAAAAAAAGAGCTATTACTGTTACTGAGTAATTTTCCGCTGGCTAAAAAAAGAGTTTTGCTGGTCGGGGATAACCCGACAGTAGAAAAATTATTACGTCTGTTGTCTTCAAAAAAACTTAAGACTTCCAAAAATGAAAAACTCCTGCCGGAGACTTCATTAGCAATACTGCGTACAGACAATGACTGGAAAAAACTTAACCCTGGCAAGGCATTATTAACCTCATTAATCCGAGCGGACGATTTACCTGGCAAGTTTCCATTTTTTCAAAAGAATAATATTCGGGAATGGCGCGATCGACCGGCTTATTATTATTCGCAGTCTGCCGTGATCCCTTATCGAATACATAATGGTAAAGTGAAAGTTTTAATTATTACCTCCAGTAATAATAAACACTGGATTGTACCAAAGGGGGTTGTTGATGTCGGTCTGACACCTCAGGCATCTGCGGCTAAGGAAGCTTTTGAAGAAGCCGGCGTTCTGGGGCAGGTAGGGGATATTCTTCTGGGCACATACAGGTATGAGAAATGGGGAGCCGACTGTATCATCAATGTCTATCCTATGGAAGTGCTCGATGTTATAAGTGAAAAGGAGCGGCTGGAGCCGGGGAGGCGGCGGATCTGGATTACAGCCAAGCAGGCTCCCCTTTATATAAAACAGAAAGCATTATTGTCCATAGTGTTGAAACTTACCCGGAAACTAATGCAGACTGGCCGAACATAAGGAGATGATATGGCGCGCCTGTTTGCTGCTTTCATCCGCCATGCTGAATACAGGCAGATTGCCGATATACCCAGCGCCCATCAACCATTTTCATTGACTGAAAACGGTATTGTTCAGGCTGCAAAAATGGTCGATTCACTGCTTCAATTTTCCACTAATAAAAATTTGCAAATACTGAAGATTGTCGATAGTTCGCATTTGCTACGTGCCTGGCAAACAGCGAAAATTATCAATAAACAACTTATTCTTAAAGGGGACGTCGATCGGGCCATAGAATGTTTTGAGGCTCTTGCGGAACGGGGGGTGGGCACTTGTGTGGCAAATTTAACGATTAATCAGATTGAAGAGCTAATGCGCCAGGATCCACGTTGCACCGCGCCGCCACAAAACTGGAAGTCAAATAGCCGATATTGTTTGCCCTTTCCTGGCGCGGAATCCCTGTTGGGCGCAGGAAAACGGGTTGCCGGACATGTGACTCAACGTATGGAGGAATTGCGTCCTGGTTGCACTACCGATACCTTGAAGCTGTTTGTTGGTCATGGCGCGGCATTTCGGCATGCTGCTTATTATCTTGGCATTCTCAGCTATAATGAAATCGCAAAGCTAAGTATGTTCCATGCGCAACCGATTTATCTGGAATACATGGGCAAGGATCGCTGGCGGCATAGTTCCGGAGAGTGGAAAATTCGCGCTCATCAGGATCTGTCCATAGATTAATGGCTTGATTAAATGCATGAAAATCAGGCAATTAAATTGTCACATTTTACTGGTATAAGGGCTGACGTATATGCGTTCTATTGACAAAATATACCTGTCTATATATTTAAAAATACCAGCGAAAATCCACCCTGGACAATAATTTAAATCTACGGCACGATTAAATGCTGAAACATGATCTTGATAAAAGACTGCCTCATTACCGCGGAAAAGAATGGATACGCAGCGGACTTCCTGAAAAAGGACAGGCATGGTGCCTGGGGTCGCCTCAGCCGTCTCACAAAACACTGGTCGGAGAAAAAAAATTAAACCAGGCAATTCGTTATTCGGCGCAACATGCAAAATGGAAATGGCCGAAACAGACGGTTTATTTTTTTTCCGATCTCCATGCTGATGCTGAGGCTTTTGTTGCTTCTCTGGTGGTATCCGGTGGCGTTAAAAAAACAGGTCCAGCCGATAATGATTTTCGTCTGCTCCGACCAGGCCGCGAGGGCAGTTTCATTATTGGAGGGGATTGCCTGGATAAAGGGCCAGGTAATCTACAACTATTACGGAGTATATACACTCTCAGAAAACGTGGCGCCAGGGTGCAACTTTTGGCCGGCAACCATGATATGCGTTTATTAATGGCTATGCGTTCATTGGATGTGAAGAAAGATCTTCGAACAGAGCATTTTTTTGTGCGCATGGGTGCAAAAGCGATCCCTTTGCTGAAAGAGGTTTATACGGACTATATTAATGGCTCGTCTGGATTGCGCGCTATTCCAGGCAGACGAAAATGCAAGCAGTTGCTTTTCCCTTCGAACCGCTGGTTCGATGAGTTTTCTTCTTCTGTCCGCTGGCTGATGCCAGAGAATGCTATCAAAAGAGAAGTATCACGTCTGAAACGGAAGGCTGATCGGTTTGAATCTCATTGTGATGAGGCAGGCCTTTCCCTGCCTATGGTTTATGCTACGGCGATAAAGTGTCGGGAGTTGTTTCTTGAACCGAAAGGTGAGTTTTACTGGTTTTATAACAGAATGAAACTGGCAAAACGAATAGGCTCCTTTCTGTTTGTACATGCTGGGCTGGATGACCGGATTGCCGCGCTTCTCGGAGAGAAGGGTGTCGCATACCTTAATAAACTTTACCGGCATCAGGTGCATAATAATCTGTTTGAGTTTTATTATGGCCCCCTTGCTAATGTTATGAGGACCAAGTATCGAGACATCGATATGCCGCTGACAGGTTATGGTATCGAACGTATTTATGAAAAAGGTATTCATGTTATTGTCCATGGTCATCGCAACCATACAGATGGTCAGCATTTAATGCTTAGGAAGGGAATGTTACATATCGAAAGCGATACTACTATAGATCGGAATTCTCGTAAAAAAGAAGGTCTGGATGGATATGGGGTCGGGGTTACTATTATTCGTCCTCAGGGACAGGTGATTGGCATAAGTGCAGATTACCCTTATGCCAAGGTTTTTGACCCAGGAAGATTTGTTACCTGAGTGCAGGTTGCGAATGCTCCACCAGCTAAAGCCGGCGGCTTCAGCTTACGGCGAAGACTTTAAACTTACAGAATTAAGCAGGACAACAACGTCAACAATCAATATGAAACAAAGTAAAAAAAGTTTTCGTCATGAATCTCTACAGGATGCTGAAACAATACAGGCACTACTCACCTCCGTGGCCAGGGGGTTTGCCAGGGGTGAGTTGGTTTTTAGTGATGACGAGGATGAAATTATTATGCGTCCAGAGGGGCTGATGGATTTGAAAGTTACCTCAAATCAGGAAGAAAATCGGCATCGGATAAATATTCGCATTACCTGGCAAATCGAAAGTGATAATAAGAAAAAAGATAAATCACTTACCGTCAAATAGCCTGGTGCCAGTAGATTAAGAGTTCAAACAACCTGACCGGCACACCAATTTATGATGCCCACTGTACTGATAGTCACTCAGTCACACTGCAACAATTTCTCCGATCCGGATCCCATGGCTTTGAACGATAATTCGATGATCAGCACGTCAGCTTGAATAGGTTTGTTCGGCATTTTAACGCAGTTTTCGCACTCTGAATTTGCGTGCCTTGATTTTTCCTTCGCTTAGAGTTTTAAAAGCCTGCTTGGCTATGGGACGTTCTACTGCCACGAAAGCCTGGTTGTCGAAAATGTCGATTTTACCGATTTGTTTTCCGGCGATGTTAGGTTGAGCGGTTAACGCGCCTAATATATCGCCCGCGCGAACCTTGTCTTTACGTCCACCATTAATGCACAGCGTGACCATAGGGGGACTCAGTCTAAAATTCTCGCGAGTTTTAAGTGTTGATGTTTTATCTATTCTGACGGAGTTGTTTTGATAATCCTCAATTGCACTGACTTTGCCAGCTTCCGAAGCCATGAACAAACTCAGGGCTAAACCTGTATTGCCGGCACGACCCGTACGGCCTATGCGATGAATATGTATATCAGGATCGTGTGCTAACTCAAAGTTGATTACCGCTTGCAAATCTTTGATATCCAGTCCGCGAGCAGCAACATCCGTTGCGATAAGAATTGAACTGCTTTTATTGGAAAACTGCACCAGCACCTGGTCACGATCTTTTTGTTCAAGATCACCATGCAAGGCTAGCGCATGGAAACCCTGTTGCCATAATTCTTCAGCCAGTTCTTTGCATTGATATTTTCGGTTGCAAAAGACTACGCTGGATTCAGGCCGATAATGTTGTAGCAGGCTGACTAATGTTTTAGTTCTTTCACCTTTTTCTATTTCATAGAAAGTCTGTTTTATTTGCTTATTGTCATGTGAGGTTTCTACACGAACATCAACAGGATTGTTCTGAATGGCGTCACTGATCTCTTTTATTTTATCCGGGTAAGTCGCTGAAAATAACAGGGTCTGCCTTTGCATCGGCATAAAATCAATAATGCGCATGATGTCTTCATGAAAGCCCATGTCTAGCATGCGGTCGGCTTCATCCAGCACCAATATATTTAAACTATCCAGTTTTAAAGAGCCTTTTTGCAGATGCTTTAATAAGCGTCCTGGCGTGCCGACCACGATATGCGGGTTATGTTCCAGTGAGGCTAGTTGCGGGATTATGGGTTTGCCGCCGCATAAAGTGAGGATCCTGGTGTTGGGTATGGCGCGCGCCAGACGACGGATTTCCTTGCTCACCTGATCGGCCAGTTCTCGGGTTGGGCATAGCACCAGTGATTGGGTCAGGTAGGTTTTAGCTTCAAGTTTGTGCAGTAAGCCAATTGCAAATGCTGCTGTTTTACCGCTGCCGGTTTTTGCCTGGGCCAGCAAATCCTGACCTTTCAGAATGACAGGCAGACTTTGTGCCTGTATCGGGGTCATTGTCTGGTAGTTCAGTGACTCGATATTGGCTAAAAACTCGGATGTTAAGGGAAGAGATGAAAAGGCAGTTGATGTCATGTGAAAATCAGTCTTTGTTGGCGTGCAGAAAAACTAATACATGATAGCAGATTAATACACTGAAAATAATTTTCCGAGAAGATAGTGGCCGTTCAGCGAACCGAACGGTAGTCTTTTCGCTGGCTGCGGCGGGAGAGTACAAGTTGCCACAACTGACCCTGGCCGGATCGGAACAGGCCGGCGCAGACGTGCAGGTAGTATTTCCACATACGGTAGAAACGTCCATCGTAGGCGTTGCGCAACTCGGGCCAGGCGGCGTCAAAATTTTTCCACCAGGCCATCAGGGTGGGGTCGTAGTCGGGGCCGAAGTTGTGCCAGTCATGAAGTATGAGGTCGGGCTCAATCGCCGTCGCGATATGGCGTGCTGAAGGCATGATGCCGTTGGGAAAGATATAGCGGTCGAACCAGGGGTCATTGTAATTGCCAGTCTCATAGTCACCGATGGTGTGCAGCAGAAACAGACCATCCTCTGCCAGCAGGCGGCGCACGGTTTCGAAATAGCTCGCGTAGTTCTTCGGTCCCACGTGCTCGAACATGCCGACAGAAACAATTTTGTCGAAATGGCCCTGCTGTTCGCGGTAGTCTCTCAGGACGATCTCCACGGGCAGGCCGGTACAACGCTCCTGCGCCAGTCGCTGCTGTTCGCGCGAAATAGTAATGCCTAGCACTTCGGCACCGTAATAGCGGGCCGCATGACTGGCCAGACCGCCCCAGCCACACCCAATGTCCAGCAGGCGCTCGCCGGGTTGCAGATCCAGTTTGCGGCAGATTAATTCCAGCTTGGCCCGCTGGGCGTCGATGAGGTTATCCGCCTCGGCCCAATAGCCGCAACTGTAGCTCATGGTGGGATCGAGCATGGCCTGGTAAATATCATTGCCGATATCGTAGTGGCGCCTCCCCACCTCATAGGCACGTAAGCCTGCCTGGCGATTGATCAGCCGGTTCCGCAGCATGCTGGCAAGGCTGGCGAACAGCAGGCGCAGGCGGGGCAGGAACCGGATCTCACGGTTGATATCGGCGCCTAGCAGGCGGTCGAAGAGTTGGTCGAGCCGTACGGCATCCCACAGGCCATCCATGTAGGCTTCGCCGAAGCCCAGTGAACCCTGGGTAAGAATGTGGTGGTAGGTGGCAGGATCGTGTATCTGGATATCCCAGGGGCGGTTGCCATTCAAACGGACGTCAGCTTTTGCCAGTAGGTCAACCAGTATCTGCGGGGCGGTCGTGGGTGCGCTATGGGAAGGACTGTAGGCCAGGTTGTCATTGATCGGGGATGTGTGGTTCATCATACTCTCCTTGACACAGACTGATTTGGCCGGTGACTTACTGGCATGTAGCCTGGCGCCGGAAAAATATCTCCCGGCTGTCTCTTCTGAGACAGTTCCTGTCAAGGTGAGTTCCAGGCCAGGCAATTTGCCGGGAATCTGACTACCGTATCTGTCGGTTCACATGAAAAAAAATGGGGGCTAACTAACGATATATCAAGTCATGGCCGGGTCTGGGCCACAGGATTGATGGCAAAAATTGGAGCAAGGAAAATACATCATGCATACATGGTTGTTTTTTGAACAAATAGCTGTTCGCTCGGTTACCATTGCCCGCCATTTAGATATCTGAAACTTAGCTATTTAAAACGGGTCAAATAAGACATGTGCAACGTGATCTTTTTTGATAAACGCTCTATTTATGACGTTCGGTGTAACCTGGGTTGCTGCGTAAGCCTCGGTAAAACGCAAAAATTCAATAAACAACCCCGCCGCAAGCCACGGGGAGTTAAACCCTTAACGATTAAAAGTTCCTGATGGTGTTTCGCCGTAAATTTAAGAGGAGTTAACCGATGGCAACAAAGAAAAAAGGAGCTATTGCAAAATCCCCTTCCCCTAAAAAGACTGCGAGCAGAAAAAAAACGGCAAAAAAAACAGCCAGTAAGAAACATGCTGCCCGCAAGGTCAGCCATCTTAAAACTACCGCTTCACCCGTCGAGGCCAGAACCCGCCGAAAAATGATCGCCGAGGTGGCCTATTTTCGTTCGCTTCAACGCCATTTCGAAGGAGGCTCAGAAGAGGAAGACTGGTTGATTGCCGAAACGCAGGTCGATCAGAAGCTTGCCAGGCGGAAGAATTAAAAAAATGGAACATCGTTATTTCCCCCGCCGCGTTGAGAATTTTGATGTCATCCTGCTGAGAAAGACGGGGGAAACGATAAATACCCGTGTGCTTGATGTCAGTCGGGAAGGTTTGCGGGTCAGTGTCAATAACTCGTCGATTTCTACTGGAGTTGTCGTCGATGTCATTATGCCTGAGAACAAGCAGAGTCTGTTTGGGTCTTGTTCTCTGCGCGCTTTTGTGGCGCATGCCGAGTGCGGGATATTAGGTTTATGGCTGATTGATGAGGCAAAAAAAATCGATCAGGTGTTTACTGACAACTGATGACAACATCCATATTAAATAGCTGTCCCCAATACCCGTCCACGTTAGGAATAACCGTTCGTCCTGAGCCTGTCGAAGGAAGCCTGTCGAAGGAAGCCTGTCGAAGGGACTCACCACGAAC
>CAZQVV010000016.1:0-34001 GCA_964596835.1 uncultured Thiohalophilus sp. | reverse complement strand
TATCGTGTACCTGCGTATTATTGAGCTTCTTTTCTTTAAAGCAGGTCTCATAAAGTGTGAGTGAGCGACCGCCCATCGGAATAGATATTCGGAGTAGCTGGAATATCTCATTGCCCGGCAGGGGTGACCAGTCCGCTATCAGTACAGGATGTTTTTGTTGTCCAATTAGCTGCCTTGATAAATACTGATAAATGGCTTTTCGTTCAGCATGCAAATGCGGATTGCCAATCAGTCTGTCCATTCGTTTTATATCATGCTTGGTGTGAGTTTTTGAATATGATTTTAAATTTCGGCCTAAGCCGGTGACCGTGACCTGATGCTCGGTCGAGGCGGAGGTCACGCCTGCGATTAACGCTTTTAATCGTATGTTATGCATATCAGGACAGGCACTGGATAAATTTTTGTGCAATAATTTAACGGCTTTCATGGCGAGCTCCAAATTAGTTTGTCGTGAACCAATTTGATCAAACCTTGCCATGAAAGTACATCTATTTCTTTAATTTCATTGAGTTATCTAAAAAATTCGTGGGGATAACTCAGGCCTGAAAGACTAAATTTTAATCTCTTGGGGTTTTATTCCTCGCCCCTTGGGGCGCATAGATAAAACTTACAGATCAAGACCCCGCTTTCGAGCGAAGCGTGAAAGTCGAGCGTTCAGCGAGAGAGCTTACCCCGGAGATTTTTATTGTGATTCACTCTTCGACAAGGCTCTCCTGAGTTTATCGACGGGTTCAGGACGAACGGTTTTGACTGGACAGGAATTCGGAACACTATTTAGTTTGACAAGGTATTAAAAATAATATGGACAAGTTTGTTCTTACAGACCGCACAGGTGAAGATCTGATATTGGGCATTCTGTCAATCCTGCTGCAGAAGAACAGATTGTTAGCCCCAGAAATATTTCAAAACCAGTAAAACGCGACTGAATATTGCGGCGGTACCAGTTGCCAGTCAATTAAGAATGTCATGTGGGTTGTAAATCTCCGGGGCGGTAGCGTGGGTTCTTTACCTTCGAATGCTTATATCTTTACATTTTATAGTATCGTGAAGGGACTCGATAGAAAGGTGGCTCATTAATTACACAGTTTATGACTGTCGGCAAACAAAAGAGGTACATACTTTGCTAATCTTGCCAATCAGATGGAGCCTCGTCGTTAAATACCATGTAATCCTAAAGTGTTAACGACAGCTACTGGCCGAATACAAGACTACATGCTTAGCAAAATTTTCTCGGAATACGTGCGATCTCCATGTCAGGGACTTCGTAAGCACGTCTATGGTTTGAATTAAAAAAATGGTGGCCGATATGAGGGATAAAGATAAAGTGCAGAGGCCGGATCAAGTTACACCGCATGTTCTTATCACTTCTTCCGAGAATGTGATGGATTTGTCAGATTTATGGAATATGCTGGTACGATGGAAAGCAATAGTAATTGGGGTTGCGTTTGTGACATTCATTGCAATTGTTGCCAATGCATTTCTTAATGGCTCTGTGCCTGTATATAAAGCCAGGGCAATCCTGTCGCTGCCATCAGGAAGTGATATTAAAGGGATTCAGGGATATCCACGGGCGAAAGTCTTTCGTGCTTTTGTTCAGAATCTGAAATCGCGGTCTGTGCGGCTTCGCTATTTCAACGAAAACAAGCTGTTGGATAAGTTTGTGCCAGATAGAGATTCAGATGCAGAGCAGGTGTTCGAGGAAAGATTTAACAAGATGCTCTCTGCGCATATGCAAGGGGATCAAGCGAGTGTCAGCTTCGAAGGTGCGAACGCCAGGTTGGCAGCCGAATGGGTGAATGGTTTTGTCACATTGGCAAACGAGGAGACAGTCCGTGCGTTGGTACTGGCTGAAATCTCCAAACGGAACGTTCACAAGAGTGAAATAGAAAGTAAATCGAATGCCTTGCGCATAAAAATTGCCGATAGGCGCAAGGATGCTAAACGGAAGCGTGAGGATCGAATCATCCAGTTGGAGGAAATGGCACTTATAGCAGAGCGCGCAGGAATAAAGGATGTTATTTTAACGCCGGGCGTTCTCTTGGATCTGGTAAAGATGCCGCTTTATATCAGGGGAGCAAAGGTACTGCGGGCGGAAGCCAGTGTGTTACGCGAGCGTAAGAATGATGACCCATTTGTCAGCGAAATACGCGGTTTGCAGTCTAAGCTTGCTCATATGCAGTCTGAGTCCGCCAAAATAAAACTCACTCATTTTGATTCTTCGCATGTTTCCGCCATGCGGGTTATGCAGATGGCTACGATTCCTGATAGAGCCATCAATAAACCAGTATTTAAATGGGTTACGTTGACTGGCGCGCTTGCTGGTCTGGTTTTAGGGGTGCTCGCGGCTTTCTTTGCGGATTTTATTGTGAGGGCACGAGAGAAGGAAGCCATGCAACCACGGCAGGAACTTGCGGGATAGATTAGTGAAAGTATCTCAATTGAGCCGCAAGCTGATTTTGCCAGGCCATCATCTGTGGAGAGGAAATAATTGAAGAATTCCATCCTTAGCAAAGGACTCCCGGATAAATTGTACCGTCTATGGCGTCACCTGAGCCAGCGCCGTAAGCGGCAATTTGGATTGCTTCTCGGCTTGATGTTGGTCAGCGCGTTCACAGAGGTGGTGAGTCTGGGGGCAGTTCTGCCTTTCCTGGGTATCCTTACTGCACCCGAACAAGTGTTTAAGTACCCCATGATTGCGAGTTTTGTGCAGTCATGGGATATTGATTCAGCCGATCAACTGGTATTGCCCTTGACTGTGGCTTTTGCTGCAGCTGCCCTGACAGCAGGAGGGGTTCGGCTACTTCTGATGTGGGCCAATATTCGATTTTCGAATGCCTGTGGTGCGGACCTCAGCATCGAGGTATACCACCGTACCCTCTACCAACCTTACCGCGTGCATGTGGGTCGCAATAGCAGCGCGGTGCTGAGCGGCATCAACAAGGTTGCTGTCGCCCAATCGGTGTTGCAGGCCCTGTTGGCGTTGGTGAGTTCGGTGGTGCTTATTGTCTCTATTATGCTGGCATTGCTTGCCATCAATGCAAAAGTGGCGACAATGGCGGCGATTGGCTTTGGTGTTAGCTATGGGGTAATCGTTAAACTGTCGCGCTGGCGGTTGGAGCGCAACAGCGATTGTATTGCCCGGGAGTCGATCCAAATGATCAAGGCTCTACAGGAAGGGTTGGGGGGAATTCGCGATATTCTGCTGGATGGAACACAGGCACTTTATTGCAGTATCTACCGCGAATCACAACTGCCGGCGATGCGGGCACAAGGTAGTAATCAGTTTATAACTGCGTGTCCACGCTACATCATGGAGGCCTTGGGGATGGTGTTGATTGCTGCATTAGCCTATAGCCTGAGCCGCCAGGATGGGGGAGTGGCCTCGGCCATGCCAGTGCTGGGCGCGCTGGCGCTCGGTGCTCAACGTATGTTACCTGCCATTCAGCAACTCTATGGAGGGTGGGCCAACATTACCGGTAGCCAGGCTTCGTTGGCCGATGCGCTTGAACTGCTCGAACAACCCTTGCCAGTAGAAGTGCATCAGTCGGAACCTGTGCCGTTTTCCTTCGAGCGGTCCATCTGTTTTGATAAAGTGCGCTTCCGTTACAGTGAAGATGGCCCATGGGTGCTGGATGGTCTTGATCTTGTGATTCCCAAGGGTGCCCGTGTCGGTTTTGTGGGCAGTACCGGTAGCGGCAAGAGTACGATGCTGGATTTGCTGATGGGGCTTTTGGAGCCTGTACATGGGCAGATTCTGGTGGATGATCTCCCGATCAAAGGGGAACACCGGCGGGCCTGGCAGAAAACCATTGCCCATGTGCCGCAAAGTATCTATCTGGCCGATACTACTCTAGCCGAGAATATCGCCTTCGGTGTACTGCGCGAGGCTAT
Source organism: uncultured Thiohalophilus sp. (assembly GCA_964596835.1). Lineage (GTDB taxonomy): Bacteria > Pseudomonadota > Gammaproteobacteria > UBA6429 > Thiohalophilaceae > JAADGZ01. Next base: position 30,110 of record CAZQVV010000016.1, on the reverse strand, counting down.
CGATATGGACCGGGTGCGGTTGGCGGCCAGTCAGGCGCAGATTGCCGAATTTATCGAAGACCAGCCGGAGGGGTATCAGTCGTCCATCGGCGAACGCGGTGTCCGACTCAGCGGCGGTCAGCGCCAGCGCATCGGCATTGCCCGTGCACTCTACAAGCAGGCCAACGTGTTAGTGTTCGACGAGGCGACCAGCGCGCTTGATAATGCTACCGAGCAAGCCGTGGTAGATGCCATCGAAAACTTTAACCGGGAACTCACTGTTTTGCTGATTGCCCATCGTCTTACCACTGTGCGCCGCTGCGATACCATTATTGAACTGGATCGTGGTCGGGTAGTGGCGCAAGGTACATACGAACAGTTGCTTGATCGTAGCGCGAGTTTTCGCAACATGGCCCAGGCGGTAGTCTGACGGCGTCTTGTCTGGATTTTCATAACCCTGGGGATTGTTATGAGTGATTTCTATAAGAACTACGGTTAGAAACTGGTTTACCTTCCAGGCCGTATTGCCCAGCTGCTTGAAGTGGGCGACGACTGGGAGAAGGCCAAGGAGGTGTACCCCATCTACATGGAGGTTTCTCCAGTTTGGCTACACGGGTGTTTACGAATTTATCCATTTCGAATAGGAGGGGTTATGGAAATCGCAAAGGAATATGATGCCACCACACAAATGCAGGGCACTCGCATGAAAAAAGTACCATTTTTGGATCTTACCGTGAAATCCCCGGAGAAAAAAGAGCAACTATTGCGGGCCGTGGATCAGGTTTTGTCGCATGGCCGGATCGTTCTCGGTCCGGAGGTTGGGCAGTTTGAAGAGAAGATTGCCAGCAGTTGCCAGACAAAATATGCGGTTGGTATGGGTTCCGGCAGCGACGCATTGTATCTGGCCTTGCGCAGTCTGGATATCGGTCCTGGGGATGAGGTGATAACCACTCCCATGTCATGGATTGCAACGGTGAATGCGATTGAGCTATGTGGTGCGACTCCCGTGTTTGTCGATGTAGGTGAGGATCTGAATATCAATGCGGAGTTGATCGCAGATGCAGTCACGGCAAGGACTAAGGTAATCCTGCCGGTGCACTTTACCGGTAGAATGTGTGATATGCAGAAGATTACGCAGGTTGCATCCGATAACGACATAGACATTGTCGAAGATGCCGCACAGGCCTTCAGTGCGCATATTAACGGAGTTATGGCGGGATCATTCGGAAGAGTCAGTTCATTCAGCATGAATCCGATGAAGGTATTCAATGCCTATGGTGAGGCTGGTGCCGTCGTTACCAGTAGTGAAGAGATTTATCACAAACTGATGTCATTGAGATATGCCGGTACGGTCAATAAGGAAGATTGTCATTTCCCAAGCATCAACGGGCGTCTGGATACGATTCAGGCGGCGATGTTGCTGGTGAGTATGCAATATCTGGAAGAGAAAATATCCCGCAGGCGGGAAATAGCACGATACTATTCGGAAGTGTTGAAAGATTTGGTTGTATGCCCAGAGGAGGAAGAAGACTCTTTCCATGTTTATTACACATACACAATCCGTACAGAGCAGCGAGATGAACTCAAGACATATCTGGACTCGAAAGGGATTGAGACAAAGGTGCAACATCCGATTCTTATGCCTTACCATACGGCTTATCGCAATCGTTTCTCAGACTGCCGTTTACCTGTAGCAGAGCGCATGGTCAAAGAGATTTTGAGCATTCCAAACCATGAGGGCATGGGTGACAGTGAGGTTGAATATGTGGCTGGCTGTATACGTGCTTTTTACAGTGTTTGATTTTAGTACCTTAGAAATAATTTTCTGCGCATCTTGTAGAAAATTATTTCGTAAAGGTACTTATCTTGTGGTTTATCCAGGTTAGGTTATGAGAGCCTCAACAACTACAACTATATGTTATGGGTTAAACTGAAGTTCAGTCTTTGGATGAAAAATTGAGGATCAATGGATAAATTACCGACAAGCAAAATAGATCAAATTCAAACTAAAGTGGATCACTTACAATTCTATATGGAGTACAATATATCGCCTGTGCGCCAGGATATTGCCGATCTGTCCAGGCATTTCGATCGTCGTGGTTCCCTTTATCGTTATCTCGGGCTACCCAGGCTGTTTTTCAGAAGCAAGGATGTTCTTGAGGTGGGACCAGGATCCGGGCATAACAGCCTTTATGTCGCCAGTTGTTTTCCAAAGTCCTATGACCTGCTTGAGCCAAACCCGACGGGGCAAGCCGGAATTAGACAATTGTATGATGAATTCTCCATTGATCACACATTCCCTCATCTCATCAAGCAGCGTCTGGAAGATTTTACACCAGAACGAAAATACGATGTTGTGATCTCGGAGTGTTGGCTGGGTGTTTCCCAGCATGAAAGACAAATGATGGCTAAACTGGGTACATTCCTGAAACCGGATGGTATCCTGATTATTACGCTGGCTTCGCCCATCGGTGCTGCTGCCAACGCTTTCCGCCGCCTTCTGTCGGATATGTTGACCTGGGAAAGTGCCTCAATGGAAGATAAAACTGAAATTCTGGTGCAGGCATTCGGTTCACATCTGGCAACGATGCAGGATATGACGCGACCATACGAGGATTGGGTTCAGGATTGCATGATCAATCCAGGTTTTATGACCATTTGTCCGACTCCCGAGATGTTCATGGAGGGGCTGGGCGACGAGTTCAGTATTTATAACAGCTACCCGAGGTTCGACACCGATTGGCGATGGTATAAGTCGCTGTATGGCGAAAACAGGCGTTTCAATGAGCGGTATATGGAATCGTATTACACGAACAGCCACAACTTCTACGATTACAACAGCCTCTACCCCCAACGGGACCCGGCTAAAAATATCGCCCTGGAAGAGCAATGTTTCAGACTTCTATCGTTGATTGTCGATATGGAAGAGAAGAGGGACCAGAGCTATTACAACGAGATAACGGGTGTCGTAAAAGAAATTCAGCGCAATCTGGCGGAAGTGTCATCATCCTGGGCTGAGGGCATTGAAGAATTCCTGACGCTGTTTCAGAAGGGCAAAGGGACTGTTGAGCAAGTATCACGAATGGAAAAACTAAAGCCTGTCTTTGGGCGGGAGTTGCTGTATGTCTCCGCTACGAGAGAGTAGCCATCAATTTCGAAGTTGATTGATGAGGGATAAAGTTCTAGCGATAGGGGCTTCCAGCTCTGTTGGGAGGCATTTCATTCGCAAATATTCCGGAGAGGAAATCATTGCTACATATAATAGTAGCAAACTAAAGGGTGGAATCCATTTCAATGCACTTGCTGCGGACCTGGGCGAAGTTATCCATAACCCGGAGAAAATACATAGTGCCATCCTTTTTTTGGGCGACACAAAGCCCGTTTCATGTCATCAAAACCCTGAATATTCCCATCAATTGAATGTGGATAGCATTATACGGATACTCAGGCGTCTGAAAGAATGGGAAGTAAGGCCAATATTTATATCATCTGAGTTTGTGTTCGATGGCGCGAAAGGGAGTTATGATGAAGATGACGTGGCAAGCCCCATCGTTCTTTATGGTAAGCAAAAATTTCTCATAGAAGAGTTTATTCAATCCAAGTTTAAAGAGTACATCATTTTTCGTTTGGCAAAAGTATTTGGCTTGAATGAAAATGATAAAACAATTTTTACAAACTGGATGGAATATCTAGAGCATCATCAAGAGATACGTTGTGCGAGTGATCAAAGGTTTTCGCCAATTTATGTGGGTGATGTGGTTGACGTGCTATATCAATTCAGTAAAAGTAAAAATACAGGCATATATCATTTAGGGGGCGCAGAAGCCTATACCAGACTGGAGTTACTTGAGCTCCTTCTAAAGGAACGTAGTAAGTATTTAGAATCAGAAATACATATTATACCCTGCGAGTTTAACAGTTTTGACTTAGGGGAAGAATGGCCGGTGGATGTTTCCATGGATGTCAGCAAACTAATGAAGACGATCAATATGGTTTGGATGACCCCGAAAATGGCATGTGAAAAGATTGTGAGATCATATTTTAAAGAGGGGATACTATGATTGTTGATGCGCTTGATATAAATGAAGCGAGGGATGTAAGGCTGGATAAAAGTGGAGTCACAACGGCATATTTTAGTTTAAGAAAGCCTGTTGCTATAAATGGCAAGACTATTGATGGCCTGAAGCAGATAGCAAGACGGGAACAAATGGATATTAGAATTTGCTTGCATAAAGATAGTGAAAGTATTTTTCATAATATGATACTTGTACAGCACAGTGGTAATTTCCATCCTCCACATAAACACCCGACAAAACCGGAATGTTATCATCTTATAGAAGGTGAATTGGGAGCATTACACTTTGATGATGAGGGTAATATTACGAAGAAATGCAGATTGGGAGTGAATAATAATTTTATTTACCGAATTGAAGCTAATGAATACCACGTTGTATTTCCCATCTCTGAATGGGTGGTATATCACGAATCCAAACCCGGTCCATTTTTGCGCAAAGAGGATTTTATTGAACCTGAATGGGCGCCTGATTTAGATGATGAACAGGCAGTTCGAAGGTATAATCAAACGATTCATGAAATTTTCAGCCAGACCGATAGATGAACGCGTATTAATTGGCTCGAAGAGAGCTTATGTTGAATAATTTGATACTAATTCAGTGGTTCGATGACGGATCAAGATCTTCGGTCTCATTGAATACGATTTGTTTTTACTCAGGCCAAGGGATCAATCCATATTAATGCTTGGAAGAATAAAAAAACTCCTTGCGTACAGGAAAGAGAAAAGTCGCAGTAATGGTGTTTTCCTTAGTCTTGTAATTATATTCCAGATTATTTTGGATAATCTGGATAGCTATATACGGAAACGGGATTGTCGGAAGAGGAAACTTCCATCCATATTACTAATTACATTACCTAAAAGCGGTAGCATGTACATTGTGAATACCTTGATGGGTCGGTGTGGTCTTCGTCCAGTTATAACAGGTGACCATGGTTTTCCCTTTGCGCCTATTCATGCTCCCAAGTTGAAGAAATTTGCACTAGGTTGTGCTATTGATCAATCTCACTATATGCCGACAACAAAGAACCTATCGCTCTTGAAAAAAGAGGGAATCGATAAGTTTGTCGTTCACTTCAGGGATCCCAGGCAGGCATTGCTTTCATGGGTTCATTATGTGGATAAACTGCATGAAAGAGGTATTGTATATTGGGAGCAGGATATTGAGCTTCCACCTGATTACTTTGATAAATCGTTCGAGGGAAAAGCGGATATCATGATAGAACGTTTTTACCCTCATCTTATCGATTTTATTGGCAGATGGCTTTCTTATGAGAAAGAGGGTGTTTCCAAATGGGGGATCGGCGTTTTATTCACTGAATTTAAAAAGATGAAGAATGCCCCAGATTCCTTTTTCGAGGAGATATGTGAGTTTTATGGAATAAAGCATGCGAAGCCACATCGGAACCATAACTCGGCGGGGGCTCATTCACATGATAGAAAGGGTGAGTTGGAGGAGTGGAGGCAGGCTTTTACTGCCGATCAAATTAAAAAAACGTCTGTCATGATCACCGATGAGATGGTAGGAAAATTTGGCTGGAGCATATGCTAGCCAACATGGTGAGTAAAGGGGTCAGCTGACAGGTCGAAGGCCCGGTCCAGTTTTTCCGTTTGATCTGTAGGAATTAACCGCGTTGTTAATAGAATCTGACGACCAGGGGAGAGGTTCTGTCGACGCAGAGGTTTATAATGAAGATTATTTATTTCGCTGATTTGACGCATACTGCGCAGGGCATACACGCAAAAACCATGCCGTTAGGCGCGGCGCTTGTTGCTTCTTATATAAAAAGAGAATTTAAAGATATCTTTGATGTTAGCCTATTTAAGCTGCCAAAGGATTTAGAAAGCGCTGTTCTTGAGAAATGCCCTGACATTCTCTGTCTGTCTAATTACGCATGGAACACAAGGATAACGGTGGCTTTCGCCAAACTGGTTAAGCGAATCAACCCACAATTAATTGTTATTATTGGAGGGCCAAATTTCCCCTACGAGGAAAACGAGCGGCAGATGTTCCTGAAAGAACATAACTGTATCGACTTTTATATTTTTGGTGAAGGAGAAATGGTTTTGGCTAATTTACTCCAAAAAATCATCAACCATGATTTCGATACAGCTAGCATAAAAACAGCTGAAATCAGGATGGATAATTGTTCATTCTTGACGAATGACAGAAATAAAGTTATTTCAGGCAAGTGGACGAGAACAGTCGAATTGGATCAATTTCCTTGCCCTTACACCACTGGCTTGATGGATAAGTTTTTTGATCTGCCGCTTATACCGCTATATGAGACCACAAGAGGATGCCCCTTTTCATGCACTTTTTGCACAGATGCTATTAAGGAAAAATCAAAGATATATAGAAAATCATGCAAGAATATTCAAAATTCTATAAGCTACATATCAAAGCACATTAGGCATAGTAACACGCTGATTATTGCGGATTTAAATTTCGGCATGTACAACGAGGATATTGAAACAGCAGAAATTATTAACCAACATAAAAATAATGCTGGCTGGCCGTTGAAGGTAATAACTGCGCTAGGGAAAAGCCGACCAGAGAAAATCATGCAGGTGGTAAAGGCTCTGGATGGCAGCATGCATATTGGCCTCAGTTTTCAATCGACAGACACCGATGTTTTGAAGAAAATTAAAAGGAAAAACATCCAGACATCAAAATTGCTAGAGGCAGCTGAAGATATCGGGTTGCGTGACTCTGTAGACTTTACCGAGGTGATATTAGGGCTTCCTGGCGATTCGATGGAAAAACACTTCATTACTCTCAGGGAGGGCGTTGACCTTGGAATGACCAATATAAGGATGTATCAGTTGATGCTTCTTATCGGTGCGCCCATGAATAGCGCCGCCAGCAGAGAGATGTATGGACTGCAAACCATGTGGCGGGTTATGCCGAATTGCGCAGGGGTTTACCGGATCTTTGATACAGAACTCAGAGTTGCCGAAATAGAAGAGATCGTTGTAGCAAATAATACAATGACTTTCGATGAATATGTGGAATGTCGGGTGATGGATTTTATCGTCGAAGTGTTTGTCAACAATGATTGGTATATAGAACTTTTTGAACTAATTAAATTTTATGAACTAAAGGTATTTGATTTTCTATTATTTATTAGGGAAAGAAGGAAGGAATTCTCAAATTGGATGACGGGCATTATTAACAGCTACGAGGAAGAGACATGCAAAGGTCTTTTTGCTGAAAAGAAAGATATCGAAGCGTATATTCTGGGTGAAGGGATACTAGAAAAACATGTTAGCGGTGAATTGGGTAATAATGAACTATTGGATCATAAAGCGCGATGTTATTTGAATTTTAAAGAAACGACGAAATTTATTTTTGAGATATTTCAAAAGTTTCTTGAGTCAACGATTCATTTTGACGATGCCTTGTTACTTTACTTGGCAGATTTGCAAAAATATATTTTATGCAGGAAGGATAATGTTATGAGTACTGAGAAAACGTTGATTGAACAATTTAATTTTTCTTTCGAGCATATTTCACAAGCAAACTTTAGAGTTGATCCACGTGATTTAGAGGTTATCAAAGTAAAATATAAATTTTCTCACGATGAGAAGCAGTCTTCTGATATAAAAAAGGCATTGGCAATATATGGGACTTCACTCTCTGGGCTTGGAAGGTTCATACAAAATAATAAAATGAACAGGATGTTTAGACAGTTTGAAAGTTGCCTATAAAAGTTGCCTATAAAGGATAACCTAGCAGTGGTAGGTTATAGATTTGCAGGGTAGATTTGGTTTTCCATAGTATTTCAACGTTCATCATGCGGCAAGTGAAGCAGCTCCGGGAAGGTGGCTGGCTGGTGCGGAAACGAAAGCTGAAGCTTTTTCTCCAAATCCTTGCCAGACTCCCTGTTTTGCTAATTGTTTTTGTGCCCGCTCTTCTTGTGGTGTTAACGATTCGCCTCATTCGGCCTGCTTTCCTGATACGTTTCCAGAGACTGATCAGTTGGCGGATTGGTCATTTTGCAGGTAATACGGAGCTGTATCTATGTGAACTTGACGCAGGCATTAATAAGCCGGAAACACGTTACCTTGATATATGGTATTACCCTTGTACGCCATGCAACCAACAGCTTGCACGGATGTGGAATCGTGTGTTGCATATTGGTCCGGCAACCCTGTTTGGGCTGGTTGACCGTATCAATGCCATGATTCCGGGAGGAGAAATTCATCGAGTCGGCTTAAATACAAAAATAGAACGCGATGTGCATAATCTGCTTGATCGATCCCCACCGCATCTGCGCTTTCTGCCCGTGGAGGAAAGACAGGGAGAGGCGGGATTGAGAGCCCTCGGTATTTCGGCCGGCGCCCCCTTTGTATGCTTGGTTGTCAGGGATAGTGCTTACCTCAGTGACCAGAGTCCGCAACTGGATTGGTCCCGGCACGATTATCGGGATTGCGATATCCAGAACTATATTATGGCTGCTCAGAAACTGGCGGAGCGAGGCTATTATGTGGTTCGCATGGGTGCAATGGTTAAAGAGGCGATGGCAGTGGACCACCCTATGATCATCGACTATGCCACAAATGGTATGCGCAACGATTTCATGGATATCTACTTGGGCGCAAAATGTGCGTTCTGTATTTCTACCACTTTGGGGTTTGATTGTGTGCCATACATCTTTCGCCGGCCGATGGTATATGTGGACTGCTCTCCATTAGGAATTATTCGCACAAGCAGTCCAAACTATATATCCACTGTCAAGAAGTACTGGATACGTGATGAGGGACGCTTCATGACCTTTCAAGAGATCTTTGAATCCGGTGCAGGTTACTTTATTCATACCAGTGACTATGAGGCTATGGGCATTGACTTGCTTGAGAGCGCACCTGAGGAGATTGCGGCCGTGGTGCTTGAGATGGAGGAGCGGATGAGGGGAAGCTGGAAATCGACCGAGGAGGATGAAAGGCTGCAAAGGCGGTTCTGGGAATTGTTCCCGAAGACCGAATATCATGGCGAAATCCGTTCGCGCATGGGAGCGGATTTTCTGCGCTGGCATAAGGAATGGTTGGCGTGAGTGTGGGATTGCCTGCAATGACCTGTGGACTTTGTGGGAACCCTGCCAATGAGGTTTTAGAAATTCCATATGCTTTTTTCAGACATGTGGATTTCGAGATCGTGAAACGGGGCGGCCATCTTTTTCAATGTTCCTCGTGTCAGATGATCTCTAACTGTCTGACCGATGAAGAAATCACAAGAAATGAAACACTATTCCATAACAAGAATTATCTAAAGTCTCAGTTAATAGATCATGTGGTATATAACGCTGCTACCGATTCGCTTGAATCGCGTTCTTCCCTGCAGGCTAAAATTATCAAAAGGATGGTGCCATGTTCTAAAACGGCAATCCTTGACATTGGTTGTTTCAAAGGAGAGCTTCTTCGAGATCTAGGGCGTTGTTATGAGTCGGTAGATTTGCACGGGTTTGATATAAACGAGGAGTTTCGATCCTGTTTCCCTACAAGCGGAGATGTGCACTTCTGGTCTGGAGATTTGTCAGACATACGCCAGCAATTCAATATCATCATTTTGTCAGCATCGATTATGTATATTAAAGATATGGTTCATCTTATGAATCAGATTAGGCGTTTACTGCTGCCGGACGGGGTCGTTTTTATTCATGCTGTTGATATATCTGAGAACCCTTATGCCTTGTTATTAGGAGATCAATTTTATCACTATACGCCGACCATTATGAGGAACCTTCTTTCCTTTTATGGGTTCAATTTCGAAACCCTGGAATGTAACTACTTTCCCAAAGAGTTTCTGGGGTTTGCCCGAAACGATCCTGAGGCATCCTCCCGTTCCATTGAGAGGGATGATACTATTTCGTGGTGTATAAAAACGATAAACGAAAAGGCAATGAAGATCAGGATGCTGGCAGAGAAGTATCCCATCTTTGGGGTATTGGGGACTACCAGCGCGGCGGCATTTGTGGATAGCCTTGTGCCATCGAACGTGAGTTTTTTTACGGATGAAAATCCGAAACGGGTAGGATTGAAGTTTCATGGCAAAGATGTTCTGCATCCTTCCGCGCTGCATGATGTGGGTGTGGTAGTCATCCCCTATGGGGACACAGGTTTGCAAATCAAAGAACGCTTTAGCCGGAAATATAAGGGGCAATTTGTTTGTTTGTGATTATCGATATCTCCTTCAATTTGCGCATACGCCCACTTTGCTTATTAGGGAGGTATCGATGTTTATCGAAACTGAAGCGTATGAGAAAAATTGCTTGAGCATCGGATCATATATTCTAAATCAGCATGAGGGCTGGCTGGAATGAACGTTAGCAAACCATCCCTGAAACTATTTCTGGAAAGGAAAATCTTTCTTCTTCAGCTTAGTTGGCCAACATTTGTCGGACATCTGAAGTCAGGAAATTGGGCGGCGATTCTCTATGTACAGAAAAAATTTATACGTAAGTTTCTGACTCTTCTGCTTTCTCCGTTGGGTTTGCTCCTGGTGCTGGTGATGCGTGCGATCAGGCCCTGGTTTCTGATCAGAATCAATATCCTTACTAGCGAACGTATCGGCCATTTTGCTGCCAACACAGAGTTGTATCTGTGCGAACGCGACGCTGGCATTAATTTGCCTGAAGGGCGGTATGTGGATTTGTGGTATCACAACTGGCCGGTCTGTAATCAGCAGCTAGCACGCATGTGGAGTCGTGTACTGCATGTGGCGCCGAGATGGTTGTTGGCAACAATGGATTGGGTGAATACTTCTATCCCGGGTGGAGAAGCCCACAGAATTGGGAATAATACTCAGAGTGATATTGACGTTTATAATCTCCTTGATCGATTCCCAGCACACCTGAGCTTCCTGCCCGAGGAGGAGGACCGAGGCGAGGCTGGCCTACGTGCGCTTGGTATCCCGGAGGGTTCTCCGTTTGTCTGCCTGATCGTACGTGACAGTAGCTACTTGAAAGAGAATATTCCTTGGCGATCATGGAATCACCATGACTACCGGGATTGTGATATCCAGAACTACATTCTTGCTGCTCAGAAGCTGGTGGAGCGTGGTTATTACGTGGCTCGCATGGGAGTGGTGGTGCGGGAGTCGATGGCAGTGGATCATCCCATGATCATTGATTATGCGGCGAAAGGCCTACGCAGTGACTTCATGGATATTTACCTTGGGGCGAAGTGCACGTTCTGCATCTCCAACAGCACGGGATATGATGCCGTGCCGTATATTTTCCGCCGACCGCTTTTGTATGTGGATGTTGCGCCACTCGGTCCTATTCGTACCGATAACGAAAAGTTTATCTCCACGGCCAAGAAATATTGGTTGCGAGATGAGGAACGTTTCATGACATTCCGAGAGATATTCAGCTCGGGTGCGGGATACTTTACTGTTTCCAGTAACTTTGACGATATGGGGATTGATCTGCTTGAGAGTGTGCCTGAGGAGATCGCAGCTGTGGTGCTTGAGATGGTGGAGCGGTTGAAAGGCACATGGGAGACTATGGAAGAGGATGAGGCGTTACAACGCCGTTTCTGGGAGATATTTCCAGATAATGAGCTACATGGAGAGGTTCGCTCGCGTATGGGATCGGATTTTCTTAGTCGGCATAAGGAATGGTTGGCATGAGTGCAAAACCACCGCCATCACAGTTGTTTCTGGATAGATACGTTCGGCTTGTACAAATCATCTGGCCCGCTTTGGTCCACCATATAAGGACAAGGAATTGGGCCGCGATTCTCTATGTACAGAAAAAATTTTTACGTAAGTTTCTGACTCTTCTGCTTTCTCCGTTGGGATTGCTCCTGGTGCTGGTGATGCGTGCGATCAGGCCCTGGTTTCTAATCAGAATCAATATCCTTACTAGCGAACGTATTGGACATTTTGCTGCCAACACGGAGTTGTACCTGTGCGAGCGTGATGCTGGTATTAATGTTCCTGAAGGGCGGTATGTGGATCTGTGGTATCACAACTGGCCGATCTGCAATCAGCAGCTTGCACGCATGTGGAATCGTGTGCTGCATGTGGGGCCGAGGTGGCTGTTGGCCACAGTGGATTGGGTGAATGATTCTATCCCGTGTGGAGAAGCCCATCGGATTGGTATGAACACCATGCACGACCGTGATGTGCATAATCTGCTTGATCGATTTCCGCCACACTTGAGTTTTTTGCCCGAGGAGGTGAAACGTGGGGAGGCTGGTCTGCGTGCTATTGGTATCCCGGAGGGAGCTCCGTTTGTCTGCCTGATCGTGCGTGATAGTAGCTATCTGAAAGAGACGGTACCCTGGAAGTCGTGGGATTACCATGACCACCGGGATTGCAATATCCAGAACTACATTCTTGCTGCTCAGAAGCTAACGGAGCGTGGTTATTACGTGGTCCGCATGGGGGCTATGGTTCGGGAGGTGATGGCCGTGGATCATCCTATGATTATCGACTACGCAGCGAAGGGGTTGCGCAGCGATTTCATGGATATTTACCTGGGGGCGAAGTGCACTTTTTGTATTTCTACCACCACGGGCTTTGATGCCGTGCCGTATATTTTCCGTCGGCCGATTGTATATGTGGATATGGTTCCATTGGAGCATGTATATACATTTAGCCAGAAATTTCTTTCTACTACCAAGAAACACTGGTTGCGTAATGAGAACCGTTTTATGACATTCCATGAACTTTTCTCACCTGTTTTTACCACCATAAAAGCGGCCGGTTATGAACGGATGGGTATCGATCTACTTGAGAGTACACCCGAGGAGATTGCAGCCGTAGTTCTTGAGATGGAGGAGCGGCTTAAAGGCACATGGGAGACCACGGAAGAGGATGAGGAGTTGCAGCGTCGTTTCTGGGGGCTTCTTCCCAAAAGCACTCTGCATGGTGAAATTCGTTCACGTTTTGGGGCGGACTTTCTGCGTCGGCATCAGGATTGGCTTAATTGATTTTTGTCTGGTACAACGATGATATCCCCAGGAAAAGAGAGACTCTTGTGAAAAATGAAGTGATAGTTAGGATGAGCAAAACCCTTATTTCCGGTTTCGATGAAGTTATGGACTCATATCCTGCCAGCATGGTGCTGTATTCCGTGGCGGGTGGAACGGTTGCTCGGGCTGCTGATCCGGCTGGCATTTCCAGTTTCAATGCGGGTATCTGATCATGGATGAATTAAGAATCGGCAACCGCCTGGTTGGCCCAGCATATGAACCTCTGGTGATTGCCGAGATCGGAATCAATCATGAGGGTTCGCTGCAGACAGCTTTTGAGATGGTTGATGCCGCCAGGGAGGCAGGGGTCGAGGTGGTCAAACATCAGACTCATGTCGTGGAAGATGAGATGAGTAGTGTGGCGAAGAAGGTGATTCCCGGTAATGCAGACGAGTCTATCTATGAAATTATGTCACGTTGCGCCTTGTCAGAGGAAGACGAGTTGAAGCTAAAGGAGTATGTTGAAAAAAAGGGAATGATCTTTATCAGTACACCTTTCTCGCGTGCGGCGGCGGATCGTTTGCGGCGGATGGATATCCCGGCGTATAAAATCGGATCGGGGGAATGCAACAACTATCCTTTGATTGAGCACATTGCCCGTTTTGGCAAACCGATCATCCTCAGCACCGGGATGAACACAATCGAGAGCGTGGCGAAGGCCGTGGATATCTTTGAAAAGCATCAGGTTTCCTATGCCTTGTTGCACACGACCAATTTGTATCCGACCCCCCCCCATCTTGTCCGATTGGGAGCCATGGTGGAGCTTGCAGAGGCTTTCCCTCGTGCCGTGATAGGCCTTTCCGATCATACAACCGATAACCTGGCCTGTTTCGGGGCGGTAGCACTGGGCGCATGTATCCTGGAACGGCACTTTACCGATAGTATGAATCGGGAAGGTCCTGATATTGTCTGTTCAATGGATACGCAGGTATGTCGTGAACTGATTGCCGGAAGCCGGATTCTGCAGATGGAACGCGGCGGTTCGAAAGGGCCGCTGAAGGAAGAGAAGGCTACCATTGATTTTGCTTTTTCGACGGTTGTTACGATTACCCCCATCGAAGCAGGAGAGGCGTTCACGGAAGAGAATATATGGGTTAAACGGCCTGGGACTGGCCCAATACCCGCAGAACGTTTTAATGACGTGTTGGGCAAAAAGGTACTCCGCGATTTGCCTGCGGATACCCATGTGTGCCCTGAAGATATTTTGGGGTTTTCTGAGTGATCGTCGCAAACGCAGAAAGGAGACCGAGATTCAAATGAATATTCTATGTGTGATTGGCGCCCGCGGCGGTAGCAAGGGGTTGCCGGGCAAAAACATTCGCCCGCTGCTGGGTAAACCTCTCATCGCCTGGTCCATTGAACAAGCGTTGGCAACGCCAGAGATCAGCCGTGTCGTGGTGAGTACGGACTCCCCCGAGATTGCCGCTGTCGCGAGGGAATATGGTGCGGATGTTCCATTTATGAGACCGGAGGAACTGGCGCAGTCCGAAACCGGGAAGTTTCAGGTCTGGAAGCATTCGCTTGCAGCGTGTGAGGCGCATTATCATGAGATGTATGACGCCTATGTGGATCTCGATTGCACGAGTCCACTGCGCGATCCGGAGGATATATCCGCTGCCATCACGCAGTTTATCAATTCGCGGGAGCAGGGCGTCGATGCTGTGTTCTCGGTATGTGAGGCGCGTAAAAATCCCTATTTTAACCTGGTCGAGGCTGACGCGAGAGGCGCTATGAAAATAAGCAAAAGTTTGCCGGGGAAGGTGTTGTGTCGCCAGAATGCGCCGCAGGTTTATGAGCATGTGGCGAGCATCTATGTTCTTGATCCCGGTTACATCCGCAATGGTGATCATCTGCTCGATGGCTATGCCGAAGGGTACGACATTGGCCAGGATAAAAGCCTGGACGTCGATTGTGAATTTGATTTTGGCCTGGTGGAGTTCTTGATGTGCCGGAAACACGGAGTGGTCCATGAGTAAATTCATTTCGATCGCCGGGAAGCGCATCCTCCTTGTTGGGGCGACGGGTGTGCTTGGGCGTGCTTATGCCGACGCCCTTGTTAAGGATGGTGCCCAGCTTGCAATAGCTGACCGCGAGCAGTCCGGCGTGTTGGATCTGGCCGAGGAGTTGGGTTGTACGGGTATAGCCATCGATGTGGCGGTTGAGTCTTCGGTGTGTGACGGGGTTCAGTGTGCTTTTGATGCTTTGGGTGGGCTGGACGGGGTCGTTAGCAATGCAGCGGCAACCAGTGAGGGCTTGAAAGAGGCCGGAGATGCCTTCTCTCCATTCGAGACTTATCCGCTGAAGGCATGGCAGCAGACGATCGATGTCAATCTGACCGGGACCTTTCTGGTGGCGCGTGAGGCGGGAAGGCGCATGCTGGAACAGGGACGTGGTGGTGCTATCGTTACCGTGTCAAGTATTTATGGTCTCGTAGGGCCTGACCATCGAATCTATGAGGGTCAGCCGTTCAAATCCTTTCCCGGCTACTCGGCGAGCAAGGCGGGGGTGATCGGCTTGACGCGCTGGGTCGCTACGTGGTGGGCAAAAGAGGGGATTCGGGTAAACTGCCTGGTTCCGGGGGGAGTCTACAACGGCCATGATGACGTATTCAATGCGGCTTACAGCAATCGTACGCCTATCGGTCGAATGGCCGACCGGGAAGATATGACCGGTATGCTGATATACCTGCTCAGTGATGCTTCCGTTTACTGTACCGGACAACAGTTCGTGGTTGATGGGGGATTTACGGCTTGGTGATTTCTTCATCCAGGGACTCTAAAAATATTGCACAGTCTCCTGTCGTTTTGGTTTGCGGTGCCGGTTCGATCGGGCGCCGTCACGTTCAGAACCTGCGCCATCTTGGTGCTCGCGTGCTGTTGTGGCGAGAGCGGAGTGAATTATTGGAGGGTGCGGCAAAGGAATGGGGCGCTGAGTCCGTTCCCGATCTCGCCCAGGGGATTGCCCGAGCCGATGCCGTCCTTGTTGCTACGGCAACGGATAGGCATATGCCAGTTGCACTTGCAGCGGCTGATGCAGGGAAGGCTATTTTTATCGAGAAGCCCCTTTCTCATTCATGGGATCATGTTGCCGAACTGCGGCGCCTGATTGATGACAGGCAGGCAGTAGTTGAGATCGGTTGTTTCCTGCGCGCTCATCCGAATTTGCGGTTTATGCGGGCCATGGTGGATGAAGGTAGAGACGGCAGGCTGCTTACCTTTCGCTTTGTTGTGGGGCAGCGACTGGATGGCTGGCGCCCAGGTAGCGACTATCGGGACTGTTATAGTGCGGATGCATCGCGTGGTGGTGGCGCACTGTTCGACCTGGTGCACGAGATTGATCTTGCTGCATGGTTGTGTGGAAGAATCGAGAGTGTCTATGCCGACCTGCAGAAAGTCAGCAACCTTGAGATTTCTGCCGAGGATCTGGCTAATTTAACCGTTGAGTCCTCCGGAGGAGCAGTGGGCCAGATTCAACTGGATATGCTGTCACCTGTACTGCGACGCTCGTTTGACCTGGTATTTGAGAAAGCCGTATATCATTGGGACTATATTTCAGGTGTGCTGACCCGACAGGCTGCTAATGAAAGTAAAGTCGTTCACCGAGTACCGGAAGGATTTGAGCGTAACGACATTTTTCTCGCACACATGAAACACTTTCTGGCCCGTCTGACGGATCCTTCCCTGCCACCGATGTGCTCGATCGATGATGGCATCCATATACTGAATGTTGTCCTGACGGCGCGAACCTCTTCCGCGGGAGGTGCCCGTTATCCTTTGGATCACGGGGAGCATCGTTGAAGAATAGAGATTCCGGAATTCGTATCGTTGTCACGGGGGCATCCGGGTTCATCGGTGGGTTCCTTGTTAATACGCTGAAGGCCGGCGATGGCGAAGTGCTGGGCGTTGCGCGGTCTGGGACTTCCACCGTTCGTGTCGGCAGCTATGCGGAGACCCCTGCTGGTGACGTGCTTGTTCACCTTGCTGAAAATAATGATCGGGCGGCCGCCTTATCGGCTGGCGCAAGCTATGAGACGGAAACGGTACAGACATTGAAGGTGTTGGCTGCCAGGGGTTTTCAGAAGATAATTTATGCATCCACTTCCATAGTATACGGTAACACGTCTCCTGTTCCTTATGGTGTTGACTCGCCCACGGTGGCAACAGATCCATATACGCGTGCCAAACTTACCTGTGAAGCCTGTGTCCTGGATGCTGGTGGTGTTGTGGCCCGGTTAAGTAATGTGTATGGCCCGGGGATGTCATCAAACAATGTGGTATCAACTATTCTTGGGCAGATTCCTGGGACGGGGCCGTTGCAGATCCGCGACGATAAGCCTGTGTGCGATTTTATCTGGGTCGAGGATGTGGCCCTGGCGTTGGCAGCGATGGTCAACTTGAATTGTAGTGGTATTTACAATGTCGGAACAGGCGTGGGTACGGGGGTTGGCGATTTGGCGGGCCTTGCATTGGCCCTTGTCGGCGAGGCGGGGCGCGGGATCGTTGCCACGAAGCCTTCCGGCAAGTTGTCATGCAACACTCTCGATATCAGTGAAACCGTCGATCAATTAGGGTGGCTGCCACAAACTATGCTGGAAAAAGGAATGCGATTGTTATTATCGAAGAAAAAGATGGGGAGAAAAGAAGCGTGACCAAGAGAACAGTGGCTGTATTTACGGGAAATCGTGCCGAATACTGCTTGCAATATCCAATACTCCGAGCTGTTGATGAACATCCAGATCTGGAATACAAGCTTCTTGTTTCAGGTGCACACCTGGATGCCAATTTTGGGCATACAATCGATGAGATCAATGCTGATGGGTTTCGCATCGATGCCGAGGTTGAGATTGAGATGGATGCGGCCTCTCTTTTTGCCACGGCTCAGGCGATTGGTTCTGGAATTCTCTCTATCAGCAAGGTACTGGCCGAGGTGAGGCCGGATATTATGGTGGTCTACGCTGATCGTTTCGAGGGGTTTGCTGCCGTGATTGCCTCGAGCCAGATGAACATTCCGACGGCGCATATCGAAGGAGGCGACCTCACGGAAGGCGGAGCCCTCGATGACTCGGTGCGCCATGCCATGACCAAACTTTCGCATCTTCACTTTACGACGAACCAGCAGGCCACGAACAGGATTCTGGCAATGGGGGAGGAGCCATGGCGAGTGCATACGGTGGGTTTTCCGGCCATTGATTTGATCATGGAGGGACGTTTTGCAGGTGCGGATGAGGTTTGCGAAAGGCTTGGTCTGGATATGACCAGGCCCGTTGTCCTTTTCACGCAACATTCGGTGACAACCGAGTTTGAGCAGGCTGTTACGCAACTGAAACCATCGCTGCAGGCGCTTGAGCATCTGGCCGGCGAAGGGGTTCAGGTGATCCTTACCTATCCAAACAATGATGCGGGTGGGAGTGCGATTGCGCATGAACTGGAGTCCCTGGTAGCCAGGAAAGTGCCGAATATGCAACTGCACCGTTCCCTTGGCAGGCATCTTTACCATGGTGTTTTGGCTTTGGCGCGTGAACCGTCAAACCGGGTTGCCTGTACCGGCAACTCATCGTCAGGCATCAAGGATACCCCCGCCTTCGGCTGTCCGACGGTGAACATCGGATCGCGACAGAAGGGGCGCCTGAGAGGAAACAATGTGCTGGACGCCGATTATGATTTTGATGGGATCGTATCCAAGATTAAATACTGTCTGTTTGACGAGGATTTCCGCCAATTGTGCCGAACCGCCGAGAATCCTTACTATATGGGCGGTGCTGGTAAAAAAATAGCGGAGCATCTGGCAACAGTGCCTATCGATCAAGCACTGATACGTAAAGGTATGACTCTGAAGGGCGAAGTCAGGGACGGCTGGTATCGTTGAGATATCAGCCATGTGCAATAGTATGAGACATGAATGATGATGTGCCCGAGGATATGTATTCATGAAAGCTGAAGTCCAATCTACTCTTCTCCAGTGGCGGTTGCCTTCCTGGATTGATTCTCCGGTTGTGTCCAATCGCAATCGATTTGCGGAAGCCTATGCCGCAAGAACAGTCGATGAGATTCTGCAAGGGTATGTCGGCAAGTCGGCAAAGGGCATGGATGCTTTCTTTGATGAAGTCTTTTCAGCGATAGGGGATATGAACCTCCATGGCGTTGGACTGGAACTAGGGGCTGGCGTCTCCATTTTTTCCACGTATATTGCTCGGCGCTTTTCGCAAGCCGAACCCATTTATGCGGTAGAGGTGGTACCCAAGGTGGTACAGATGCTTCAGCCAAGGATTATCCAGGCGCTATGTCCTGATGAGCCAGATCGTATTATTCCGGTGATCGGTTCATTCGATGATATGGAGCTTTCGGATTCAAGTGTCGATTTCTGTGTTGAATACGCATCCCTTCACCATAGTGACGATCTTCTGGTGACGCTTCGGGAGACAAGTCGTGTTCTCAAGCCCGGAGCCCCACTGATTATGATCGATCGCATCCATCATGACGGACTGACGGATGAGCAACGGGAGTTCATGCTTGATGTACAGTACAGTCCCGAGTGGCTGGCTGCCAATGGTTACGATAGCGGTCCATTGACCCGGCGGCAAAATGGCGAGCATGAATATCGTCGCGCGGATTGGGTGGCGGTGCTGGAACAAGCGGGATTCAAGGTTGAGAAAGAGGCTGAACTCAGGGAGACATCATGGCGGCATCTGTATCGGTCAGTCATGTTAAGTTTTCCCTTCCGGTTGCGTAAGGCGCTCAATCTTCTGCCATCAAGGGTCAGTCCGCACCCAGGTGAACTGAATTGGCTTGTTCGCCATCTTATGGGCGCCCAGGCAAAGAAGGGATCGGGGTTTGTTGCCGCAGCAAGTTCATTCTCCGTCATGGTCGCCAGAAAATATGGCTGACACGGGGTTTAGTCGAATGTCCAAATACTGTTGTAATTGGTGGCAGCCGTTCAATAAGGAAAAAATGTGGCCATAGTTATCGGCGATGCAAAGGAATTAAATGTTAACAGCGAAACTGTTTGTCATTTTTACGAAAAGCACTGGAAGAGAAAGATAGCATTAGCAAACCGTTTTTTTTATGAATGGCAGTTTACATGTTCTCCATCTGATGCAGGAGATGACCATTGCATGGTTGCTGTTGATGATATTTCAAACCAACTGGTTGGGGTCATGGGACTGAACACGAGGCCATTTTGCATCAATGGTTCCGACGTGAATGGGGCAGAGCTGACAACCTGGATGGTGGATGAGAAATATCTTGGTAAAGGTGTCGGCGCAAAGATACTGAAAAAGATACAGGCAAGATACGATGTGTTGATCGGAATGGGAATAACAGATGCAGCATTATCTATCTATATGCGAAGCGGTTTTCGTTATATAAGAGCTATTCCTCGTTATCTAAGGGTTTTTGATTTTGATTCAGTGTCCGTGCATGCAAAATATGACGTGTTGGCTAAAAAACTGGCAAGGCAATGGTCCGTTTTGGGAAATGCAGTTCCATTCGAAAGCAGAATCGCAGATAGCCAGAGCATCCAGCACCTTCAGCCTTTTATTCGCAAGCAACTGAATTTTTTTAGCAGGGATTTCAAATTTCTTGAATGGCGTTATGCAAATCATCCTGTTTTTGAGTATCGACAATTTGTGATCCATTCGAAGCGTAATAAGGGCAAGGGTGTTTATGTTGCTCTGAGAGAAGAAACAAGCATTGAGAATCTGAAAATAGTACATGTAATGGATTTTATTGGCGATCAAAGTGATATGCCAGCGGCTATCAGCTTCATTCATGATTATTGCACAAAGAATAATATTCATTTGGCTGATTTCTACTGTACTTCCACAAAGACAAGCCGAAATTTTGTTAGCTCCGGCTGGTTTTCGATTAATGACGATCTTTGCTTCCAGTTTCCTCATTTGTTTCATCCCATGGAGCTTAGGACACCACCTACGACATCGTTGATATACTGGAGTAGGGATAACTTTTGGGAGATGGCTGACACTTCCCGGCTGTATATAACCAAGCAGGATGCTGATCTTGACAGGCCGACGATGAATACCTATGAGAAGCTGAGCGGTGCAGAATAGGTAACGCATAATGAAGCTAACCATTGTTATGTATCATTATGTGAGACAATTGAAACATTCAATGTTTCCAGATATTAAGGGACTTGAAACCGATCTATTTAAAGAACAAGTTGCTTATATCAAGAAACACTATCATGTCATAAGCGCGTATGAGCTGATGGACGCAATTGAATCGGGTTCTTGCTTGCCGCCGAATGCACTGCTTCTTACTTTTGATGATGGTTATATTGATCATTTTACTGAAGTTTTTCCTGTTCTCAAAAAGGAAAAACTACCGGGTTGTTTTTTCCCTCCCGTGGAGCCCATTCTTGAAAATAAGGTTTTGGATGTTAATAAGATTCATTTTATCATTGCATCAACGCCCGAAAAGAATTTGCTGGTGGAATATATTTTCCAAGCTTTGGACGAGTACAGAAACGTCTTTCATCTTGAATCAAATGATTTCTACTGGAAAAAATGTGGAGCTCCAAACCGGTTTGACTCTGCAGAGACAATATTTGTTAAGCGCATGTTGCAACGCGATCTGCCAAAAGAACTACGCAATATTCTCGCTGACTGGTTGTTTAAAAAATTTGTATCCGTTGATGGAGAGACTTTCTCTCGAGAGCTTTATATGAGTCTGGAACAAGTAGCACATTTGCAAAGCAATGGTATGTATATTGGTAGTCATGGATATGAGCATTGCTGGCTTAATTCTATCTCTGTAGATGCGCAGAGGAGAGAAATCGATTTATCGCTCCAGTTTTTGGAAAAAGTGGGAAGTGATACCGAGCGTTGGATTATGTGTTACCCGTGCGGGGGATATGATAAGTCCTTGTTATCCATTCTTAAAGAGAAAAACTGCACGGCTGGCTTCAGTACAGAGGTGGATATTGCTGACCTGGAAACAGATGATCCTCTGACATTGCCACGTCTGGATGCCAATGATTTGCCAAAGGATTCGGTAGCAGCGCCAAATAAATGGGCGAAAAAAAGAAGAGTGGCTATTGATTCAGGAAAATCTTTATGGACGTAAAAAATAAAATTCTATTCAATTGTTCGAAGAATCTTCTTGCAAGGAATGGAATTTTTAAGGATCGTCATAAGGGGGAAAGCTGTTATATCTTCGGGAACGGGATCTCTCTCAAGGATATGGACCTGAGAGAGTTTAATGACAAGGTGTCAATAGGCTGCACATACATATGGTTTCATAAGGATTTCGATGCGCTTGATGTAAGATATTACGCTACCATCGCCCCGTTCTGGTTTTATCCTTTCTGGAGGCACAGCATAACAGGTAAAATTGAACGGAACCATCATTCTGCCATGCAGAAAAGGATACAGAAGCTTTACCCTCACATCAGTTTCTTCACTAGCCTGTCTAACAGGTTTGGGATATCCGGGGATAATATCCATTATTTGCACCATTTTGATATTCAGAACCCCAGCGCGGATACGTTTGACATGAAAGGGGCCTTCTTTTTCAGAGGTGCGCTGGATGCCATGATCGGCATGGCGGTTTACATGGGGTTTGAAAGCGCTTACCTGGTAGGATGCGATTATACGCACTTTCCGCAACGCATTCCGCATTTCTATGAAAAAGGGCGAGGGAAGACCCTGTATAATGATGATCACAATATCGATTTTTTTCAGCTGGCACAGCAACATATTGACCTGGCGACAATCACTACCAATGGTTCGACCAGCAAGATGCTGAAATATATTGATTACCGGGATTATACTGGAACAGAGCCGGTTTTTCGGGAAAATACTGAGTTGGTTAGAAAAGAGTATTTGGATGTGATGGCTATGCTTGATGATTATTTGATTTATTAAATATGGGTAATCTGTAGGATGTTTTTGGGTTAGGAAGGAAAATAGTATGAGCAAAATTCTTGTTACTGGCGCTGATGGGTTTATTGGTTCACATCTCACTGAGGAGTTGGTGAGTCTTGGCCACGACGTGCGCGCTTTTGTCTGTTACAACTCGTTCAACTCATGGGGTTGGTTAGATCATGCTCCGGAGAGAGTGCGTGAGAACCTCGATGTGTTCTCCGGGGATATTCGTGATCCGAATGGTGTTCGCCAGGCAATGGAGGGGTGCAGCATAGTACTGCATCTGGCTGCGCTAATTGCTATTCCCTACTCCTATCATTCGCCAGACACCTACGTGGATACCAATATCAAGGGAACGCTGAACGTATTACAGGCGGCTCGTGATCTGAATGTATCGCGAGTAGTACATACCAGTACCAGTGAGGTGTACGGTACAGCGCGTTTTGTACCGATCACTGAAGAGCACCCGCTGCAGGGACAGTCCCCCTATTCGGCCACCAAAATCGCTGCCGACCAATTAGCCTACTCCTTTTTTACTTCATTTGAATTACCAGTCAGCATTATCCGTCCGTTCAACACCTACGGGCCGCGCCAGTCGGCACGGGCGGTACTCCCTACAATCATTACGCAGATTGCCAATGGTGCCAGACGCCTGAAGCTTGGCGCCATCCACCCCACACGCGACTTCAATTATGTAAAGGATACTGTTAGGGGATTCCTTGCGGTGGCCAAGGCCGATGACGCTATCGGGCAGGTTATCAATATCGGCAGTAACTACGAGATTTCAATCGGTGACTCGGTCGAGATGATCGCCGAGCTCATGGGAGTGGAAGTCGAGATAGAGACCGATGATGTGCGCCTTCGCCCTTCCGCCAGTGAGGTCGAGCGCTTGTGGGCGGATAATAGCAAGGCCCGTGAACTGTGCGGATGGGTGCCGGAGTATGGTGAGCGTGAAGGCTTTCGACGCGGTTTGAGTGAAACGATTGACTGGTTTGCTAATCCCGTTAATTTGGCCGGATATAAATCGGGTGTTTACAATGTATAAAAGCATTTGGCAGGTTACCCTGTTATGTATCGAATACTGCTAACAAGGATGAGTAGATGAAGGCTTGGGAGTCAATTCTTATTTTACCTGATACGCCTCTTCGTGAGGCGATTGCCAGAATTAATGACGCGTCAACTCAGATGGCACTGGTGGTAGATGCAGATCGCTGCTTACTGGGTTCCCTTGCTGATGGTGACGTTCGTCGTGGTTTGCTGAATGGCATAGGGCTGGACGATCCGGTCGAGCGTTGCATGTTCCGGACCCCCACCACAGCCAGACAGGATGAGTCGACGGAAGATATCCTGGCGAAAATGCGGACATTGGTATTGCATCAGATCCCGGTATTGGATGACAACGGCCGGGTTGTTGATTTTAAGACAATTGATGATTTTCTGACCATCCCAGCGCGAGATAACTGGGTAGTGATTATGGCGGGCGGGTTGGGTAAGCGGTTAAAGGAACTGACCCGTGACACACCAAAGCCAATGCTGACCGTCGGAAACCGTCCGCTATTGGAAACCATTGTCTGTCGCTTTGTCGAGCAGGGTTTTCGCCACATATGGTTGGCGGTGAATTATCATGCAGAGAAGATTGAAGAGTATTTCAGCGATGGGGCGAAATTTGGCGCTGAGGTTCGGTATATACGCGAAAATAAAAGACTAGGGACCGCTGGTGCTTTGAGCCTTTTGCCAAAGCCTCCGGATTTACCGTTACTGATAACCAATGCTGATTTGCTGGTGACAGCTGATTACGGCGAGATGCTGGATGATCATGTTGCCAATGGAGCTATGGCTACTATGGCTGTTCGTGAGCACGAGTACCAGATTCCCTATGGTGTGGTGCGTACAGCTGAGAATCGGATCGAGGAGTTGGAGGAGAAACCGGTCCATCAGGCTCTGGTCAATGCCGGAATCTATGTTCTTTCTCCCGAGGCCTTGCCATTCGTACCACACGATACCTTTTTTGATATGCCGGAGCTGTTTGCTACCCTGATCGATGATGGAAAGCTGGTCTGCCATCATCGGCTCGATGGCTATTGGATCGATATTGGCCGGCATGAGGATTATCACAAGGCCAATGGTGACTTCCCGGAAATTTTTCTGTGATTGAAAACAGATACAATTGACAGACACTTCATATAAAACGCCGGGGATTATTTGAAGTAAATATTGGGAAAAAGTTTAAATCTCTAATAATTGAGGTTCAATGAAGAAAGTTATTTATATAAATATAGAGCCCTTAACCAGGCAGATTTCCAGGAATCTTTTCATTAAAGAGCTTATGCAAAATGGCATTGCAGTTGAGTACTGGGATATGAGTGTTCTTTATTCTCACGACTTTGCCATAACAGATCCAATAAGCTTAGATATTATAGTTAAAATTCACCACAAGAATGAGGTAAAAAAAAGAATCGCTAGTGAGGATATTGATCATACTGTTTTTATACCTAGTCCTCCCTATGAGTGGGATATCTTGTGGTTGCACAGGTTGTTTGCAAAAAACAGCTGCCACACAGCTTTTTTTGGGAGAGGAGCCCTCCCGTTTCCTGAGCAGAAAAATGGGGTCAATCGAATTGTTAAAAGAATTATGACGGGAGAAGCAGCTCTCCTGTGGAAAGGACTCCTTAATAAAGGTGCATTCTACTTAAGCGCTATTTCTAGGGCAAAAAAATACGACATGGTCTTTGCTGCGGGAAGACAGGCGATTGATCGACATAAGGGGGAATCCCGAATTATAGAAGTGAATCATTTAGATTATGATCATTTTCTTTCTCTGAGGGAGGATACAACACGGTTGGTAAGAGGGCGGTATGCTGTTTTTCTTGATAATAACATGCCTTACCATCCTGCCTGGAAAATACTAAAAATGAGAACGATCAACCCTGATGATTATTTTCGGGGAATGAATCATTTTTTCGATGTAGTGGAAGAAAAATGGGGGGTTCGCATAATTGTTGCGGTTCATCCAACATCAGATTATAAACAGTCTGTCTATCATGGTAGGGAGATGTTTAAATATAAGACTAACGAACTTGTGAAGGACTGTGATTTCGTTCTCAGCCATATAAGTACTTCCATCAGTTTTGCAGTTTTGTATGAAAAACCCGCTATTTTTCTTTACAATAGTGAAATGAAGGTTCGTGGGCCTGATTGGCTTTTCCCTTTCATTGAAAATCTTTCGAAAGTTCTGGGAGGTGCCTTGTATAATGCGGATGAGCTCCAACATGCGAACCAGATCGGTATGCCTGCAGTGGATCTAAACAAATATGAACAATACAAATATGACTATTTAACATCCCCACAATCTGCGAATCATTTTACCAAAGACATTTTTCTTGACTTTCTGATGGCTGGTTAAGGTTGTTGTGAAGCGGTATATTGTCATTATTGGTATTGGAATAGGTCTGTTAATTTAATCTATTGTGACTCACGTTTTGGCGAACGCCTAAATTAGCAAGGCTTTATTTACCATGAAAATATCAATTTGCATTCCCACGTATAATCGCGCATCGCATTTAGCCAATTGTTTGCAATCAATTATTTCAAATCAAGAAAAGGACAAGATTGATTATCAGGTATGTATTTCCGACAATGCTTCAACTGATAACACTATGAATGTGATTAGTGAAGCGAAGAACAAGCTAAATATCAAGAGTTTTGTTTTCCCTGAAAATGTCGGTATGGCCAGGAATTTTCTTAATGTCGTTGATATGGCTGACGGCGAATTTGTTTGGCTTGTTGGTGATGATGATTTGCTTCTTCCTCATGCCTTGACAACGGTCGTTGGTTTAATTGATAAATACATAGATGTCGATTTCTTCTATGTAAATTCATTTAATTTACCAATAGAATATGTTTCTTCATTTCCTCATCCGTTCGATACTGTTAATGTACCCGCTAATTTAACTACTTTTTCCTCCTATACAGTGACGGAAAGAAGAAGTTTTATCGGTTTGATAGACCCAAAGGTTTCTTTTGATTTTGTGGGCGCCATGTTCTTGGCTGTTTTCAGGAGAAAAAAATGGATGGAAAATGTGGGTGTCCTTGATGGTGATGCTATTTCAGACATGCGAACATTCTCCAATTTTGATAACACATTTCCTCATGTGAAAATATTTGCAAGGGCGTTTGCTAAGTCTCAAGCTTATATATTTTCAACGCCGTTGACTGTCAATCTAAATGGTGTGCGAGAGTGGGCTCCAATGTCACCTCTTATTAATATTGTCCGCCTGATTGAAGCTCTGGATGAGTACCGAAAGAATGGTTTGTCATTTCTTCAATATCTGAAATGTAGGAATTTTGCGCTTAGAACATTCTTTCCTGATTATATGCGAATGCTTTTCCGCAAGAAAGAATCTGGGTACTATTACGTGCGACCATTGAATTTGCTATTAACTTCCTTGGTATACCCTAATACATACCTTTCGCCTTTTTATTATTTCATTGAAGTTATTAAGCGCAAGCTACAGCGTTCTTTGTTGCCTGACCATGCACAGCAGGATCGCGCCCATTAAACTGAATGAGGACAGGTTCATGTATTTTTCAATGGCCTTTGAATCACCAGGGAACATTGGTACTACCTGTTCTCTATTGAGATAAGGTATGGTTATTTGTGCGCGCTAGTGATTCAAGGGATAGCTTGATTATTAGCAATTTTATGTATGATAAATTATGCTTTTTGGTAGGCTAATATTTTATTCAAAAGTTAAAAGGCGCGGAGTTACAGAAATGACAGAACAGGAACTTAGAGATAAAATTGTGGCGATGTCTCGTCAGTATGCTGAATTATTTCTCAGTCCAAATATTTTTGAGCCTGGAAAATCTGATGTGCCGCCTTCTGGAAAGGTAATCGGGGCAGGTGAGATACAGAACATGGTGGAAGCCGTACTTGACGGTTGTCTAACTACTGGGCGGTTCAATGCGGCTTTCGAGAAAAGGCTTGCCGAATTTATTGGTGTGAAACACGTGCTTACAACCAGTTCAGGATCATCAGCAAATCTACTTGCATTCTCGGCATTGACCTCGCGTAAACTCGGCGAACGTGCTCTAAAGCCGGGGGATGAGGTTATTACGGTTGCTGCTTGTTTTCCTACGACGGTCAATCCTATCCTCCAGTTTGGCGCAGTGCCGGTGTTTGTGGATGTGGAAATCCCAACCTACAATATTGATGTAGCCAAGATCGAAGAAGCCATTTCCCCCAAGACTAAAGCTATCATGCTAGCCCATACTCTGGGCAACCCATTTAACCTGGAGGCAGTGACTGAAATTACCAAGAAATATGGACTATGGTTAATAGAAGATTGTTGTGATGCCCTCGGTTCTACCTATACAATGTCTCCCACGTCCCACTCTCCAAACCCTGCTCCGGGTTCTGTTGGCACCTTTGGCGACATTGGTACTCTGAGTTTTTACCCTGCTCATCACATTACTATGGGGGAAGGCGGGGCTGTATTCACCAACAATAGCAAATTAAAAAAAATTATTGAATCTTTCCGGGATTGGGGCCGAGATTGCTTCTGTGCACCAGGGAAAGATAATACTTGTAGTAAGCGCTTTCGTTGGAATTTGGGTGACTTGCCTGAAGGATATGATCATAAGTATACCTATTCGCATCTTGGATACAATCTCAAGATCACAGATACTCAAGCAGCCTGTGCGCTAGCGCAGATGGATATGCTCGATGAATTTATTGCTAAGAGGAAACAAAATTTTTTGTACCTTAAAGAAAATCTAAAATCTCGTGAAGAATTCCTGATTCTTCCCGAAGCGACACCGGGTGGTGTTCCCGCCTGGTTTGGATTTCCGGTCACATTGAAGGATAATGTTCCATTTAACCGTGTCGATCTTCTCGAATACCTTGATCAAAACAAGATTGGTACTCGTTTATTGTTTGCTGGCAATATTTTGCGCCAACCGTATTTCAAAGATAGGCAATACCGTGTTGTTGGTGGGTTGAAAAATACAGATGTCATTATGAATAATACTTTCTGGATTGGAGTTTATCCTGGTCTTAATACAACTATGCTGGACTACACAGTTGAGAAAATTCGAGCATTCATGAGTGCGGGCAAGTATTGTGGATCACGCAGGATGCTCCATTCTTAATATCTAGAAGAAAGAATCAGGTAG
Source organism: uncultured Thiohalophilus sp. (assembly GCA_964596835.1). Lineage (GTDB taxonomy): Bacteria > Pseudomonadota > Gammaproteobacteria > UBA6429 > Thiohalophilaceae > JAADGZ01. Next base: position 1,026 of record CAZQVV010000016.1, on the reverse strand, counting down.
TGATAATTTGTTGATGGGACAATATTCTTAAAAAAATGGCAGGAAAGAAAATTGTAATACTTAGTGGCGCTACTGGTTTTCTGGGGAGTCATCTGCTAGAGGCAATGGTGGCACATGACTACAGGGTAATAGCAATCAAACGCACCACTTCTAATACATGGCGTGTTGAACACCTGCTTAAAAAGGTGCAATGGATTAATGCCGATGAGCAATCGTTAAAAGATGCTTTTATGGACGGGCCGATTGATGCGGTAATACATACCGCTTGTCATTATGGCAGGGATGGCGATTTGGCCAGTGCTGTAGTAGAAACAAATATTTTTTTCGCGCTACGCTTACTTGAAGCGGCGGCAAAGTTTAAAGCTTCAGTTTTTTTAAACACAGACTCTTTCTTTAATGCTGGCTCGGTGATTCAGGGCTACATGAATTACTATGCCCTTACTAAAAAGCATTTTGTTGATTGGCTGCATGTTTTTAGTAAAAGAATAAAAATAGTAAATCTAAGATTGCAACATATATATGGGCCAAAAGATGATGAGTCTAAATTTGTGAGTTGGCTGTTCAATACGATGTTAGCGGATATTTCCTCAATTCCATTAACTAAGGGTGAGCAACAACGGGACTTTATATATATTGAAGATGTGGTTAGTGCCTATCTTCATCTTATTGAATTGCCCAACAATGATTCTTTTGTTCAGTATGATGTTGGTACTGGCAAGCTTAGTACCGTAAGGCTGTTTGTGGAGACAATGCGGTCTGAGGTGGAAACTCAACTTGGTGTAAAAATTATACCAAAACTAGGGTTTGGGGAGGTGCCATACCGGGAGGGAGAACTTGATGCCCCTGTGGTGGATACCAAAGCATTGATAGCTACCGGTTGGTTTCCGAAATTTGATGTGTCTGATGGTTTGGCTGAAACAATATATGCTGATTTATTGGCCTCGAGCAAGGATTCCAGGCTGGGAAATGATTAGGGTGCAGATCTTCTAAAACGACGAAATTATATAGCAAATTCAACAATTAAGA
>CAZQVV010000015.1:0-40400 GCA_964596835.1 uncultured Thiohalophilus sp. | reverse complement strand
ATATACTGTTCAGAGTTTGACCAGCGTATAAACTATCCTGGACAAGCGAACGAGGGAATCCCCTCCAGAGGTTGAATGGATGAGAATTGCCGCCGCGCTTGAATATGATGGTCGTCCCTACCGTGGCTGGCAAATTCAGGAAGGCGTTAAAACAGTCCAGGAGGAAGTTGAAAAGGCTTTATCGAAAGTCGCCGATCATCCTGTTCGTGTGGTGTGTGCCGGACGTACCGATACCGGTGTTCATGCGGTTAACCAGATCATTCATTTTGATACGACGGCCTTTCGTAGCGAGTATTCCTGGGTGCGCGGCACGAATACACATCTGGTCGAGAGTATTTGTTTGACCTGGGTACACCCGGTGGATGACGGTTTTCATGCGCGCTTCATGGCACGGCGGCGTTGCTACCGGTATATCATTCTCAATCGCCCGATTCGCCCGGCCTGTCTGATGGGCAAAGTCGTATGCCAGCACCGGCCGCTGGATGCTGCACGCATGGCAGCCGCAGCACAGTCTCTCGTCGGCGAACATGATTTCACCTCCTACCGCGCGCAGGCCTGTCAGGCCCGGTCTCCGGTGCGGCACATGTATCGCATCGATGTTTCCCGTAGCGGGGACTTTGTCTACCTGGATATCTGTGCGAATGCCTTTTTGCATCACATGGTGCGCAATCTTGCCGGTGTTTTGATGACGATTGGCACGGGAGACAAACCGATCGAATGGGCAAGAGAGGTACTGGAATATAAGGATCGAAAAAAAGGCGGGATAACGGCCGCCGCCGCCGGATTGTACCTGGTCAGAGTTGATTATGATGCCGGGTTTGATTTACCGGATGCGGCCTGGTTTCCCCGTTACGGATAAGTCCTGATGAGATTCACCTGGCGGGGGGTTGATTTTGTCGGTCTGACACGACAGACCGCAAGCCACTATTTAATCTCTTTGGGTGCGGGGGTATCCCCACGAATATTTTTAAAAGTCAGACACTTATCTGTCCGCCAATGAACGCGAATAGACGCCCATAAAGGCGACAGCATTGATTGGCGTATTCTGTGCCGCAGGCACATCAACATAAAATATTCGCGTTTACTCGCGTTCATAGGCGGATATTTTTTTTATCGACTTAATTTTAAACATTATTTTGTGGGGATACCTCAGCTTTGGGTGTCATTCCCCGCTGCTTTATTTGGGTGAGCTGAATAATGACGTCTGATATTGGTGGAAATAACAGAATTCTCCCGGTGCCCGGTGTTGTAAATTTCTTAGAAATGTGTCGGAAAAATTTACAAGGGGGTTTCTCTGCTTGCCGGGTATATTTTCATCATTAATGTCAAAAAAATCAATATCTTGTCATTTTCCTGTCGTACTGGAGTAGTAAAGTAATCCTCAGTGATCGTCAGTAATATTTACAGAATAAAAATATAGAACGCGGCTCATCTAATTAAGTAATTGTTTTGTAATGATAAATATTGAATGGAATGAAATTTGCATCAATTGTCACGTAACCAGGGATGATAGGGATTTTACCTACGACTAATTGCTTATAGTGTGTCTACGGTTCGCCAACTATACTGCCCTTAACATTGAATGCAAACTAGTTAAATACGGAGAACACCCGGATGTTTATCACCAACCATTTTAAAAGTATACTAGCAGGCCTCGGAATGTGTCTGCTCGCATTTAACGTCTCTGCCTATCCCCAGCTCAAGTTTGATGGCAGCATGACGTATGGCACGGATCTTTCCCCTGATGCCCCTGGTGGGATCTATGTCCTATCTGTTAACGGTACTTTGACGGGTTCACAGGACATCAGCCCGGCGCCGCAACTCAGTGGAAGCACATTTTCCTTTGGCGGCCTGCTTGATTCTGTATCAGCTGGTTCCTACCCCTCCACTACTTTAGCGAGATTCACCGGGATTAGCGGCCCGGATCTTAAGGTTATCGATGGAGACTCGAACCTGTTGCTGCAAGGTGAGTTGGCTGGATTGGCGATGAGTGGGCTAAATGATGCGAATGGTGGAGTTCTGATGGCTCAGTTTACCCCGACAGGGGGGTCTCTTCTGAATGAATTTGCAGTGGGCGCAAAACTGGTTGCTCTGCAGTTCAATTTGACCACGACTTTTGGTCCTAAAATGTTTGATCACAGCTTTAAAGGCGGAGCCGATGGCAACCTTTCTGCCCCTGCCGCAGTATCCGTTCCGGAACCCGGTGTGCTGGTTCTGTTTATGTTGGGGTTGGGCATGCTGGTCATGGCTACGAGCAAGAAATCCGGACAGAAATTCAGTCATCATGTCAGCTAACTAAATCAATAATTTTAATTAAGTAAATGGAGAGGTGGGATGAAAATGTGGCATAAAATAATGAAAACAGGTATTCCCGTGGCGGCTGGTTTACTGTTTACAGCAGCGGCGAATGCGTCAGTCGCATATCCTATGCTGGATGTTCAGCAATATGGTAGTGGTACCGACGTGACTAGTACTGCGACCAGTTTGACAATGAATGGAACCGCGTTTTCCATTATTTATTCTGCTACGAGCAATTGGCCTGGTTTTCCCGATCAACCTTTTTCTCTGAGTTCCGATGCAAGTGGAGTGGGTACGCTGAGCGTTGGTAATGGTTCCATTTTAAGCGCTAGTTTTTCAAAGCTGAACCTGAATCCTATAGCCACGGGTGTTGGTTATTTTACTGCGGATTTAACCTATACCGGCGGTAGTATGATGCCCGCCAACCTGTTCAATGGCCGGATTGAAGGTACTTTTTTTAATGCTACCGGTGCCATTGCGTTGGGTACTGCTTTTAAAGCGGATAGCCTGATAGCCAAGATTGGTAAGGTACAGGTGGTTCCCGTCCCGGCTGCGGTCTGGTTATTTGGTTCCAGCCTGCTGGGTCTGGCCGGTATCGCTAAACGAAAGAAAGCCGCCTGAAGCGAAAGCCATTCAAGTCTCTCCTTCTAACAGAAGACCCGCCTCAAGGCGGGTTTTTCTGTTTAAGTTATTGTAAAACAAGAAGAATCCCCTCCGTTCCATTTTCTTCGACTTTCACTTTCCCCCATGAACTGTTAAGCTCCCGGCTTTTGTCGCGGGTGACGTTCATTGCGCATACGAATCAAAATATGTGGTATCACCCGGGTGGATGATGCGCTGGCGGCCGTGCGTCTGGGCGTCGATGCGTTAGGGCTGGTGTTCTATCCACCCAGTCCGCGCGCATTGACAGCAGAGCAGGCGCAGATCATCATCGCCGCGCTACCGCCTTTTGTCACCACAGTGGGTCTGTTCGTGAATGAGGCGGAGGCCACGATCCGCACGTTACTGCGCCAGGTGCCGCTGGACTTGTTACAGTTCCATGGCGATGAATCTGAAGCAGACTGCTGTCGCTATGGTCGGCCCTACATCAAGGCCTTGCGCATGAAAGAGGGCGCGGATATTGAGAAGCAGGCCCGGCGGTACCCAACCGCAGCCGGTATTTTGCTGGACAGTTATCAGCAGGGCGTGCCGGGCGGAACCGGGCAGACCTTTGACTGGACGCGCATTCCCGCACTGGAGCAGCCGCTGATCCTGGCCGGCGGCCTGGATGCGACGAATGTCCTCGCAGCGATACAGTCAGTACAGCCTTATGCCGTGGATGTCAGTGGCGGGGTTGAAGCGGCAAAAGGCATCAAGGATCAGCAGAAAATGACAGCATTTATCAATGAGGTAGGCAGTTTTGCAAGCAATGGATAATCAATCAGATAGATACCAAATGCCGGATGACAAGGGGCATTTCGGTATTTATGGTGGTATGTTCGTGGCGGAAACCCTGATGGGACCCCTGGCGGCATTGCGGGAAGCCTATGAAAAATATCTCCAGGACGCCGGTTTTCTCGCCGAGCTGGATGATGAGTTGCAGCACTATGTCGGCCGGCCCAGCCCGCTGTATTTTGCCCAACGCTGGAGTCAGCAACTGGGCGGCGCGCGCATTTATCTGAAACGGGAAGATTTGAATCATACCGGCGCGCACAAGATTAATAATACGGTGGGCCAGGCGTTATTGGCCAAACGCATGGGCAAGACGCGCATTATTGCTGAGACCGGCGCGGGTCAGCATGGCGTGGCCAGCGCCACGGTGGCCGCTCGTTTGGGGCTTGAATGCGTGGTGTACATGGGCGCGGAGGATATCCAGCGCCAGGCCATGAATGTATTCCGGATGAAATTACTGGGTGCTACAGTAGTGCCGGTAGAGTCTGGCTCCCGCACGTTGAAAGATGCACTCAACGAAGCCATGCGTGACTGGGTGACCAATATCGACGATACCTTTTACATTATTGGCACCGTTGCCGGACCCCACCCTTATCCGGCTATGGTGCGTGACTTTCAGACTATTATCGGGCGTGAAGCGCGCACTCAAATTATGCAGCAGGAAGGTCGGCTGCCCGACGCCCTGGTGGCCTGTGTCGGGGGTGGCTCTAATGCCATGGGCCTGTTTTATCCTTTTATTGAAGATAACGATGTGGCTATCTATGGCGTCGAGGCCGCCGGCGATGGGCTGGAGAGCGGTCGCCATGCGGCGCCCCTGTGTGCAGGACAGCCCGGCGTGCTGCACGGCAATCGTACTTATTTGATGGAAGATACACATGGCCAGATCATACCTACGCATTCCATTTCTGCCGGGCTGGACTATCCCGGGGTGGGGCCTGAGCATGCCTGGCTGAAGGATACCGGCCGGGCAAACTATGTGGCTATCAATGATAATGAAGCCCTGCAGGGTTTTCATGATTTGACCCGCATCGAAGGCATTATTCCAGCGCTGGAATCCAGTCATGCACTGGCCTATGCGACAAAACTGGCGCCAACGATGACAAGCGAGCAAATTATTATTGTTAATTTATCAGGCCGGGGCGACAAGGATATACATACGGTGGCTCAACATGAGGGGATTACCCTATGAGTCGCTTGGCCGTTTGTTTTGAAGCATTAGGCAAGGCTGGTCGCAAAGCCCTTGTTCCCTATGTGACGGCCGGTGATCCTGAACCGGGGGTGACGGTTTCATTGATGCATGCGATGGTCGCAGCCGGGGCCAATATCCTTGAGCTGGGGGTGCCGTTTTCTGATCCTATGGCCGAAGGGCCGGTGATCCAGCGTGCGATGGAGCGGGCGCTGGAACATGATGTTTCACTGGACGACGTGTTGAAAATGGTACACACATTTCGTCAGACCGATCCTGATACACCCGTGGTGCTGATGGGCTATCTGAATCCGGTAGAAGTCAAAGGCTACACTGACTTCGCACGCGAGGCCCAGGCAGCAGGCGTGGACGCGGTGTTACTGGTGGACATGCCGCCCGAGGAAGCGGATGATTTGTTATCGGCATTGTATGCGCATGATCTGGATATGATTTTTCTGGTGGCGCCGACGACTGATGACGTGCGTATCAAGATGATTACTGAATCTGGCCGTGGCTTCATCTATTATGTTTCTCTAAAAGGCGTCACGGGTGCGGGCCATCTGGATATTTCAGGCGTCAAGCAACAGCTTGCTAAAATTCGGGCGCAGACGGCACTGCCTATTGCGGTGGGTTTTGGCATCAAAGATGCCGAGTCTGCTGCCAGTATCGCCAGTGTGGCGGATGCAGTGGTAGTCGGCAGTGCGTTGGTGCGCAAGATCGAGGAAAATGCAGATTCTGCCGATAAGATCAACCGTGCAGTGGCGAGTTTGCTGACTGAAATGCGTGCAGCGATGGATATGCGTTAAGGAGCCTCTGGCTTAATTCCGTTCGCCCTGAGCTTGCCGAAGGGTTCACCACGAATGGCGGAATTAATCAGAGATTCTCTAAGAAAATTGGTAACTATTCAGCTCACCGGAGCGGGGTCGCCAACCCTTGCCCAGCTTAAGTTGTTTGAGAAAATGGCTAATAATGTAGGTTGGCGCTGAGCAACGCGAAGCACCACAGGCACTTCCTTCGGTCGCCCAACAGGCGTGGCCTATCATTGTTGGGCTTCGCCATAAAGAACATGGCTCAGCACCAACCTACAGACAATGCTCTCTGGCAGTGGTGCTGAATAGTTACGAAAATTGTTATCTGAAATAGTCGTAAGATTATTTATAGCGTGATGTTTCTGCAACAGGGTTTCTCAAATGAACTGGTTTAACAAATTATTACCCTCACGAATTCGTACCGAAGGAGGGGCCAAAAAAAATGTGCCCGAGGGGTTATGGGCGAAGTGTAGCGCCTGCAGTGCCGTGCTCTATCGTGCGGAAATGGAACGCAACGATAGCGTCTGCCCCAAATGCGATCACCATATGCGCATTAGCGCCCGCTTCCGCCTGGACAGGTTTCTGGATGAAGAGGCACGTGAGGAAATCGGCGCTAATCTCAAACCGGTTGACGTACTCAAGTTCCGCGATCTGAAAAAATACCGGGATCGCATCAGCCAGGCGCAAAAAAATACCGGTGAAACGGATGCCCTGGTGGCCATCAAGGGCAAGGTCAAAGGCGTGCCGCTGGTCGCGTTGGCCTTTGAATTCAAATTCATGGGTGGCTCTATGGGATCCGTGGTGGGTGAACGTTTTGTGCGCGCCGCCAATGTCTGTCTCGAACAGAATATTCCACTGCTCTGCTTTTCTTCCAGTGGTGGTGCGCGCATGCAGGAAGCGTTGTTCTCCCTGATGCAGATGGCTAAAACCAGCGCTGTGATTGCGCGTCTGAACAAACGTGGGATCCCGTTCATTTCAGTCATGACCGATCCCACTATGGGCGGGGTGTCCGCCAGTCTAGCGATGCTGGGCGATATTAATATTGCCGAACCCAACGCCCTGATCGGTTTTGCGGGACCCCGTGTCATTGAACAGACTGTGCGTGAGACCTTGCCGGAAGGTTTCCAGCGTAGTGAGTTTCTACTGGAGCATGGCGCCATTGACATGATCGTGGACCGCCGCGCTATGCGCGACAAGGTCGCCAGCCTGCTGTCCATACTGACGCACCAGTCCGCGGCCTAAGGGGCAAAACCCTGACCGGGTTCAGACATCCATGCGCGGCCACCCGGATATTCCGGATGATAGTATCTTCCTCCCGCTGATGTCTGCCCGATTTGATAATCTGCGGGATTGGCTGCGCTGGCAGGAAACCTTGCATCCTGAAGAAATCGAACTGGGTCTGACGCGCATAGCGACCGTTTTTCAGCGGTTGCAGGCCAACGCGTTTTCCTGCCCGGTGATCACCGTTGCTGGTACCAACGGCAAAGGGTCCAGTTTGCATATGCTGGAGTCGATTTATCTGGCCGATGGTTATCGTACCTGCGCCTACAGCTCGCCGCATCTGCTGCGCTACAACGAGCGTATTCGTATCAATGGTGAAGAGGCTGCGGACGCCGATATTGTGGCTGCCTTTGCGCGCATTGATGCGGCGCGCGCCGATGTTTCCCTGACCTACTTCGAATTTGGCACCCTCGCGGCGCTGGATATTTTTATGCACCAGAAAGTGGACGTAGTCTTGCTGGAAGTGGGACTGGGGGGACGGCTGGATGCGGTGAATATCATCGATGCCGATGTGGCCCTGCTGACCGCCATCAGCCTGGATCATACCGCCTGGCTGGGCGAGGATCGTGAAGCCATTGGCTATGAAAAGGCCGGTATTCTGCGCCCCGCCCAGCCGGCGGTTTGCAGCGATCCGGACTTGCCGCAGTCTGTGCGGACGCATGCTCATAAATTGGATTGCCCGCTTTTCCGATTGGGATATGATTTTGATTTCAAGGTCGATTCTCAGGGCTGGTGCTGGCGGGAGAGGAAGGGGCAGGCGCTGGATCTGCCGCATCCCGGCCTGCGGGGAGCACACCAGTACCGCAACGCGGCCGGCGTCCTCATGGTGCTGACGCTGTTACAATCACAGTTGCCCGTATCACGCTCAGCAATTCGTGCTGGCCTGCTGGGGGCGTATCTGCCAGGGCGCTTTCAATTTGTGTCTGGCCAGTCTCTGTCGGATCCGCCTTTGTCCGACTCGTCTGTCGCGGGTAGGGTAAGCTGGATCTACGATGTGGCGCACAATCCGGATAGCATCCAGCAGTTGGCGCAGATGCTGGTGGAAGCGGAACAACCGGGACGCACCTTTGCTTTGCTGGGGATGTTGGCGGACAAGGACAGCAGAACGGCGCTGAGGCATATTTATTCACAGATAACAGACTGGCATGTCGCGGCGCTAAACAGTCTTCGTAGTGAAAAACCTGAAAATCTGAAGCATATTATCCATTCACTGGGGCGCTCTTCGGCCTGTGTCCATACTTCGGTGGCCGAAGCCTGGGCCGCGATTGAAAGCTCGGTCAAAGCAGGGGATCGTGTCGTGGTGTTCGGTTCTTTTTATACCGTTTCCGAAGCCACGGTAGTAGCGCAGGCACATGGGCAGCGAATATAATAGGCGTTTGCAGTGAGGCCGAGCGTACAGGCCGGGGACTGAAAAATCAGGTGGAACAATCTCGACTCAAACAGCGGCTGGTGGGGGCTATCGTGCTGGTAGCGCTGGGCGTCATTTTTATTCCCATGATTCTGAATGGAGATCGGAAGCCGGGTTTTGTCGTCAATGGCAGCAGTATTCCGGCTAAACCAGCGGAAGTTAAAAATATTCGCCAGCTTGAATTCGCCCCAGGCGATTCAGCCGGCAGGCGGGCGGGGCAAAGTAGCCTGCGTATTCCCATCGACAAACGTTCCGCACCCCTGTCTGCGGTCGCCAAAGGGCTTGCTCCGGTCAATAAAGAAAAAACCGCTAAAGCCAACGTGACTAAAGAACCTCCCGGGCGGCTTGAACAGCCGCTATCGCCAACGGTCACTAAAAAGAAAACGTTCTCGGCTGTACCCGCCATTCATGCCTGGGCCGTGCAGGTTGGTAGTTTCAAACAGAAAAGCCATGCCTTCAAATTGCGCGATAAATTGCGAAAGCAGAAATACCGCGCCTTTGTCGAGGGGATACGTAGCGGCCATGCGAAATTAATTTACCGGGTCAGGTTGGGGCCTTATATCAGCCGTGCCGGGGCAAAACAGGTGCGTGACCGTCTTCTGGCGCGGCAGAAAATAAAAGGCCTGCTGGTAAGGCACCCCTGAATCTCTTTGGGTGTTATTCCCCGCTGCTTGCAGCGAAAAACAGTAGGATGGGTAGAGCGAAGCAAAACCCATCAGCATGCTACCACTTAATACCCCGCCAGCTTGCTGCGGGGTTGTTTATCAATGGCGCCGTTGGGCGCCTGTTTTGAGACAAGAGGTATAAATGATTGGTATTGACTATGCAATTCTTGGAGTATTGTTAATTTCCTCCTTTATCAGCCTCATCCGGGGGTTTGTTAAAGAAGCGCTTTCGCTGGCAGGTTGGATGCTATCCTTCTGGGTATCACTCACCTTTTCCGGCGGCTTGTCAGAAATGCTGGCGTCCAGCATTGAAAATTCATCTTTTCGCCTTATTATTGCTTTTGTCATCCTGTTTGTCATGTCGCTTATCGTTTCCACCGTGATAAATTTCTTTGCCGTACGGCTGGTGCAGCGTACCGGCCTGAGCGGAACGGATCGCTTCCTGGGGGTTGTCTTTGGTTTCCTGCGGGGTGTATTGCTGGTCTCGGTACTGGTGTTGTTGTCCGGCTTAACCGAGCTTCCCAAACAGCCCATGTGGCGGAATTCGGCCTTGCTATTTCGCTTTCAGGCCATTGCGGTGCGGATGCGGGGTTTCCTGCCGGACAGTTTGGCTGACAATTTTCATTTTTAGCAGTCTCTGATTTTTATTAGTTGAGGAAACGATCATGTGTGGGATCATCGGTATTGTCGCTAAAACTCCGGTCAATCAGGCCCTGTATGATGGTCTGACCATGCTTCAACATCGGGGGCAGGATGCCGCAGGCATTATTACCTGCGATCAGAATCGCATGTATATGCGTAAAGACAACGGCCTGGTGCGTGATGTTTTTCGTACTCGGCATATGCTGCGCCTCAAGGGCAATATCGGTATCGGACACGTGCGCTATCCTACAGCAGGTTGTTTCACCTCGGCTGAAGCCCAGCCCTTTTATGTGAATTCACCCTTCGGGATTGCGCTCGCACACAACGGCAACCTGACCAATGCTGAAGAACTCAAACACGAACTGTTTGTGCAGGATCGTCGGCATATCAACACGGATTCGGATTCGGAAATTCTGCTCAATGTGCTGGCGCATGAACTGGGGATGGCTAGCCAGTTGCAGCTATGTGCTGAAGACGCTTTTAAAGCGGTGGCCGCGTTGCATAAGCGCTGCCGGGGAGCCTATGCCGTGGTCACCATGATTACCGGACGAGGCATTCTGGCATTTCGTGATCCCCATGGTATTCGGCCCCTGGCGGTGGGCGTGCGTGAGTCGGATAAAGGCAAGGAATATGCGGTGGTGTCGGAAAGTGTCGCACTGGGCATTATCGGCTATGAACTGCTGCGTGACGTGGCGCCCGGTGAGGCCGTGTTTATTGACATGGACGGCAAGCTACAAGCACAACAGTGCGCCGAGAATCCGGAACTGACCCCCTGTATATTCGAACACGTTTACTTTGCCCGGCCGGATTCGATGATCGATGGCATTTCGGTATACAAGGCGCGTATGCGTATGGGTGATTATCTGGCGGCGAAAATAAAACGGCTGAAACCCGATTATGACATCGACGTGGTACTGCCCATCCCCGACACCAGTCGTACCGCCGCGCTGCAATTATCTTATGCGCTGAATGTGAACTACAGCGAAGGCTTTATCAAGAATCGCTATATCGGCCGAACCTTCATTATGCCGGGGCAAACTGAGCGCAAGAAATCCGTACGCCAGAAGCTCAACCCCATTGAGCTGGAGTTTCGCGGTAAAAATGTATTGCTGGTAGATGATTCTATTGTGCGTGGCACAACTTCAAAACAGCTTATACAGATGGCGCGTGACTCAGGCGCGAAAAAAGTTTATTTCGCCTCGGCTGCACCACCAGTGCGCTATCCGAACGTATACGGCATCGATATGCCCGCCGCCCACGAGTTGATTGGCCACGGCCGCAACGAAGAGGAAATTGCCGAGGTCATCGGCGCTGACTGGCTTATTTATCAGGATCTGGACGATCTGGTTAAGGCTGTTCGCAAGAAAGCTAAAAACATCAAACGCTTCGATACGTCTGTCTTTAACGGCGAGTATGTCACCGGCGACGTGAATCAGGCTTATCTTGAACACATTGAAGTGTTACGCAATGATGGCGCACGCTCAACGGGTGACAAGGAAAATGAAGTTATGGAAATCTACAATAGCATGTAACTCTTCAATATGAATAAACGAATCCTGATCGAGACCTCGAACGTCAGACAGAACGTCAATCTTTATGGTGAATAGTTAGCGTAGCGTTTGAATCATATTGGGTCTTATTCCCCGCAGCTTGCTGCGAAGCACTGTCATATTCCGTTCGCCCTGAGCCCTTCGGCTCTGCTCAGGAAAACTCTGATGGGTTTAACTTTCTATATTTCTCTGCAATTAGCTTCACGTAACTAACTCCACACTTCACTCATCAGCTTGGCAAAATCACTACATGAGAGTAGCGATAAACATTCTCATGTCGTTTTAGCGGGATTATTTCACCCATAATATTTCTCACCCATGTTTCATCGAGTCATCCACACTGGTGGTCTTGATGTACTGAGCGGGATTCTCTCCGACTGCCAGTGCTGTAGGGTGGGCACGGGTTTTGTGCCCACGCGTTACTTCATTTTTGGACGTTAAACATGTGAAAGAGGTTCTTGAAATTTCCCGCGTGGGCGACCGAAGGAAGTGCCTGTGGTAGACAAAAATCGTGCCCACCCTGCCGGGTCACATTAAGAATCAGAAACGAGAAGAAAAATGTTCGGAACCGATGGGGGGGTAGACGTTTGACTTTAACAATAGCCCCTTCCAGCGGCTTTCATTATACCACCCGCTCTGCGGGTGGTTGTTGATGCCTTGCACGTACCAGATCAATCGGTTTCTCACCGCCAGTCTTTTCGCTGTCCTCATAAAGGTTAAATAACAGAAAATTTTCCTCTTGACTCTGTACTTGGGTACAGGGATTAAGCTTATCACCAAGCTCAAAGATTAGAGAGAAACAGCCATGACTGATCGAACCACCGGGAGCAATAAACGCTCCATGATTTTAGCGATAATTGCCGCTATTGGCGGCTCGTTGTGTTGCATCGGGCCTCTGGTATTACTGGGACTTGGTATTGGCGGGACCTGGATAAGCAATCTCACGGCACTAGAACCCTATCGACCAATTTTTATAAGCATCACGCTGGTATTTTTGTTTCTGGCGTTTCGAAAACTTTATCTGGTGCCTCGACAATGTTCCCCTGGTGATGCCTGCGCCATACCCAGCACCTTACGCAACCAACGCATCATTTTCTGGGTTGTTACCGTATTGATGATCGCCTTGCTGGCTTTCCCATACTACGGACTTGCATTTTTTGAATAACTATTTAAGAAAATATTTAACTGGAGGAGTAGAAAAATGATACGCACAATATTATTTTCATTTCTAATAAGCGTTTCACTGATGAATTTAGCTTTTATATCCATGGCGCAGGCAGATGAAAGCAAAACTGTGACGTTTGATGTCCCTGGCATGACCTGTAGGGTTTGCCCGATTACCATTCGCAAGGCGTTGGAAAAAGTTAAGGGTGTCACTGAGGCGAAAGCAAGCTTTGACACCAAAACCGCAACGGTAACTTTCGATCCCGGCAAAACCAATATCGAAGCATTAACCAAAGCGATGGCTAATGCAGGTTATCCCTCCACACTGAAACAATAAAAAGACGGGAGATGCAAGAGTGATTGATATAGCAGATAAGAGACTTCCTGTAGATGGTTTAATGAGTCCTGATGTTGATCATCTGGCTCAACACTTCATTGATGCCTTTCCTGTGATGGGTATCGCTGAACAGCGCCTTGCGTTAAAACTTTACCGCCTGTTAAGTGAAGGCGATGCCGTTTCGCTCGAACACCTGTCTGAACGTGTCGACATGCTGCTAACCACTGTGAAAACAATGATCAAAAGTTGGCCCGGCGTATTTTACGATGACAGTCGTCGAATCATCGGTTTCTGGGGTCTTGCCATTGATGAAACGCAGCACCGTTTTAAGGTCAACGGGAAAACAGTTTACACCTGGTGTGCCTGGGACACCCTGTTTCTTCCTGAACTGCTTAATATTAGCGCAGATATCACGTCAAACTGTGCATTGAGTGGGGATGAAATATCACTAACTGTGTTACCCGAAGGTATCGAATCCTCCCAGACCGAGCAGGTAATGGTCTCCTTTCTTGTCCCCGATGAAGTTGAGCTTAAAGAAAATATCACAACCAGTTTTTGCCACCATGTTTTCTTCTTGCGTTCACGTGAAACGGGTGAACGCTGGATGGCATCGCATCCGGGCACTTTTTTGCTCTCACTTGATGAGGCATTTTCTATTGGCAAAAAAATGAACGCTGCACGATATAACCTGGTTCAGTTGAACCGAACTTTTTCCAGTATCCCTTGAGGGGTCTAAATGCCTTCACGGAAACTAAACAAAAAAGGTGATTTACATGAAGACAGTCAACATACAAATCACGGGGATGACCTGTGATCACTGCGCGCAAAGCGCTCAAGAGGCACTGAATGCTCTTGAAGGTGTTACGGCTTCAGTCTCCTATGAACAGGGACTGGCCAGAATAGAGACCCAGGGTGCGGTCGAGAGCAGCCAGCTACTTAAAGCCATTGAGTCAAAGGGGTATGGGGCGACTCTGATAAATAATGATGATACCGTCGGCAGCAGTGCTGGCGGCGGCCTGCAGATTGCCATTATCGGCACCGGTTCTGGCGCTGTTGCGGCGGCAATTAAGGCTGCCGAACAAGGTGCAACGGTCACGATTATAGAAGGTGCGGATCTGATTGGCGGGACGTGTGTCAATATAGGCTGTGTGCCCTCGAAGATTTTTATTCGTGGTGCATATATTGCGCACATTCAAGGTCATCATTCCTTTAACGGGTTACCGCTAAACAGGCCGAATATTGACCGCAAGGCCATGATGGAGCAACAACAGGAATGGGTCAGAAAACTGCGTTATGCCAAATACGAAAGTATTCTGGAAAGTAACCCAGGGATTAATCTCCTGCGTGGAATGGCGCGATTTAAAGACAACAATACATTGATAATCACAAAACAGGACGGTAGCGAAAAAGAAATCAGGGCAGATCGTATCTTGCTGACCGTGGGTGCAACTCCGGCAATACCGGATATACAGGGATTAAAAGAAACACCTTACTGGACATCAACTGAAGCGTTGATTACAGAATCGATACCGAAACATTTAATTGTGTTAGGCGCATCTGTGGTTGCGCTTGAGCTGGCACAGGCATTTCGCCATATTGGCGCAAACGTGACCGTGCTGGCGCGCAGCACCCTGTTATCAAAAGAAGATCCGGGAATTGGTGAAGGCTTGATGCAAGCGTTTGCAGATGAAGGGATTAAGGTTATGCTAAACACATCGCCTAATTCTATTAGCCACCAGGGTAAACTATTTATTCTGCAAACCAATAAGGGGGAAGTGCAGGGCGATCAATTACTGGTGGCTGCCGGTCGCAAGCCAAATACAGACGCGCTGGAGTTGGACAAAGTCGGTGTTAAGACCAATCAACGCGGTGCAATTATCATTGATGACCACATGCGTACCAATGTCGAAAACATTTATGCGGCTGGCGATTGCACCAATCTACCCCAGTTTGTATATGTCGCTGCCGCTGCCGGTACTCGTGCCGCCCGTAACATGACCGGTGATGATGTGGCGATTGATTTATCGGTTATGCCTGCGGTGGTGTTTACCAATCCGCAAGTCGGCACGGTCGGGTTGGATGAACGGCAGGCTCAAAAACAGGGTTTGCGGATTGAGACCCGAACGCTGGATCTGGAAAATGTGCCACGGGCGTTGGCTAATTTCGATACTCGTGGTTTTATCAAGTTGGTGGCAGAAAAAGACAGCGGTCGTATCGTCGGCTGTCAGGTATTGGCGCATGAAGGCGGTGAAATTATCCAGACAGCAGCACTCGCCATCCGTAATCGCATGACCATTCAAGAACTTGCCGATCAGTTATTTCCCTACCTGACGATGGTGGAAGGGTTAAAGTTGACCGCGCAAACCTTTAACAAAGACGTAAGCCAGCTTTCCTGCTGTGCAGGTTGAAGAAATGGTTCACGGAGACCCCGAAATTGAAAACCATAAAATTAATAATTTTTCTGTCGTTATTGATGGCGCAGCCATTGACTGCATGGTCTTTCAATTTATCACCCCGGAAACTTCCTTTCAGGCTATCAGATGTCAGTTTCACAAGTCAGGCAAAACAGCATTTACTTGCGGAATATAAAGGTCATAAGGTGATGTTGTGGTTATTTTCAACCTGGTGCCATACTTGTGTTGCCGGCGTTAAAGCCATGCAGAAAAAACAGGCTGCATTGAAAAAGACCGGGATGGTAATCATTGCTTTGCGTAATTTTAACAATGGCGGATACCCTGGGGTAGATATGCTGACATTTATGCGGAAATTTGCGCCACGACTTAAGAATCCGGGTAACTGGATCATAGGAGAAGCGTCGAAGCAAATGGATCAGGAACTTAATAAAAAGAAATTTCCCGATATTTATTTCCTAATTGATGAAAAAGGCTGGGTGCGAGCTGTGAATACGGCGCCAAACATTAGCATGAACCTGATCCTCAAATTTTCCAATGGAACCTCAGAATGAAAATAATTTTCAATGCCTTAAAAATTGTTTTTAATATTCGAATCTATCAGCGGATTTCCATAATCAGTTTTGTCGCCTTTCTGTTGTTATATTTAATGACTTTACCCGCATCTTATACCGGGGGTTATAGTAGTTTTGAAGCGCTACAGTATTTAAATCCAACCCTGATTGGATTCTCTGTGTTGATGGCCGGGCTGGCATCACTTATAATATCGTTTATTATTTACCTGGTAAAACAGGGTCAAAAGTCCAGTAAATCGTCGGCTGCAGGCGGCGTAGTGATAGGGCTTCTTGCCCCCATGTTATGTTGTTCCCCGATATTACCGATTGCGATAGGGATTATTGCCAGCCTGATGCCCGCATTAGGCGGCACATTTGGAATTCGCTTGCAAGGGTTTATTGCAACTCATCAAATCGAGATATTTATAACCGCCAGCTTGCTACTGTTGTTTGCACTGTATCAGAATGCAAAAAAGGTAATAGACGGCGTAAGCTGTCATGTTTAACAAATGCCCAACATCACAATGTCTGTTAACTATGAAAAAGGAAAATCGAGAAACTATGAAATCAAGTAGTGAACATTGGAATTCAATATTTTCAGGTACAGAAGATTCAAAACTTGGGTGGTATGAAAAGGATGTGTCAAAAACATTTGAATTACTAAATCAAGTTCCAGGCATAGATGGTTGCACAGTGTTTTTACCGGGCGCAGGGACATCTGTTTTGATTGATCAGCTAATTTTAAAAGGCGCAGAATTAATTCTCAATGATATTAGCATTGAGGCGCTAAATAAGGTTAAGAAAAGGGTGCAAGATGATGGCCATAAAATTCGTTGTCTTTGCCAGGACATATCTCTTCCAATTGTAGATAGCATTCCAAAGGTAGATATCTGGATTGATAGGGCGGTTTTACATTTTCTAACTGATGAAGATGATATAAATTGTTATTTTAAAAATATCAAATCCAAATTAAAGGTAGATGGCTACGCCATATTTGCTGAATTTTCAAAAACGGGGGCGCCTAAATGTGCCAGCTTGTCACTGCATAGGTATTCTCTTGATGAATTATCGGAAAGATTGGGTCAATCATTTGAACTAATATCATCATTTAACCATACGTACATTAACCCTGATGGTGATCCAAGACCGTATGTTTATGGGTTATATAGACGAGTATTGTAACAATATGACTAACAAACCCAACAACCACCAGCGTTAGCTGGTGGTTGTTGGGTTTGGACTTATTTGTTCCGGACGTAGCTTTGGCGTGAAATATTCATCAGCGGCATCTTCATTCACTTCCTGTTCATTGGCATCGACCAGCGGCAGTTCGTAATCCACCCAGCCGCGCAGGCCGGTTTTGAGCGAAACCACATTTTTATATCCCATTTTAAGCATAACTTCAGCAGCAAAAATACTGCGGTTGCCGGAACGGCAGATAACCACGATTTCATGTTCTCGCGCCTCTACCAGTTCGGGTACGGTTTCCTCAAAATTATATTCACAGGCGGTTTCAAGAATGCCCCGTGGAACATTGGTCGAGTCTTTGATATGCATAGCATCAAACTCATAGGGTTCGCGAATGTCGAGTAGCATGGGCGGGCTATCTCTTTTCTCTTCCAGATCCCAGGGAAAAATTTCATCAATATTTTTAGCGCTCTCGGCTACCAGTTGGCTAAATGTTTTCATATATACCTTCAGGAAACAATTAGTGTGTTTCAGAATTTTTTGACATGCCGTATTCAACAGCCATTACGGCGGCTTCTACACGGGAGTGGACTTCCAGTTTTCGCAGGATAGCTTTGACATGCAGCTTTACGGTGCCATCAGAAATACCCAGGTTGCGGGCAATGACCTTGTTGCTTTGGCCTTCCGCCAGCAATCCCAGAATTTCGGTTTCCCGTGGAGTCAAATCAGAGAAGGGTGTGCTCACTGGCTCCTTTTTCTCGTGGATCTTGCCTTGTACCGCACGTGCCAGAATCGGCGCCAGATCTGGCGCGACCACGGTTTTACCGCTGACGATATCACGCAGAGCCAGTACCAGTTTATCCGGTTCCATGTCTTTTAACAGGTAGCCCTGTGCGCCTTCACGCAGGGATTCGAGCAGGTCACTTTCTTCCGCACTGGTGGTCAGCATGACGATAGGCAGTGCGAGGTCATTTTGGCGCAGAAGTTTGAGAACCCCCAGACCATCGATACCGGGCATGCGCATATCGAGCAGAACAATATCCGGGTTCAATTCTTCAACCAGACGCAAACATTCCTGCCCTGAACCTACCGATGCTACGATCTCGATCCCTCGGCTTTCCAGCAGGGATTCGAGTCCGACCCGAAACAGAGTGTGATCATCAATCAGAAGAACATGTAAGCTCATAAGCGTTATTTTACCCGTGCCTGTACATTGACTTTGATACTTGAAATTTTCGGCGTGGGCAGTTCCGGATAATGAAAATGCAAAAGAATGCGAGTACCTTCGCCCAGCTCACTTTCGAACTGTACTGTACCACCAATACGCTTGGCGCGTTCTTCCATAATACTCATCCCCAGGTGATCACTCGAAGTTCGATCAGTTTGGGGGGTGATATTCATGCCAACACCATCATCTTCAATCAGGATACTGCAATCACCCTGGGTGTCGCTACGCATAAAAACGCGCACCGTATGCGCCTGGCTATGCTTGCGGATATTGTTGAGGGATTCCTGGATGATTCGCAGGGCCTGCATTTCAATATTGGCGGGAAGTTGCAGCACATTCCACTCTTGCTGCAGAAAAATGGAAATTTCACTTTGGTCGCGAAAGCGGTTAACCAGATGTTCTACCGCCGGGATCAGTCCACGTTTATCAATGGGTGCCCGGAAGTGGGTGATTAATTCACGCAGCTCGGCATAGGCTTCATCGAGGTTGTTCTCGATTTTTTCAAGTTCGGACCAGATTTCCGGTTCCTGTCCCCGGCGTAGAGTTTCATCCAGTACCCGGACCTGAAAACGCAAGCTGGCCAACGTCTGTGCCAGTGAGTCGTGTAATTCATGCGCGAGACGGGTGCGTTCTTCCATAATAGATAGACGCTTGGATTCGTTGTCCGTGCGCGCCTTGTCAATGGCCATACCCAGATGCCGGCCAATATTGGTCAGCAGAATAGTCATATCTTCAGGGTTGGGCAGTTTGCTGTTTTCGACAAATAAATTATAAACGCCGAGAATCTTGTCGCGGTATTGCAGAGGTACGGCAATCATGCCAACATCATCGTTGTCAAAAAATGCGCGCCCGATAATTTTATCGCATTTGCCGATTTTCTGATAATAGACATCGCCTTCACGATAGGCGCTGCCACAAAGACACTGTTCGGAAGGCAGAAGCTGTTCCTTTTGCATCAGTTCTTCGTCCAGTCCCAGGCTGGAGATCAGTCGCATCTGCCCATCTTCGGTTACCAGACGCACAACAGCCGCGCGGGCATTGACGACATTGGTCAGTGTGCTGAGGAAGCGGGTCAGGAGTTCATCCAGATCACGGGAGCTGTTGATACTCGCAGCAACGTCATAGACGATTTCCAGGGTGTGATCTTTCTGTTCGATATCCTCGACATGCTGTGCAACCAGCTCGTTCATGTTGTGAGTCAGGTTTTCCAGTTTTTCACCAATGCTATTGATGTTTTTTGTCAGCGTATTTTCAATCGGGTTTTTCTCGCTGAGGGGCAGAGCAGGCATGCGCGCCTGAAAATTGCCCGCAAGAATATTGGTTGACCATTCATTCAGTGTTAACAGGGAGTGATTGAGAGGTTCGTTTAATTGCAGGTAAAGGTGTAGAAGTATCGCTGTGCAGAGTAGACCCAGTGAAGCGAATAGAACCGTGAACAGCGTGTTGTTGAGGTGATCTCCAAGCAGGCCCGTCAGTAATAGACAGAAAACGAAAAATAACAGAATCTCGGTTTCCCGTTTTAGATGTGAGAGACTGGACAGTACCGGCATCTGGCCAGGAGCGGACTTTATTGTATCCATAGTATTTGAATCGTAAGCTGCAGAAATTTTTTCTGAAAGACTGGATGGCAAAACTTTACTCACTCAATCACGATGAACAGCCGAAGTATATGACATCTGCCGACCATCGGCGAGGCTTGTGCATCTACTTAATGTATTATATTAGTAACTATTCAGCACCACTTCCAGGGGGCATTGTCTGTAGGTTGGTGCTGAGCCATGTTCTTTATGGCGAAGCCCAACAATTATAGGCCACGCCTGTTGGGCGACCGAAGGAAGTGCCTGTGGTGCTTCGCGTTGCTCAGCGCCAACCTACATTATTAGCCATTTTCTCAAATAACTTAAGCTGGGCAAGGGTTGGCGACCCCGCTCCGGTGAGCTGAATAGTTACTTATATTAAAATAATTAGCTATGCTTCTGTATTCACAAAAGTATTATTCAGAGCTTTTGTGGTGCGGATCATTGGGGTTGGAAAATATGAAGTTGTGTTGACCAGGCTCGATTTCGACATAGTCTATGAGCGTATCTTTTAGGAGCAGGGCACTGGCCGGAGCCAGTACAATCTCAACGCCTTCACTGGTGAACTTCAGATCATCATCACTTATATGGTCGG
Organism: uncultured Thiohalophilus sp.; assembly: GCA_964596835.1. Taxonomy (GTDB): domain Bacteria; phylum Pseudomonadota; class Gammaproteobacteria; order UBA6429; family Thiohalophilaceae; genus JAADGZ01. Next base: position 20,076 of record CAZQVV010000015.1, on the reverse strand, counting down.
CAAAACCCATGGCATATTCAATGCTGCCATCCTCAATCTTTTTAGCTGCGATTCGTAGCGCTATATCCTCAATATCTTGCTGGTTGGCAGAGACTTTAATTTGCTCTGCGGCACTCGGGGTTATAGTCATCATGCTATCGCTCCTTCCTTTCGACAAAATTACTCTGTGACGAATGATACGCTATTGCGTATGAATTCGACAAATCGTTGAGCCCAGTGGTGGGCTGAGGTGTCCCGCAAATGTGCGTAATTTGCCAGCAGGTTTTTATGAACAATACCATCATTCTGACCGTCGATGCCGATCCCGCGTACAACCCGGTAGGCAAAATTCAGAGTACCGATATTCTCAAGTGCTGAATAATGAAATTCATGCCCCGGAATAATGTGTGGTTCCGGGGTTTCTGCGAGGCTTGGCCAAAGGTGGTTTACTTTTTCTGTCAGCTGGATATAACCCCGACCCTGCGGGGTTTTATACATCCGGGTGTCGGCAGGAATGACGCCGACCATCTCATGGCTTTGATCGCCCCACAGGATACGCCGGGTCAGATACATGAGACCGCCACATTCTGCATAAGCAGGCATACCGTTTTCTATGGCGTCAAAGATGTTAGCCCGCAGGCATCGATTGTCTGCCAACGCCTGCATGTGGGCTTCCGGGAAACCTCCACCGATAAAGAGAGCATCACAGTCGGGCAGGTGGGAGTCCTGCAGCGTGTCAAAGAATAGCAGGTTTGCTCCCGCAGCCTCCAGCGCCTCGAAGTCCTGCGGATAATAAAAGCCGAAAGCGGCATCACGGGCAACCGCAATACGCACGTTGCCCCCGCTAGTATCTACTGTTTGGGAGCCTGGAAAGCTGTGGGCGGGCAGGGGTGGTGCAGTGGCGGCAATTTGCGCCAGTTTATCCAGTTCAACCTGTTCCGCAATAAGACGGCCGATTTGCGCAACCTTGTTGTCTGCCTCATGCGCTTCATTACTGGGAATCAAGCCCAGGTGGCGTTCATCAATCTGCAAGGACGGATTGTGGTAAACCGCGCCAAGCACGGGGACATCGGTGTAATGCTCTATTACTGCGCGTAACTTGCTTTCATGACGGCGACCGCGGATCTGATTTAGAATAACGCCGGCAATATTGATATCCGGCTCAAAATTCTGGTACCCCAGTATCAGCGGGGCAATACCTCGGGTAACACCCTGCACATTGATCACCAGAATAACCGGAGTCTGAGTCAGTTGGGCCAGGGCGGCATTGCTGTTACTGCCGTCGACATCAAGACCATCATAGAGCCCCTTGTTGCCCTCAATAATAGAAAGATCACAGCCTTCTGAATAGTGCTCAAGCGTTGCCAGCATTTCATCATGCTGCATGGTATAAAAATCAAGATTATGACAGTCACGCCCGCAGGCTCGGCTCAACCACATGGGGTCGATATAGTCCGGGCCTTTTTTAAAGGGCTGGACGGTTTTACGCTGCGCCTGGAAGGCCGCGCAAAGTCCAACGCTCAGGGTTGTTTTGCCTGAAGATTTATGTGCCGCAGAAATAAGCAGCCGAGGAATAGTCACGGGATACCCTGATCCGGATAAGCCAAAATTAAAGGTAGCCTGGGTTGAGCGTGGCAAAGCCTAACGAACTTTTTAAGCAATGGTTCAGCCTCTAAATAACGAAAAGGGGACACAACAACACTGGTTGGTCCCCCCCTATCATTTTTTAGTTTTCTATACCTGGCAGCAAACCAGGTGCTACTGGTGCTGCGGATCAACTACCTCATCAGCCAGGCTTTCCGGCAGGAAGCGCAGCACCTTGATGGCCAGAGCAACGGTGATCATGGCGGTTGCCATACCTCCCAGACCCAGCATAATTTCAGACAGGGTGGGAGCATAGTGATTGACGACACCATCAAAGAAACTGCTGTGAACTTCCATGCCTGGAAACAGGCTTAGTGGATACGCCTGACCACCAATAATGATGACGTACATCTGCGCCATGCCGCCAATAATAACGAGCATAGCGGCTACTCCCACCAGTGTTCTACTTTTGCCCCAGGTCGGGTGATAGAGAAGTGCAAGAGGGACCAGGCTGCCAAGCAGAATCTGACCAATCCAGAACAGTTTTGTATAAATACCCCCGTTCAACAGGATAAATGTTTCAACACCCGTGTCTTTTGCCATATAGATGTTGGTCAGGTGCTGAACAATGACAAAGTAGAGTACTGCGGCAACAAAGACACCGAGCAGGTTTTTCAAGGTGTTAAAAATGACATCCCCTAAAGGTCTATTGGTCCAGTTACAGGCGGCCAGTAGTACCAGCAGGAAAATAGCCAGGCCGAATGAGAACGACATAATAATAAACATGGGGGCCATGATGGCCGAATCATAAGCCTGGCGAGCCACCAGGAAACCAAAGATAGAGCCGGTACCTGTAGTGAGTGTAAGACGCCAGATGAAGGCGGCAAAACCAGCATAGTGAGTATACTTGTTCAAACTGCGCTGCATCATGGTCCACAGGTAGATACCTACAATCAGAAAGAAGCCGTTATACAGGAGCATGTTCCAGGCAAAAATCGATCTAAAGTTGTATCGGGTCATGGCAATGATGAGTCGATCGGGGCGGCCCAGATCAAGTACCAGTACCATTAGGCCACCCAGCAGCAATGAAATTGCCAGCAGTCCGGAGAGTCGAGCCAGAGGTTTGTAAGCCGCCTTGTGAAACACGGATGAAATGGAGGCGATGTTCAGTGCCCCCGATGCTGCAACAATAAGGAACACTGCAAACACATGTGGCATGCCCCAGACGATCTGGTTAGTCATACCGGTGACATGGTGTCCATTATGTTCCATGTAAAAGCTTGAACCAAGAGCAGCGAGTATGAAAATACCCAGAAAGCCAAGCAGCGCCAGATAACCGGCGCTACGGCCTTCAATTTCCACAAAATTTGCTTTTTTCATTATGCCATCAACCCACTGTATATGTTATTAGATGCCTTGATAACGAACGCCTGTGTTCAGGCCAAGATCCGCACGGATCTGCTTACCACCATACTTGGCCAGGCGTTTCGAGATTTCACTTTCAGGATCATTCAGATCACCGAACAACATGGCTCCGTGTTTCGCCTCGTTGCAGGCTTCGACGCAAGCCGGTATTTGACCATGATCAACCCGGTATACACACAGGGTGCAGCCTTCAACCGTTCCTTTTCCTCGTGGCGCACTGACGGATTGATCATGAACGACTTCATGTTCAAAAGAACGCGCCTTGTAGGGGCAGGCCATCATGCAGTAACGGCAACCGATACAGATGTGCCGATCTACCAGTACAATGCCATCCGCGCGTTTGAAAGACGCGCCGGTTGGGCAGACATCAACACAGGGAGGATTTTCACAGTGTTGACACATCATGGGCAGGGACATGACATACCCGGTTTGTTTGTCGGTAACCGTGAGTTTGCGAATCCATTGCACATCCGTTTCCGGACGGTTATGTCCTTCCAGATGGTGTACTGTTTTACAGGCAGTGACACAGTCGTCGCAACCGGTCGAACATTTAGTATTATCAATGAGCAAGCCCCAACGAACCTTACTGGTAACTGCCTGTGCAGCGGGTTTTGCCTGCGCAGCCCGAAACAGAAGCACACCGGGAGCAATAGTTAAGCCAGCGGTGGTAGCCACAGCGGAGCCTAGAAACTTACGTCGTGTTAAGTCTGCATTTTTCGAGGATTCTATATGAGACATTATTTAGCATCTCCAGATGGCAAGGTGTCATTCGAAGTAAACTTTTCATGACCTTCTGGCAGGGACTGTCCGTTTAATTTTAATGACGAGTAAGCACTTTTAGGATTGTCATTGTGACACTGGAAACAGTCAATCGTGACAGCCGCATAATTATGGCAACTGCTGCAGAAGAAGTCATCGTCGCCAAACTTGGGATATTTACCATTTTTATCGGGTGTCACATGGCACTCGATACATTTGGCCAAACTGTATTTTTTAGTTCGAATACCTTTATGCATAGTCTGGTCACGATGATGCAGCAGATATTTCATATGATTTCTACGCATATCGGCAACGGGATTGACACAACCATATTCCACTGTCGCCTTAGCCTTTGCTTTTGGCACCGTAGGTAGAATACCTTCAGCAAAGAGGCTAAGGGGCAGGGTTAAGATTAACCCTGCCAGTAACAAGCTTAGTTTTTTTTTGTATAGTCCAACTGACACTATTCAGTCCTCAGTTTGATTATTCACCCATGGCCATGTCGATGTAACCGGTCGGGCACACATCAGCGCAAATGTGGCAACCAATACATTTGGCGTAGTCGGTTGCAACATAACGTCCCATCGTTCTTTCACTCTTAGGTACACGATAGACGGCATCCTGTGGGCAGAAGATAACACAGTTATCACATTCAAAGCACATACCACAACTCATGCAGCGATTCGCTTCGGCTATTGATTCCTCATCGCTCAGACCCTTCATTCGTTCATTGAAGTGGCCCAGTACTTTATCAGTATCAGGCACATCTTCCTGGCGCTTGTGACGCGGCGTGTACTGGAAATGGCCTAGGAACAGTCTATCCGCCGGAATAATCTCATGCGCAGAGCGATCATCAAAGTTATGTACGGCAAAGTTATGTTCGGAGGTGCCCCATTCACTTTTATGACTGTATTCTTCAGGTTCCAGACCCGCTTCGCGCAATTTTTTCAACAGACTGAAGTGATGCTTGTCAACCTTCGGGCGTTTACCCAGATCCTGATGTTTCAGATAGTGATCGATACTTTCAGCGGCGATAGAAGCCTGACCAATGGCCGTCGTCAGCAGATGAGGGCGAACGATATCACCTGCAACAAAGTGACCTTCTTTACCGGGAACCTGATAATTGGCATCGGCATCAATCAGTCCGCGCGCATTGCCCATCTCTTCAAAGCCGTCCAGCTTGCCGCCCTGGCCAATCGCTGAGACCAACAGGTCACAGGAAATATCATACTCACTGCCTTCAATCGGGGTTTTGCCGTCATTCTCAAGCTTGATAACACGCAGTGCAGTCGCACGGCCATCATCGCCAATAACCACTTCTATCGGGCTAACACAGCTGATAATTTCCACACCTTCACGTTTCGCATCATCAATTTCGTGCTGCGCAGCAGGCATCTGTTCAATAGGGGAACGGGACAGCAACATAACGTTTGCACCCTGACGTACCGCAGAGGAGGCCACGTCATGAGCGGTGTGACCCATGATGATGTTTTCAGGGCGATCTTTCTCGGAGATTTGACTGATATGACCGATACGACGGGCAACAGAAGCCACGTCGATCGAAGTATCTCCCCCGCCAATGACCACAACTTTGTCGGATACCAGTTTCAGGCGGCCATCGTTGAAAGCTTCCAGAAAATCAACACCCGTCAGCGCATTCGGCGCCTGGTCGGCTCCGGGAACCGGAATCTGACGACCTGCCTGAGCACCGACGGCCCAGAGGATAGCGTCATAATCTTTTTCAATCTGTTTGACAGTGATATCCTTGCCTATCCAGGTATTCAGTTTGATTTCAACACCCATGTCGGTAATGCGGTTGATTTCGCCCTCCAGCACATCACGCGGTGTACGATAACCGGGAATCCCGTATTTCATCATTCCACCCAGTGTCGCGTGATTATCAAACACGGTACAGGCGTGACCCATACGGCGTAACTGATAAGCCGCCGCCAGACCCGCAGGTCCACCTCCAATGATAGCAACTTTTTTGCCGGTCTCTTTTTCGGGACTGGCAAAAGTGAATTTTTCCGCTAGTGCAGAGTCGCCGACAAACTGCTCAACAGCGTTAATACCGACATGGTCTTCAACTTCGTTACGGTTACAGCCATCTTCACAGGGTGCAGGACAGACGCGACCCATAACAGAAGGGAAAGGGTTGGCATCTGTTAAACGCCGGAAGGCATATTCTTTCATGCTCAACCCTTCTGAGGGTTGTTCAATATTGCTAACAATATCCAGCCAACCGCGAATATCTTCACCCGCAGGGCAACTACCCTGGCAGGGCGGGGTACGGGTAATATAGGTCGGACATTTGTGCGAGGTATCTTCCTGGAAGATTTGTTTTACCAGCGAACTCCATTCATTGTCACCATCCTTGAAACGACGGTAAGTTAATGTGTCATTTTGCATATCATCACGGGATGTAGCCATGCCTGTTCTCCTGTGCAATTAATACGGTATCGCATACCGTATATAGGTATAATTCGGATTAATTATTCTTTCTCATTGTTGTCTTCATCGTTTTCGTTTGAATCATTTTTACCAGTCGCATCCGTTAAAACGATGGCGTTACTGACGAGTTGATGAACGCTGACAATTTGATCCATGGTAAACCCATAGTAGGGAATTACCTTGGTGAACTGACTCTTGCAGATGGCGCAAATAGCGGCCATGTGCGTTACGCCGTTTTCATTACTGACTGTTTTGAGCGCCTGCATACGGGGCAGGGCGCCCTTGACTCGGATCTCCATGAGATCATCCGTCAATATGCCGCCTCCGCCCGCGCAGCAGAATGTTGCTTCACCGATGGTATCGGCTGCCATGTCAACATAGTTGTTGCATGCTGCTTTAATAACGGCGCGTGGAATGTCAAATTGGCCGCCCGGCTTGTCACCCATACGGGTTGCGCGCGCCACATTACATGAATCATGAAAAGTAAGTGTCATATGATCATTTTCAGACTTGTCAAACTTCAATTTGTTTTTCTGAATAAGATCATAGGTGTATTCACAGATATGCTGCGGTACCGGATAGCGGGGATCAAGAAAATCAAAAGGACCCGCCAGGGTATTGAGGAAGGCATAAGCCACACGCCAGGCGTGCCCACATTCACCGAAAATGATGCGTTTGACACCCAGATCGATAGCGGCTTTACGAATACGTAGCGCCGCCTTTTGCATGATTTCATAACTACCAATAAACATGCCGAAATTACCGGCTTCAGAAGCATAGGAACTCATGGTCCAGCTCGCCCCGGCTTCATGGAAAACCTTGGCATAGCCAATCAGTCCATCGACGTGAGGCTCAGCGAAGAAATCGGCAGAAGGGGGAACCAGCAGAATTTCGGCGCCTTTTTGATTGAGGGGAAATTTGACCGCGACACCGGTATCTTCTTCAACTTCCTCTTCCAGTCCTTCAAGGGTATCCGCCAATGCGCGCTGGGGCAGGCCAAGGTTATTACCAATGACAAAAACCTTGCCCAAAATTTCGTTACAGTATTTCTGGCCGATACTGACGCTGTCCATAATTTCGCGTGCGGCCATGGAGATTTCAGCCGTGTCGATGCCATAAGGACAGTAAACAGAGCAGCGGCGGCACTGTGAACACTGGTGGTAATAACTGTACCAGTCGTCCAGCACTTCTTTTGTAAGATCAACCGCACCAACCAGTTTGGGGAAATACTTGCCGGCAAAAGTAAAATAACGACGGTAAACCTTGCGTAACAGATCCTGCCGCGCAACCGGCATATTTTTTGGATCAGCAGTGCCTATGTAGTAGTGACACTTATCGGTGCAGGCACCACATTTTACGCAGATATCCAGATAGACCTGAAAAGAACGGTAGCGCGTTCTCAGATCAGTCATTTTCTCCAGGGCTACTTGTTTCCAGTTTTCCGGCAGTTCGCCCGGAAAACCCAGTGCTTCCTGAAACTCTGCCTTGGCGGTATAAGGCGCGCTATGCGCCATGACCCCGTCAACATATTTCGGAATATCGAGTGTTTCTTTTAGTTCAGGTACTTCAAAGTCTGCCACATCAGTGCCCTCAAACGTATGCGTGAGAAGAGTTCAACTTATTTTGCCTTCTCTGCTTCAAGTTCAGCAGCCCAGGGAGCCAGATGACGTTTTTCACGTGGATTGTCAATCTGGTTACGAGTCGGACTGAAGAATATCCCGGGTGCGTGCAGTAATTTGCTGATGGGGAAAATAATCATTAGCGTGGCAACCAGTCCCAGGTGGATAAGCAGAAGGGGATCTCCCGGTAAGGGTTGCAAATTAAACGTCATCAGACCGGAGAAAAATGCTTTAACGGAAACGATATCCGTGTGACTGACAAATTTCATCATGGCACCGCTGCTGGCGATGGATATCAGCAATAGAAGCATGAGATAATCGGAGGGTGAAGTAATATAGCGTACACGATCAACCAGAATACGGCGCGCCAACAGCCCAGTCAGACCGATAATCATAGTAAAGGCTGCATAGACTCCAAATGGCTGAACCAAAGGAACCCAGAACCATATGATGCTGGTGTTGTCGACAAAATAACGGAAGTGTCGCAGCACGATAAGCAAGAGGGATACATGAAACATCCAGCCAAAGATCCAGATCCATTTATTGGATTTGAAGAGACTGGAAAATAGCACGATTTCACGCGCCATTCTCAGTATAACCCCCGTCTGGGTTACCGGCGCAGGTGTGGTGGCAATCTTTAATGGGGCAGGTATCCGCCAATACTGACGAATCTTATGGAACAGGCCACCAACCAATATTGCGAACGCGAAATAAAACAATATCGCATAGAATACGGACAAAGCCGACATGCCAGCGCTCCCTCAACGTTTAAATTCAGAAAAAAAGTTAACCCACTTTATTAGAACAGGGCAGAAGTTAATACTCCCGCCCTGAACTCTGCGATTATACGCAACCAGTAGGCTTGGGCAGACCGGCATATTTACATGCCTGTTTGCCCGGGCCATAAGGAAACAGTTCATACAGGTATTTGCTGTTACCTTTATCCTTGCCCAGTTTTTTGCCAATAGCTTTGGTCAGAACACGAACGGCAGGTGCAATCTGATACTCTTCGTAGTATTCACGCAGGAAATTAATAACTTCCCAGTGGTTTTCATTGAGTTCAGTGTCATCCAGTTTAGCCATGATGCCGGCAACTTCAGGTACCCATTCGGTTAGATTTGTCAAGTAACCTTCTTCATCAGTTTCCAATGTTTTACCGTTTACTTCAATACCCATTTGAGCTCTCCTCTTTACAAATTATTAAATAAAATTAAAGCCAGGCTTGGACTTTGTCGTTTTCAACAGCCAGTTTCACAAAACCGCTATAATCAATAACTGTGATACCGTCAATTAAACGATTTTCATCCACACCGCGTGCTTTCAGATCAGAACCCAGGACATAGAAATCCAGATCTTTCATTGCATTTTCAACCATATTACTGGCAGCGGTTCCCCTGCTTGCACCATAGACACCATCTTCAATCAGAAGCACGGAACTACCCTTTATGGCGAGGCGAATACAGGATTCGAGTGCGCCGCGTTCAAAAGGTGATTTATTTACTGTGTGTAGCATAGGCATAGTTATTCCCCTCTAGAAGCTCAATACAACGTCTTGCTGATCCATAATATCGACCAGCTCAGCTGATGAAACAACGTGAATGGAATCCTTCTCTGCCCAGTCATCATCTTCATCTTCGTAAGTAAGTTTAAGAAGATCATCGACTGTCAGCCCACGCGCATCTAATGATTCTTTTTCGACATAAATCTTGTTGACATCATAATCACCCAATGCATTGTAAGTGGGTGAGAAGTTCTTTATGCCAAGCTCAGTGGTATCCTGACCTTTGGCAATTTGGAAAACGCCATCATCAACAAATACCAGGCTTACATCCTGTTCGAATGCAGCACTAATCAAAATAACTTCAAGGGATTCCCATGCGTAGATCGTCCCGTAAGGTGCTTTACGATTTACAAAGAGGAACTTTTTCGTATCAGACATTTCGTTTCTCCTTTAATCGCCGAACACTACGAGACGGTCACTCTGGATGCCCGCTTCAATTAACTGACCAAGACCGGAAATACGGAAACCGGGGGCGATATTATTGCCATCCTTACCATTACGTTCCTGTTCACCTTCATCAACAATACCGCGGCGTTGTGCCGCAGCAACGCAGACCACGAGATCGATATTGTGTTTTTCCGCCAGTTCTGACCAGGCATTAACGATATTGCGGTCATCCTGTGGTGGGGTGGTGTAACGAGTACCGTTATTCACGCCATCATGATAGAAAAACACACGAAAGATTTCATGCCCCGCCTCAATCGCGGCGCTGACAAAATTCAGCGCCGTGGTTGAGGCCTCATGGGTATAGGGACCTTCATTAATCTGTATACCAAACTTCATATAAGATTCCCTTAGAAACGGATATGGGTAGACGCGTTCAGGCTAGTACGTGATCCGCGCCAGTTATCAATATGATATTTGGTGAACGGCAAACCGGTAACTTCAAAGAAACGCGGCCAACCGATACGTTCAATCCAGTCGTTCATACGTTCCCAGTCTTTCGCGCCTTCTTTATAAGCATTGAGGATCTTCTTAACGGTAGCCGTTACTTCAGGCCAGCGCGGCGGATTATTCGGAATACCTGAGGCAACCAGACGCTGGAAGGTGGGTTTGCTGCGAGCGTTGGAGTGATTACCCCCCACCCAGATAGCCATTTTACTGTGTTCCGGATGGTTAATCTGCATGGGCGGGCAGGGTGGGAAACATGCGCCACAACATATGCACTTTTTCTCATCTACTTCCAGAGAAGGTTTGCCGTCAACCACAGCAGGGCGAATAGCGGCTACCGGGCAACGGGCAACAACGGTTGGACGTTCACAGATATTACCCACCAGATCATGGGCGATTTTCGGCGGTTTGGTGTGCTGGATGTTGATAGCGAGGTCAGCTTGTCCGCCGCAGTTGATTTGACAGCAGGAAGTGGCAATGTGAACCCGGTTAGGCATATTGCAGTTCTTGAAGTCGTCGATGAGTTCATCCATCAGCGCTTTAACGACACCGGAAGCGTCGGCAGCTGGAATATCGCAATGCAACCAGCCCTGGGTGTGGGAAATCATGGCTATCGAGTTGCCTGTACCCCCTACTATAAACCCGGCATCCTCCAGAGCCTTGATAAGGGGCTCGACCTTATTTTTGTCCGCCACCAAGTATTCAATATTACTGCGGATAGTGAATCGGACATAACCTTCGCCGTATTTGTCACCGATTTCGGTGAGCTTGCGGAGGCTGAACGAATCCAGAATACGTTGTGTACCGGCTTTTATCGTCCAGATCTCATCGCCACTTTCTGCCACGTGAAGCAATACTCCCGGACGTGGATGTTCATGATATTTCCACTGACCGAAGTTTTTACGCATTGCCGGATGCATATATTGAAAACCATCAGGGCAACCTGATTCGATGGGATGACGCATGTCTGCTAATGCCATGTTATTCTCCTAAAGTTTTTAACCTGTTTTGCCAACGAGCCTGAATTAAGCAACCGCAGAAGCTTTTTCCTCAGCTTTGCGCTGGAACCACTTCTCGGCTTCTTCATCCCAGCCGTCCATGCGGATATAAGAGCTTTTACGTGGGTCGTTGATCATGTTTGGATCCACGTCGATACCAACACCTTCCAGGAAATTCACCAGGCCGATACGCTCAATCATCTCACCGGTACGTTCGTGTTCCAACGCGTTTTCAGCAAAGAAATCGATAGCTTCAGAGCCAAGTTCAACTATCTTCTCATAGTCTTCTTCAGTCTCCATTTTCATGAACGGAACAATAACGGTGCCCATCAGGTCACCGATTTTCAGGGTCCGTTTGCCACCAATCAGTATCGTTACACCCTTGTCATCACCAGGAGAGAGCGCCTTGTTCATAACATTCAAACAATGCATGCAGCGTACGCATTCATGATTATCAACCGTCAGAGTGTCATCACTGTTCAGCTTCATGCAGTTGGTTGGGCAACGGCTGGTAACGTTATCCAGCACATAATCGCGGCCCTTGGCTTTAATAAAGGCTTTGACTTCGTCCTGGTCAATCTTCATTTCATCGCGCCAGGTACCAATGATGGAAAAGTCGGAACGTTCGATAGAGTTAACGCAGTCATTGGGACAACCTGAGACTTTGAATTTGAACTTGTAGGGCAGAGCGGGACGATGTATGTCATCGGTAAATTCGTTCACCAGACGCCGATGAAGCGCATGTTCATTTGTACAGGACTGCTCACAGCGTGCTGCACCGACGCAGGACATACTGGTACGTACTGCAGGACCGGCGCCGCCCAGATCCCAACCGTATTCATTAACTTCATCAAAGAAGCCCTGGATGTTCTCGGAATCAACCCCGATAAACATGATATCGCCGGACTGGCCGTGGTACGTGGTATAGCCGGAACCATATTTTTCCCAAGTGTCCGCCAGTTGGTTCAACATCTCGGTGGTATAATGGTTACCGGCAGGGGGCTGGATACGTATGGTATGGAATTCTTTTGATTCAGAAAAGGTATTACCCACTTCTGAAAAACGCGGGATGATGCCGCCGCCGTAACTGAACACAGAAACCGTACCGCCTTTCCAGTAGCCTTTGCGGGTTTCGTAAGAGTGTTCAAGCTGGCCCAGCAATGAATTGGACATTGCACTAATGCGTTGATCAGGATGCTGATCGCGCATGCGCTTGAAACCTGAAATAAAGCTCGGCCAGGGGCCGTTTTCCAGCTCGTCCAGCATCGGGGTTTCATAGATCTTTTTCGCCATGGTGTTCTCCTTAAATACGGGGGTAACCTGTTTTAAAGTGGTTAAGACACATCTTCTCTTGGAATAAATCTCACAATTTGTAGAATTTTGGTTCTCTGCTCTAGTTGCCTGCAAGTTTATGATGCAAACCTGCCTGCTGAAATCTCACTGATGGGGTGAATTGCTCATTGCATCTTATCCCAAAGTGGGTATGGCGCATCACCGGTATGTTCAAATCTATACGGTTAACTTCGTTCAATTCTTATACCTCAAACAAAATAAGCAACTGTTAACATTGATATTTTCTGACTATATAACAAGCTGGATATTCAGCTTGCAGTCTGGCGATGCTTTAATTTCAATCGTTGAACGCCAGGTAAATAATGCTGATTTTTATTTTACCCTGCACTTCGTGCGCATATCTTACTCAGGAATCCGATAAATGCAAATAATAACATCCATCCCGAAAGCGCCTTGCATGCCCAGGAGTGGACATTTCAGTCTGGATGATAACGATGCCTATCAATACTGGCGGGATAAGAAACTGTCCGCTTACCCGGTAAACGCGGCTGATCTGTTGGTGGAGATTGAAAACCCGTTTGAACTTAGCGGTTTGGAAAAAAAGGCCCTGGTTGAGCGTTGCCGGAAAACCAATATGCTCATTTACCAGTTTAAAAAGCCCGTTGGCGATCCTGCTGACAAAACACAGTTGAAAAAATTGGGTGAACAACTGGGTTTGTGTCGTCTTGACAGCAATCTTTGTGCGGACAATGACAGCATCACTTCACTTAAAGTTATTCCCGGTGTTCAGAATCATGCTTATATACCTTATTCGAATCGTCGGATAAGCTGGCATACTGATGGTTATTACAACGCGCAAGATCGGCAGATTAAGGGGATGTTATTGCACTGCGTTAATCCGGCCGCAAAAGGTGGCGCTAATGCATTGCTGGATCCAGAAATTGCTTATATCCACTTGAGAGAACATAATTCCGCCTATATATATGCACTCATGCATCCCCAGGCCATGATTATTCCGGCCAATGAGGTGCGGGGCAAGATTATCCGCTATGCGCAGGCGGGGCCGGTTTTTTCTGTTGCCGGGGACGGTCATTTGCATATGCGCTATAGCGCGCGTACGCGCAGCATTGAATGGCGGGACGATGAGACGACTCGAGCGGCGAGAGACTGCCTGACGGCATTTTTGAACAGCGAGTCCGAATATATTTTCCGTCACAGGCTTGAGCCCGCACAGGGGTTGTTATGTAATAATGTGCTGCATAATCGCAGCGCATTTAATGATGAAGGTGAACCACGATTGCTCTATCGGGCCCGTTATTTTGATCGTATTCAGGAAACCTAAATTATTTTAATAAAGCCATATATAATTTTATTCCACATTCAACGACAAATATGGATAATATACATGCTCTGGTTAAGTGAATTATTGATGCAGCGCCATGATCTGGAGAGCTTCGAAGGCCTGATCAAGGCGATTGAGGAAAAGGCTCAGCAAGGTGAACGCTTTTTTAGCATGGACGTCAAACCACCTTATCCTGATACTCCGGATAACTGGGAAGAACGGCTTGAAGCCATCTTTACCAGTGTACGGAGCTGAATACAAAAGTGAGATGAGATACAGACGATGAAGCAAACCTTTTGGACAGAAGATAAAGATAGCCAGACCCGCTACGTTATTTCTGATGACGTAATGGACTTTGTCTTTTCGATCAAATGCAAGTGTTTGCCCTATGAGCATACGTACGCTTTGTACCAGGCTCTGCAGCAAGCATTGCCCTGGCTGGGTGAAGAAGAACTGGCCGGTATTCAGGCAATATATGGCGCCGAATCGGGAAATGGCTGGCAGCGTCCGGAAGGTAATTCAGGTGAGCTGATGTATATCTCACACCGCCAAAAGCTGATCCTGCGCATGCCCAAAACACGCATGGGCGAGATGCAGAGCCTGGTTGGCCGGAGCCTGGATATTGCCGGTTATTCCCTGGCGCTGGGTAAGATGGAAACCCGTCTGCTGAGCGATATGCCCACCGTTTTTGCCCGTTTTGTGATCAGTGATGAAGACATGGATGAATCGCTCTTCCTTGAACAGGCCGCCGAGAAAATACAGGCGATGAACATCGGGATACGGAAAATGCTGGCCGGCATCCAGCGACAGATAATGACGCCCGACGGAGTATTGCATACCCGCAGTTTGATGCTGGCGGATCTGGAACCGGAAGAATCTGTGTGCTTGCAGCAACGGGGATTGGGGTCACACCGGCATCTTGGCTGTGGTCTGTTTTTGCCCCAAAAGGGTATCAGCCCGGTAAGCCTGGGTGGATAAACCTCTGGATGAGACCTGTTTTTTTTAGTTTTCGGGTCGCCTTGGGATCAGCCCTGGGTTTTTATTAATTATTTGATGTTAAGGAGAAAAATATGGGACTTGAAGTTACTGTTGAAACTACTGAAACCGGTTATCTGGTTGATCACAATGCCTGGGATGAAAATGTCGCCAGAGCGCTGGCCGAAAAGGAAGGTCTTGAGCTGACTGAGCAGCACTGGGATGTACTGAATTATCTACGCGATGAATATATTAATAACAATGCCAACCAGCCCAATGATCGTAATATGAACAAGGCGATGTCTGAAAAATGGGGTCGCAAAGTGTCCTCCAAGGAACTCTATGATCTGTTCCCGGGCAAACCCAGCAAACAGGCTGGCTTGATTGCCGGGTTACCCGAAAGCCGCCGCAAAGGTGGATACTAGAGCTTATAGATCACATAGACCAAAGTGGATATGGATAGAGAGGGTGTTGACTGGTACATTTCATTACATGAAAGTAGAGAGTCCACCAGGTTTTTTTAATATACCTTACTAATATACCAGGGGTAATAACATGAGTGAAAAAGCAGAATTGATTGCCAAAATATTGGAAATGCAGAAAAAATTTATCGCCTATGAACATGAGAATGGCGTTAGTATGGATGAATACTATACCGCACCAGAGGGTCATCTCCTGCACGACTACCCTGAAAAGTTTGCCGAGCTGGCTGTCAAGGTTAATAGCATCGCGCACGAAGAAAAAGGTTCCCAGCGTTTTTATTGATTTTCAATAGAAACCGAAACCTGAAAAAGCCGTCATTCCTGACGGCTTTTTTATTATGTCACTGGTTAATTTGAATTAAACACATTTCAAAGGGGGAGAGCATGATACTGAATGTGGTGATCGATGGTCAGTCCATGCGTTTGAAAATACAGGAAGAAATGCTCACCCAGGCCCGTGATTTTTTTCAGAAAATGGATGCCGATATGGATAAGGGCTGGCAAATGAGTTTTACCTGGGTGGATAATCCGAATCCCGTTCAGCGGTGTCAGATCGCGGCAGACAAGCTTTATGGCGCTTATGAAGCTGAAAATCAGAATTTAATGACGATGATGGCAGGCTATATTCTTTACAAACTTCCTGGTACCACCGAAGTCTATGTTTCAACCAACGGTGATATAAACGAAACCGAAGTAGTCGTTTCTTCCCCCGGCAGCTAAGGGCGTACTCACAGGCGGCTGTCTTCGATCCGCTGTTCAATGGATTTTATATCTGGATTTACCGAACCGTCGGCGAAAGACAGCACCTCTTCACATAAGGCTTGCCAGTGCGCCTTGCCCGCCAGCATTTGCTTTCTGAGAATGCCAAATTCCTCACCCCCACACCAAGCCTCATATGCGGTTATCAGTCCGGGATAAAGATATTTACGCATACTGTTCAGGTTGGCAAAATAAAAGTGAATGGAGGCCGTTTGCTCACGCTGGAGGAGGCCAGGCAGGGTAGACAGGGCATCCGCCAGATGATCCCGTATGGCACGCAGCATGATTTCCGCTTTCGAGAGAGGCAGGTTCGCCAGCAGGGCTTCCCAGGACCCGCCTAGTTGGTCCTGCGCCATGATCTCGCCAATCTCATGGTCCAACATGGATTCCAGCTCCGCATCGGTAAGCTGCTCCAGTGCTGCCTCAGTATTGCCCGTGCTAAAATCGTATTCAGCCAGGGTGCGGCTCATCGCATTGAGCGGACGATTCCAACGCCATTCCTCGATTTTTTCCCAGAGCATGCGGCGCAGAGATTCACGTCGTAGATAGATCGTCCGTCCCTGCGACATGGCGGGCGGCGCCCCCAGATCACGAGCAAACTCACGTCCCGAAATCAGCACGCTATAATCGTCATGTTCTACTTTTCGAAGCAACTCAGCAAGGAAGAAATGGGGTTGCGCGCCCCGCCCAAAACCGCCGCTATAGATCAGATCATATGGCTGCAGACGCCGGTTTATCTCATCACTCTCGAAAGGATCCATCTTCTGGCAATCAATCTCCAGAGGGAGAAAGAGCTGACCTTCCAGCTTGCTCCAAAGCGCCTCACGCTGCTTCAGCCAGTTGCCGACCTCGTCATTGCCCAGTGTATAACTGAAAGCCCGCTGCATCTCCCAACGGTAAAACTCACGCATTTTAAGCAGATAGATACACAGGGTATAATTGCCTGCAAATTGTGCATCTGAAATATGACAGTTTTTCTGCACTCTTTGGCCCAGAGCAGCTAATTCAGGATACATATATTTCCACAGTTGCGTTAAAATAAAAGAACTTCTTCAATATACCTTAGCGAAACACTATGGTATTATAATGCTAGCATACAACCAACGCTCAGGCCAGTTTTGAAGTATCCGAGAATATACATTAAGAGTGAGCAATACTTCATGTATGACATATACTTGTAGATAATGTATCTATATTACTTTAACTATTTTAGATCAAGGATTAGCTGTTTTGCGAACTCAAAGCCGTTGGGGTAAAAAGAATAAAATTCACACTGTTGAAGAAATTGCCGGCGCTGTCGCCTTTATTCTATGGCGAATTGCCACCAATGGAGTACTTAATCTGGAAAATGCGGATTTTCAGACCGACTCTCAGCAACATCGCCTGAACGTGATTACAGAGTTTCTCGCTTTTTCAGTCCATATTACAGATCGTATTACCATTAAGCGATTTGATGACGGCGAGCGAGTTCGTTTCATGACTGAGTTGGCCATCAAATGCGCCAAGCATCTCGAAGATAATTTGCGGGATGTCATGGGCAAGGGAGAATACCGCCAGTCCTTTATCGATACGCTGAACCAGCGCATGGCGGACTATGCCGAATTTAATTACACTGATAAAGAAGGCCCCCACTTTGGTATGAAACGCTTTTTTGGTGAACAGGTGACCCATGCTCTGGGCGAGAGAAACAGCAAATGGGTAAGCTCGCAGGTAATGGATAGCGAGGTTCCCGAAATCCTGACTCATCTTAAGCGTTCAATACCGAATTTATTTAAATAATTAAGGTAACTATTCAGCACCCTTGCCGAAGGGTGTTCTATACCGGTTGGCACTGAGGAGAGCGAACCACCATAGGCACATCTTTTTGTCGTCCAAAGCGACGTTAAAAAATCTGCCCTGTGCGGATTTTCAGTTGATGGGTTTTCCCTCTGGACTTCGCGCTTCTCGCTCTACCATCTCATCATCCTACGGATAGCCAAAAGTGGGTAGGATGGGTAGAGCGAAGAGCGCGAAGTCCAGAGGGAAAACCCATCTTCTGAAGACAGGAAGCAGATATAAAAAAAGCGGACCTTTGGCCCGCTTTTTTTATCGGCAAACTGAAAGTTTCAGTTGTTTACTTAGCCCATTTGCCGAAGTTGTCGGTGGTCTGGCTTTGACCATCTTCGAAGCCTGCGCTGTAGGCCTCGTTTACACGCTGTTCTTCACGTTCAGGGTTGTGCAAAAAGCCACCCTGCCAGCCTTGGATGTACTCGGAATTGACACCCATTTCTTCCATTTTAGATACGGCATTGTAATAAGTCTGGTTCATCAGAATCTCCTCATGTATCAGCTAAAAATTAATCAACAATAAAAGTCAAATCAGGTCCGTTTCTGGCAGCTTCCAGGCTTGCCAGCGCCGCACCGAAATCTAGTATCTTGCGCACGGTTTTCATATCTTCTGCCAGGGTCTCACTACGCCCAGGACGGTGAAGACAACTTGGTGTGGAATATACCAAACAATCGTGGGCAGATCCCGCTTTTCCTTGCGATGCTTTCATGCCAGCCTCTGCTCCCGCGTCGACATCAAACGCTATTTTGTAATAGCAATCTGTTATCTAAAATTACCCAGTTGTTCTGGATGAATTCCTTAAGGAAAGCAGTATACCGATCTGCCTGTATAGCCTGTATATCCCTATAGAGGGAGATATTTAGCTCACTATATCCCTCATCAGTAATACCTTAGTAGCTTTGTCGGACAAAGGAATCAGGATATACTGTCATACCTGTGAATCAAAACCAATATCGTCGGCCAGAGGCCGGACGGGAGACAAACTATGTCAGATCCTAATAAAGAAGTAGAATTCAACAGCGCAATGGCGGCCTTTGAGTCCAAGCAGTTTGCCTATGCCGCTCAGATGCTTGGTCCTTTTGCTTATAATGGGAATGCCGAAGCTCAACACCGCCTGGGCATCATGTATCAGAACGGCCTGGGCGTGGCACAGAACGATGATGAGGCGGTGAAATGGATGAAGGCTGCGGCTGAGCAGAAGCATGCCCTGGCGCAACACGGACTGGCCTTCATGTATATGGAAGGGGAGTGCGTGAAAAAAGATCCTGCTGCCGCTGTCAAATGGTTCAAACTGGCTGCCGAACAGGGACTGGCTGGTTCCCAGACTACCCTGGCCATGATGTATGAGCAGGGCAATGGGGTAGAAAAAAATCCGGAAGAAGCTAAAAAATGGTACGCCAAAGCCGGATTTTGATAATCAGTATTGAAAATAAACGCAGAGGTTGCACCGCATTAGCGAGGAAATAAAGCATGCCAGAAGTAACGATGTACAGTACGCCAACCTGCCCATTCTGCGCCCGGGCGGAGAAACTGCTTGAGAAAAAGGGAATACAATTTAAAAAAATACGCGTCGATGGTGACAAAGCCAAACTCAGGGAAATGATCAAACGAACCGGGCGTAACACCGTTCCGCAGATTTATATCGGCGAGAAACATATTGGTGGGTTCGATGAACTTTCTGAGCTGGATATTATGGATGAACTGGACCCTCTTCTTGGTATTGACGGTTGATTCAAATGTAACGATTCAGCTCACTGTAACAGGGTTTCTCTAAGCCCTGTCCAGCTTGGGTTATTCAAGGAAAGAGGCAGGGTAGGTTGGTGCTGAGCAAGGCGAAGCACCACAGCCACCTCCTTCGGTCGCCCAACATGCAAGCTCTGTCATTGACATCATTGTTGGGCTTCGCCATAAAGAGCATGGCTCAGCGCCAACCTACCTACCAGGCTCCCCGGAAAGGGTGCTGAACAGTTACATTCAAATTAGGTAAGCCACCGCCTCTGTCGGTGAGACTCGAAAAGGCTCTGCCGTTTCGTCGTGCAGAGAGGAGAATCGTTTTTTTGAAGCGGCAAATTTTATTAGTACCTTAGAAATAATTTTCTGCGCATTTTGTAGAAAATTATTTCGTGAAGG
>CAZQVV010000014.1:18412-40464 GCA_964596835.1 uncultured Thiohalophilus sp. | reverse complement strand
CAAACTCCGGCTGAGAATACTGAAACGGCCGCACCTGTTGCCGACACAACTAACCCGGCTCCGGCTGAGAATACTGAAACGGCCGCACCTGTTGCCGGCACAACCCACCCGGCTCCGGCTGAGAATACTGAAACGGCCGCACCTGTTGCCGACGCAACTAACCCGGCTCCGGCTGAGAATACTGAAACGGCCGCACCTGTTGCCGACGCAACTAACCCGGCTCCGGCTGAGAATACTAAAACGGCACCGTCTGTTAGTAACGAAACAAAACAGACATCAGGTGATGATATTGAAACCCCATAGCTTATTTACTGGTTCCCACGCTCCGCGCGGGAACCCATACCTCGATCGATGTGTTAATCCCGGTATGCATTCCCACGCCGGAGCGTGGGAACGAGAATTTCGTGTCGCATAATCAGTAACCCCATTAGTATTAATCGTTGCATAAGTATTCGCAGGTGTTTTATACCCTCACCCCAACCCTCTCCCGGAGGGCGAGGGGGTGATGATGCAACTACTTATGCAACGATTAATAGGTTGGCGCTGAGCAACGCGAAGCACCATAGGCACTTCCTTTGGTCGCCCAACAGGCCGAGCCTATCATTGAGTGAAGGTTGGGCTTCGCCATCAAGATCATGGCTCAGCGCCAACCTACACATATTACCTATTGCATCGAATAACGTAAGCTGGACAGTAATCGGAGATCCTGCCCCAGTGAGCTGAATGGTTACAAATGAACAAGCCCGCTGCAAGCAGCGGGGAATGACACCCAAAGAGAGTCAAACAACCCTTGACTGGCTGGCAAGGGCCGTCTGGATCAGTGTAAAAACATCCTCCACACTAATCACCTGCAGACACACATTGTCGTGACAGGGTGTCTTGCGGTGGTTGGCGGCGCTGACGCAGGGCGAGCAGGCCAGCCCGGCGTAGATCGGCGTGCTGTTGCCGAGGGAGCCATAGAGTTTTGGCGTCTCCGGGCCAAAAATAACGAACGTGCGCAAAGGAGTGATGGACGAGAAGTGCCCAGGCCCGGAGTCATTGGTGAGCATCAGGGTCGCGATGCTGTAGAGAACCGGCAGTTCCTGCAACTTGAGCTTGCCCGCAAAATTGATGCAACGTGAGTTACCAACCTGTTGTTTTAACTCTTCAGCCTCGGCACATTCAGCCGGTGCACCGGTAATCAAAATCAACACATCGTCGAATTCAGCCAACACCCGGCGCATGACCTCGACGTAACGATCCGGCATCCAGCGACGCTGCGGCAGGAGTTCGCTGGCATTGGGATTGATCAACACAATGCGCTGTCGCCCGCCGACATAGTCCGGATAACTTTCCTGCACCCGCTGCTGCATCGCCTGCTGCTGTGCGAGTGGAATCTCGATTTTGGCAAGCTGGATTTCATCGTCGTTGATAATGCTTCGGGAATAAAGATCGTCATCCCGCTCACTCAGCAGCGCATTGACCATCGCAATAAAATTCTTGCTGATGTGCAGGTAGGGGTTGTAAGCCACCCGGTGCGTGAGCATCTCACCCCGGTAAAGCCCCTCGTTGTTAAAGGCATAGTAACCGACGCGATTAGCTGCACCGGACAGTCCGCTTAGCAGCGCAGTAAAGCGGGAAAACAACTCCAGATCGATAACCGAGTCAATGCGCTGCCTGCGAGCCCACAACAGAAAACGTACCGTATCGATCACCAGGGGTATGAGGCCGTTCTCCCGAATGCTGAAGACATGATCCTCGGCCACCGTGCCCAGCAATCTCAGGCTGGGCGCATTTTTAGCGAAAATTAAAAAAAACAGTTCGGCGCCATGGCCTTGCAGTTTACGCATGGCCGGATCCACCAGAATAGCGCTGCCCATTTCGGACAGTTCGATCAGCAACACCTTGCCTGCTGCCACATGCCGCCTGGGCCGGAACAGACGCCGTAACCGTAGACCGAGGCTGAGCAGGAAGCACAGCGGAATGCCTGCGTAATAATCGATCTTGCGCATGCTGTCGACGTTCATGCTGATCCTTTCATTTAGACATATCCGAATCTTTTTTTAGACCTGGTGGTGTTTGCCATACAGGTAGACATAGAGTCCAGGCAGACTGGCCACCACGAGAATAATGCCGTACAAAATGGACATGGACAAAACAATGGATTTGTCGGCGCCAATCAAGGTAAACAAACCGATCATCGCCCCTTCCCTCACCCCCCAGCCCGCCAGGGAAATGGGAACCAGGGTCAGCAGGATAACCGGCGGTACGATAATAGTGAAGGTCACGATGTCGTAGCTCAGCCCCACGCTACGGCCAATCAGAAAAACATTCATCATCGACAGAATATGGATAAGAATCGACAGCCCCATTTGCCGCGAGGTATTCCTTAGGCCCCGCATCACGTCCTGAAGCTGGGATGAAATATTAAGCAGGAAGCGACTGAGGCGCCATCGGTTGAACCAGCGCAGGCGGTGTATGAAAATTAGCGCCACGAAACCCGCCACCCCGCCCAGCACCAGCAGATTCAGGATATAGAAAAGTTGCTTCGGCAGCAGATCGGGTTGCAGGGCATTGGCGAACAGATTCAGCAGCAGCAGGCCGAGCAGACCCAGGATGCGGTCGATGAACACCCCCTTAAAGGCATCCCGCTTGCGAAAACCGGTGGCCGCCACATCGACGACCCGGATAGCATCCCCGCCGATACTGGTGGGCAGGCCCTGATTGAAAAAGGAACCCTTGAAATAACTTCTGATGTAGAAACCGGCATGATTACCAAACCGGAGCTGATGCATGACCAGGTACCAGCGATAACCGGCCAGGAGTGTACTCAGCAACTGGAACAGTACCGCCAGCCCCAGCAGCGGTAGATTGACCTGTTTGATGACGTTCAGCACGTTATCTATATTGATGGTACGGAAAATCAGCCACAGAATCAGCAGCGTCACCAGCAAACGTAAAGCCACGCCCCAGTGCTGGCGCTGCTGGGAAGCGGCCGCGGGGCGGAGATCAGTCATACAATAGAGTCCCTGGTCCCTGGTCGAAACAACCGTATGATGCCTGGCAGAGCCGATACCAGACAGAGGAGCGGAACACTGATTTCCAGCAGCCGGGCTTGCCTGTCACCATCATGATGTAGAAATATCAGATAATAGACCGCGAAAATCAGAAACAGGGCTGCGGCGCGTTGAGCCCAGAGGTGCTCACCATGCACCCATTTGACCAATTGGACACCCACGAAGGCCGATCCCCACCCCACCACGATGCCAGCCGTAACATCCATGGGCCAGTGAGCGCCCACTGCGATACGAGAGATCCCCACCAGTGCAGCGAACAGTAGTACACCGGCGCGCAACCGGTTCGGAAAAGGCAGTAGGGCAAAGATACCCGCGAAAACAAAGATCGCCGCAGTATGGCCGGAAGGAAAGGAGGTGCCGCCGAAGCGGTTGCCCAGTTGATGAAACTGTTCCACGGCCAGCACCGCCGGCGGACGGTCAATCAGAAAAAACTCCTTGGCCGCATTCACCACGACAGCGGCAATCACCCCCGCCAGCAGCCCCGACCCAATCAGATCAGGACGCCGACCCACAAAGGGCAAGGCCAGCACCAGCACCATACCGGCATCCCCAAACAGGGTAACGTTGATCCAGATGGCCTCCGGCTTCAGAAACAGCCAATGATTCATGACCAGAAACAACGCATGATTCAGACCACTAAGGCTAATCAATATAAACAACAGCAGTCCTGCCAGGGGCACGGCCCAGGTCCAGGGTGATGCAAGAGGCGTTGTTCTTATCATCATTTATCCTCGATAGTGGTCACAGGCATACAAAAAATAAGTGGCAACGGGGATATGATCTCGCATTGCCCTGACCGTCTCCACTTCTCTGCAATGTTCAAATTTTCCTGTCCCACTGGTCTGTGGACGATCATGATAGTACTGGGGAACGATCACGATGCCTCGGGCGCCGGTCTGGGGGCTGCCATACCAGAGATCGGACTGGTCGAATCGCTGATCGGTGACCTGCACAGGCGTAGGACGGGCATACCATGCCACATGGCTAAAAATTGACCAATTACCCACAAACAAGCCCGGTTTGGGGCCTTCTGTCTGCGCCATCTTGTCACGCAAACGCAACGCTCGTTCAGCCGTATGCCGCCAGCCGTACAGATCGGCCAGTGGATATTGGTTGGCTGGAAAGGGGTTCCAGGGCATGAAGATCAGGACCGGAATGCTTAAAATCAGCAGGCCCGAATATATCGAGGAAAAATAAGTTCCCAGGCGAACACCCCAACTCGACCAGTGATGCGACAACCAGCGGGCGATCAGCGGCGACAACGCTGCCCAGCCCACGGCCGGCCAGTGGGGCAAACTGGTTTCATAGCCCCCATTCCAGCCGAACAGCAGCAGAACCGGCAGGGCCAGGGCCAGCAACAGCTTGCTGCCGGGGCTGGGTTTGCGCAGAGCCGAAACGATGGCAATGAAGCCAAATAGATAGATGCCCGGCGAGTAGGCTATCAGCTGGCCCAACTGGGAAGTCAGAAAACGCTTCGCTTCCCAGGCCCGCTGGGGCATACCGTGGCCAAGCTGATAAAGAAAAGAAATCCACTCATGCTGGAAATTCCAGACGATGACCGGCAGGATAAGAATCGCCGCCACCAGCACCGCCAGCCAGGGACCCACTGTGCGCAGCACGCGGGCTCGACCGAGCCAGAAGACAGCCAGCAGCGCCGTCGCCACCAGGGTCACAGCTGTATACTTGGACAGTCCTGCCAGACCAAATAGCAAGCCCAGCAGCACCCAGTCGCCCAACCGACCGCGCTGGAGGGTGCGGAACAAGGCCCAGCCGGCGGCCAGCGCAAGAGGAATGAGAGGCGTATCGGGCAACATCGCCATGCCGATGAGCTGGAACATAATACCCGATTCAAACACCGCCACACTGGCCAGGCCCAACCAGGACGGCTCCTCAGGAAACAACTCGCGCGTCATCCCATACAGCAACAAGGCGCTGAGAGCCGACAACAGCACCGGCCACAGACGCAGGGCAAATTCCGTATCGGAAAAAGGCAACACCAGCGCATTGAGCCAGCCCACCAGTGGCGGATGGTCGAAATAGCTCCAGTCGAGGTAGTAACCGTAAAGGGCGTAATGAGACTCGTCCCCACTCAATTCCGTCTGACCGATCAGCAGCAGATGTAGCAGGCTGAAGCCGGCAATCAGCCAAAGAGTGCTGCGCCAGGGATGTTGAGCCAGGGTTTTGAACATGAATTGAACTGGTAGCAAAGAAAGCTGCGAAGTCTAACAGAAACAAGCCCCCTTCGTGTAGCAGGCTTTTATTTTCCCGTGGCGAACCGTGCTCGGCTAGTGTTTGTTTGTTCCCCGCAACTGTAACGATTTCAGCTCGGTCATGCTGCCCATACCCGTATCGGCCCGCTCAAATTTCACCCGTACCGGCAGGTAATCCAGTTTCGGGGCGCACCAGAAAGTGAAGCGATTGCCATTCTCGCGGTTGATGGCCTCGACTCGCCATGTCCCCAGCTCGCCGTATTCGGTATCGATGGTTTCCTTGCCCGCAACGGTGGCATCGTAAGTATGCAAGTCGTGATAGTCGGCGACATGGAAGACAAATTTTTTCGGTGAGGATAACAGGATCTGCATCAACGCCAGCTGGAACGAGAGTATATCGTAGCTGTGATGCTGGATGGGATAGGTTTTATTGTTATGACTGATGTGGAGTTTCTTTTTGTCCCAGTCAAACGTCACCGATTCATCCACCTTATCCTTGCCACCCGTCTGTTGATAGCGATAGGAATGCGAGACAATATTCTTGTCTTCATAACGAGCCTGACTCACTTCGGTGACGATGTCAGAAACGAATAAACTGACCAGACCGCCAGCTACCGTTCGTGAGCGGTATTCGATAAGCTTGCCATGACGCGTAAGATGGCGGCTACTGACACCGGCATAAATACCACTGACATAGACATTGAATGTTGCATCGAAACCACGCTTGAGCAAACCTGCCTGGGCGCTGAAAGAAAACAGCATAAGACTCAGCAGGCAGATGAGATATCGCATCGAGGCAGTCATCATATTTAAAAATGGACCTTATCTATCAAGAAAATCTCAGCCCGTCAGGCAACCAGGCCCCTAGAAATTTTCTGTTTCCTGAATCGTGACACCTTCCATCCCCGACGTCATGGCATCCACATCACCGCCGCGCGTTTCACCCAGTTTGATCATCAAACGCAGCTCGTTGGCGGAATCGGCATGGTTGATGGCATCCTCGTAGGTGATATTCCCCGCCTGATAGAGATCATAGAGCGCCTGGTCAAAAGTTTGCATGCCCATCTGCCGGGACTTGCCCATCAACTCCTTCATCTTGCTGACTTCGCCTTTGCGAATCAAGTCCGCCATCAACGGAGAATTGATCATCACCTCGCCGCACAGAATCCGTCCCTGCCCGTCCGGGATGGGGATGAGCTGCTGGGCCACGATTGCTTTCATATTAAGAGACAGATCCAGCAGCAGCTGGTTGCGCCAATCCTCGGGGAAAAAGTTGATAATGCGATCCATCGCCTGGTTGGCATTGTTGGCGTGCAGGGTCGCCAGACAGAGATGCCCGGTTTCAGCAAAGGCAATGGCCTGGCCCATGGTTTCACGGGTCCGGATCTCGCCGATCACGATGACATCCGGCGCCTGGCGCAGGGCGTTTTTCAGGGCCACCTCATAGTTTTCAGTATCCAGCCCCACCTCGCGCTGGGTTACGATGCAACCGGCATGATTGTGAATATATTCAATCGGATCTTCGATGGTGATAATATGGCCCGTGCTGTTTTTATTGCGATAACCGATAACCGCGGCCAACGAGGTGGATTTACCCGAGCCGGTAGCGCCGACGAAAATCACCAGCCCGCACCGGGTCATCGCCAGCTCTCTGAGCACTAAAGGTAACCGCAGCTCCTCAATGGTCGGGATGCTGGTTTCGATTTTACGCAACACCATACCGGCATGACTACGCTGGTAGAACGCGCTGACACGAAAGCGGCCAATGCCCGAGGCCGAGATCGCGTAATTACATTCATTATCACGATCAAACTCTTCCCGCTGCGCCGGACTCATGATGCTGGTCACGATTTCCAGCGCCTGCGCCGGGGTCAGACTCGCCTGGGTCACCGGCGTGATCTTACCGTTAATTTTCAGGCTCGGCGCCACCCCGGCAGTAATAAAAAGATCCGATGCATTCTTATGCACCATCAGTTTGAGTAATGAATCAAAATCCATGCTGGGAATCCTTATATTTCCATAACAACAATTTCATTTTCACGTAATAAGCCACAGGGAATCACACGCTCAGAGATTAATAATAAAAGCGATATCATCTCTGCGTCTCAGCGCCTCTGCGTTCTCCGCGTTTAATACAAACCTTACATATTAAGTTCTGAGGGATCCCCACAAAATAACCTTTAAAAGTAAACAGATAAAAGAAATATCCGCCAATAAACGCGAATTAACGCCAATATTTTATGTTGATGTGTCTGCGGCGTAGAATACAATCATGAATGCTGTTGCCTTTATGGGCGTATATTCGCGTTCATTGGCGGACAGATAAGCGTTTGGCTTTTAAAAAATATTCGTGGGGATACCTCAGTATTAAGTTAAGACTAGTGAAAGGCATCCTTGTTGGCGGCTCTCATTTTTGCTTCCGGTTTGCTGATAATGCCGCGCGCCACCAGACCCTGAAGGCACTGATCCAGCGTCTGCATACCCTGGGCCTGGCCTGTCTGGATGACGGAATACATTTGCGCCACCTTGTCTTCGCGAATCAGGTTGCGGATAGCGGGCGTGCCCACCATGATCTCGTGCGCGGCAACCCGTCCGCCGCCGATTTTTTTCAACAGCGTCTGGGCGATAACCGCACGCAGGGATTCGGACAGCATGGAGCGCACCATGCCTTTTTCCGCCGCCGGAAATACGTCGATAATACGATCAATGGTCTTGGCCGCCGACGTAGTATGCAGCGTACCAAACACCAGATGCCCCGTTTCCGCCGCCGTCAGCGCCAAACGAATGGTTTCCAGATCGCGCATTTCACCCACCAGAATGATATCCGGATCCTCGCGCAGGGCTGAACGCAAAGCCTCGGAGAAGCCCAGGGTATCGCGGTGTACCTCGCGCTGGTTGACCAGACATTTCTTGCTCTGGTGTACGAATTCAATCGGATCTTCGATGGTCAGGATATGGCCGTATTCACTGTCATTCTTGTAATCGACCATGCCCGCTAGAGTAGTGGACTTGCCGGAACCGGTCGGTCCGGTCACCAACACAATCCCACGCGGCGTATCGGAGATGTCCTTGAACACTGCCGGGGCATTGAGCTCATCCAGGGTCAGGATTTTCGAGGGAATGGTACGGAACACCGCACCGGCGCCGCGATTGTGATTAAAGGCATTGACACGAAAACGCGCCAGATCCGGGATTTCAAAGGAAAAGTCTGTTTCATAAAACTCTTCGAAATCCTTACGCTGTTTGTCATTCATGATGTCGTACACCAGTGAATGTACGACCTTGTGATCCAGAACGGGAACATTGATGCGACGCACGTCCCCGTCCACCCGGATCATGGGTGGCAAGCCTGCGGACAGGTGCAAATCTGAGGCACCGCTTTTGACGCTAAAAGCCAGTAGTTCGGTAATATCCATGCAGGGTTCCTGGGTCAGCCGTTAATCAGTAAATATAGTATAATCGGTTTATTCTTCATGCCTTATTATCGGTCGCAGTCGCCCAATTCTTGAACCCTTTAAAAACAGTTATACTAGTACTCCATCAAGGTTGTATTGATGGAGTACTATGCTTACGATGAATACCATAGCTCAACGCCTGGCGCAAATTCGGGTCCGTATCACACAAGCGGAGCAGCGCTATCAGCGCCCGCCCGGTTCGGTCGAATTGCTCGCCGTGAGCAAAACCCGCCCGCTTTCTGAACTGCAAGTCTTAAACGAATGCGGTCAGCAGACCTTTGCCGAAAACTACCTGCAAGACGCGCTGCCCAAGATCGCCGAACTAAACGGCAAGATCACATGGCATTTTATCGGCCCGTTACAATCCAACAAGACCCGCCCGGTGGCCGAACATTTCCACTGGCTGCATACCCTGGAGCGACTGAAAATCGCTCGCCGTCTAAATGAGCAGCGGCCCACCAGCCTGCCACCCCTGAATATCTGCATCCAGGTCAATATTTCTGCTGATCCAGACAAGTCCGGTCTCGCGCCCGAGGCCGCCGAAGCGCTGGCCTATGAACTGGCGACACTGCCCCGCCTGCGGCTGCGCGGCCTCATGACCCTGCCTCGTCGGCAAAACGACTTCGAGAAGCAACGCCAGCCGTTCAGGCAACTGCATGCGCTGTACACGCAGCTATGCCGGGACGGATTCGAACTGGATACGCTGTCCATGGGCATGACCGGAGATCTGGAAGCGGCAATAGCCGAAGGCAGCACTCTGGTACGCGTGGGCACCGGTCTTTTCGGCCCGCGTAAATCGTTGCAATAAACGTTATAATGCCCTTTAATCGACTGACAGGATAAATCATAACCCTCATGAACACCCTCAAAATCGGTTTTATCGGGGCCGGCAACATGGCGCGCAGTCTCATTGGCGGTCTCATCGCCAGCGGTTTGCCCGCCGATAACATCCAGGCGTCGGCGCCCGACAGAGAACAGCTGCAAGCGCTGGCAAATGATTTCGGCATCCGGATCAGCACAGACAACCAGTCTCTCCTCGATCTGTGCGACGTGATCGTACTGGCGGTCAAGCCCCAGGTTTTGAAACAGGTCTGTCTGGCGCTTCGCCCACGCCAGGGCAGCCTGTATCTGAGCGTCGCCGCCGGGATTCCGACCGCATCCATCCGCCACTGGTTGGCGCAAAAAACCGAGACCGGCCCATTAGCCATCATTCGCGCCATGCCCAACACTCCGGCCCTGTTGCAAACCGGCGCCAGCGCACTTTACGCCAATCCTCACGCCAGCGAGGCGCAGCGGGAAAGCGCCGAGGCCATCTTGCGCGCTGTCGGCCTGGCGCTCTGGGTCGAAGACGAAGCCCAAATGGATGTCGTGACCGCACTTTCAGGCAGCGGCCCGGCCTATCATTTTTTGTTTATGGAGGCCATGATCAGCGCCGCCCAGGAGCTGGGGTTGAACGAGGCCAACGCGCGCCTGCTAACGATACAAACGGCCTTCGGCGCCGCCAAAATGGCCCTGGAAATCGACGAGCAACCGGCCACTCTACGACGCAATGTCACCTCACCCGGTGGCACGACCGAACGCGCCATCCAGACTTTCCAGGGGGGTGGATTTGAAAAACTGGTCACCGCAGCGCTAAGCGCGGCGCGCGATCGCGCCCGCGAACTGGCTGAAGAACTGGGAAAATAGACAGGCTGCTGGGCGACCGAAGGACGTGCCTGTGGTGCTTCGCTCTCGCTCTGCCCTACATGAGTTACCAATTAAAATAAGTGCCGTGTAGGTTGGGTAGAATGAAATGAAGCCCAACCATGCACCTTAAAAACTAACGTATGAGTAAACAATTAAGGGTTATCAATAATGGGTTATTTCAGTAACGCCGGCGCCTTTCTTATCCAGACCTTATTCGGACTTTATATTCTGCTCATCATGCTGCGCTTTTTGCTGCAATGGGTGCGCGCCGATTTCTACAACCCGCTGTCCCAGTTTATCGTTAAAGTCACCAACCTGCCGCTGCTGCCCCTGCGGCGCATCATCCCCGGATTCGGCGGTCTCGACAGCGCCGCCATGGTGCTGATGCTGCTGCTCGAATACGCGGAACTGCTGCTGCTCAGCCTGCTGCCCGGCCACGGTCTGCCCAACCTGTTCGGGCTGGGCGTACTGGCAGTGGTGCAATTACTGGCGCTGGTGCTGAATGTTTTTCTGTACGGCATTTTCATCCAGGCGATCCTGAGCTGGATCCCCAGTGCCGGTTACAATCCGGCCGCCTCCCTGCTGGACCAGCTCACCGCACCGGTACTGCGCCCTTTCCGTAACCTGATTCCGCCGATTTCGGGCATGGATCTTTCGCCCATGGCCGCCATTATCGCCCTCTATCTGGCCATACTGCTGTTCATTACGCCGCTCCAGGATCTGGCGCGCGGGCTGGCCTACAGCATGCGGCCAATGATGGCCTTTTGACCGGCGCAACGTTTTACGATTGGCGGGGCAAGACGCTGGTACTTCGGCTCCATGTGCAACCGCGCGCCAGCCGGGATGAGTTCTGCGGCCTCTACGGCGACAGCCTGAAAGTACGCATTACCGCCCCGCCCGCTGATGGCAAGGCCAACCGGCATTTGCGCAAATATCTGGCGACCGTGTTCCAGGTGCCAATTTCGCGGGTAAACTTGCTGCGCGGCGCCAGTAGCCGCAGTAAACAATTCACTATCGAAAATCCCCGGCAACTACCCCACGCTATTCGGCCCCCGAACCTGAAACCTCGCGCTTAAAGCACCTAAACTTCTCCCGCCATCTGCCGTTATAAAAACCGTTACCCGATCAGGATCAAAACTATTGTGGATAAATTGTGATGTGATTCACGCTTTGCCGCATAGACCTGATTGAACACCTCACTATTTATTATAGTTAGCGTTTAGTACCTTAGAAATGATTTTCTGCGCATTTTACAGAAAATCATTTCGTGAAGGTACTTATCCTGCGGTTTATCCGGGTTAGGAATGGATACTGATTGAGTTCACTATGGCAACGAATCGTTTTACGGACCAAATGCAGGCTTATGGTCGCTGGAAAGCTGATCTAAATCAGGCTATTGGCCACTATCAGCGCTGGCTTGAACATAACAAGATGAGCAGTCCCGAAGTGGATCTGCGCATTTACGAGCTGCTGGAAACGATGAAGTCTGACCGCCTGAGCATCGCCTTCGTCGCCGAATTCGCCCGTGGTAAAAGCGAGTTAATCAACGCCATCTTCTTCTCCGAATATGATCGCCGCCTGTTGCCCTCGGAAGTGGGACGCACCACCATGTGCCCCACCGAACTGCTCTATGATAACAAAGCGGATCAAAGCTATATTCGCCTGCTGGCCATCGAAACCCGTCTTGAAGACACCAGTATTCAGGAATACAAAAAAGAACCCATCAACTGGACCACGATCACACTGGATACCAATTCCTCGGAGAAAATGGCCGAAGCCTTCAAGGAAGTCGTTCGCACCAAGCGCGTACCGGCCGCGGTGGCCGTGCGCCTGGGACTGCTCAATGCGGAGGATGGCGCAGAAAATAATATCGTCGAAATTCCCATGTGGCGGCACGCCATCATCAGTTTTCCTCATCCGCTGTTGAAAGACGGCCTGTCCATTCTTGACACGCCGGGCCTCAATGCCCTGGGGAATGAACCGGAACTGACCATTAACATGTTGCCCAATGCCCAGGCCGTGATCTTTGTACTGTCGGCGGATACCGGCGTTACCCGGTCGGATATGGACATGTGGACCCACTATGTCAATCCCCTGGGAGCCGATACCCACCACAGCCGCATCGTGGTGCTCAACAAGGTTGATACCCTGTGGGACGAACTCAAGGGTGAGGACGCCATCCACAACAGTATTGCCACACAATGTAATTCCGCTGCTAAAATGCTGGGAATCGATCCCGCCAACGTATTCCCGGTATCCGCCCAGAAAGGACTATTGGCAAAAATCCGCACCGACCATGAGTTGCTGAAAAAAAGCAATATCCTGGCGCTGGAAAGTGTTCTGGCCACCAAGATTCTGCCGCAGAAACAAACCCTGGTCCGGGAAAACATCATCGCTGAAATCGGCCACATGGTGACCCAGTCCCGCGATCTGCTTGCCTCACGCCTGGCCGCCGTCAACAAACAGCTAAAAGAACTACAGGGACTCAGCGGCAAGAACGAAGATGTGATTCTGCATCTGATGAAAAAAACCCGGGCCGAGCAGACTATCTATCACAAGAGTGTAGAAAGCTTTCAAAACAATAAAAAAACCTTTAGCAGCAAACATGCCGAATTGCTTGGCCAGCTCAGCCTGACCCGCCTGGATCAGCTCATGGCCAGAACCCGCAAGGAGATGGCCGGGACCTGGACCACTATGGGACTAAAGTCCAACATGAAAGAGTTCTTCGACATGGTGACCGACAGCATCACCCTGGCCGGCAAGCAGACCGATCAGATCAACATGCTGATCCAGACTATTTACCAGCAGTTCCAGAAACAGCACGGACTCTCCAACACCCGCCCTAGACTGTTTAGCCTGGCCAAATATAAGCGTGATCTGGAACGGC
This sequence comes from uncultured Thiohalophilus sp., assembly GCA_964596835.1. Classification (GTDB taxonomy): domain Bacteria; phylum Pseudomonadota; class Gammaproteobacteria; order UBA6429; family Thiohalophilaceae; genus JAADGZ01. The sequence goes on along the minus strand of CAZQVV010000014.1, from coordinate 27,170 downwards.
TTTATCATGAGGCCGAGGCCTATCGCAAGAGTCCGGTCACCACCATGACCGAGCAATCCTTCGTCGTCAAAAAATTCTTCATTTCCATGGTCAGCCATGCGCGCAATACTTTTTTCCAGGCCCATCAGGACGCCAGCTCCTGGGGCAAGGCCGCCATGTCACCGCTGGTTGCCCGGATCAAAGATCACAAGTTGCAAATGGAAAAGCGACTGGACAGCCTGCGCAAAATCAACGAATCCCGCGACACACTGAAAAACAAGATTAGTGAACTGGAAGAAACCGCCAGCAAACTCGATATCCAGCTCCGCGAGCTGAACAAACTGATGGAAACCCTGATGCGGCCGCTCGAACCGGTCCCCGGCGAATCCCCCTCCCAGGCCAGCCAGGTAGCCTAGGACTTGCATCAAAATTAATGGATAACTATTCAGATATGTTGATGGGTTTCGCTTCGCTCTACCCATCCTACGGATAGCCAAAAGTGGCTAGGATGGGTAAAGCGAAGCGAAACCCATCACTCTGGTCTATAGTTCAGAGTGGAACCCTGCTCCAATAATCGGTAGTATAACCCTGTCCTCGACACCAGGAACCTGTCCGGGAATAGAGAATCTGCTACGGAAAAGCCGAATGTGCTCAGCTTTTCCTCGCAATAGTTCCTGTTTCCGAACAGACTCATGGAGAACTTCGGGTACCGCCTGAATCAGGATACCAAATAATTAATAACTAATAGCTTTCAGTCAATAACCAACGGAAAGCAACGGAGGAATACCATGAAACCAAAAAACATCATGAAACTGAAATTTATCAGTTTCTTATTGCCACTGCTGCTGTTCATTCCCCCCGTGCAGGCGGATTCAAAGCATTCGCAGGATCTGGGAGACTATATCGTTCATTACAATGCGCTACCAACCGAAGTTCTGCAAGCAGACATCGCCCGCCAGTACGGCATTACCCGCAGCAAGTTTCGCGGTTTCATCACGGTCTCGATATTGAAAAAAACCGCCTCACCCGCCGGCAAACCCGTCAAGGCTAAAATCAACGTCAGTGCCCACAACCTGAACGATCAGAACAAAATGCTATCACTGCGGCAAATTGAAGAAGGTTCGGCTATCTACTATGTGGATGACTTCCGTATCGCCAACCTGGAAACTCTCAACTTCAAACTCACCATTCGCCCAGAGAACAGTCACAAGAATTTCACTGTAAATTTTCGTCAGCAGTTCTTTACAAATCCGCCTTGATGCCAGACAATTTGTGCGTCTTATGACACTTAACCATTTGATGGTCCCACAGCAGTAACGGACAACTGTTGCGGGATTTTTATTCCCAAGATAAATGAACGCCTGAAGTGAAAAATGATCAGATGGTTGTCCGCATCAAGCCTTGCTATTCACCCTGTTTTGGTACCAGGATAGCCATAGTCTGATGCAACTTCGTCTGTCCTCACGTCTCATCATCGGTGTCAGCCTGATCGTCGCGCTCATGTTATCCCTGTTCATATGGAACAGTGCAAAACTCACCTTAAACAGCCAGAAAGAACAGCTCAAACAATACATTGATGACCAGGCAGACATATTAAGCCTGGCCCTGGAACCAGGCCTGGCGCAGAACGATCAGACGCTGCTCAATGAAATCATCCGGCGCCTGAAAAACAATCCCAATATTATTTACGCCGTCGTTTATGACAACCAGAAAAATGTCAAGGCCGCCTTCAACCTGAAGAACCACCCCTATTCACCCGCTTACAACTCACAGACGATCCTTAGCCGGGATAGCGTAGATCTGGATCTGACCATCAAACGGAAAGGCAAGCCACTGGGTGAAGTACACCTGGGCTATTCGGTCAAAAACCTGATCAAAAAAACCCGCGCCAGCAAGATGGTCAATATTGCGATTGCCATCGTCGGTCTGCTCATCACTATGCTGCTCACAACCCTGCTGAGCCTCTATATTACTCGCGGTTTACGCTGGCTCGAAGCCGGCACCCGGGCGCTGGAAAAAAATGATCTGCAATTTCGCATCCCGCTGAATTCCAATGATGAAATAGGCCGCGTCGCACGCTCCTTCAATGCCCTGGCCGAACACCTGCAACAGGCCAGCATAAAACTGAAATCCGAACACACTATTCTTGAAAGTGAAAAACGGCGCATGGAAACGCTGCTCAACAGTGTCAATGCGGTGGTGCTTGAAATTGATCCCGACAGCAAAAATTTTCTGTTCGTCAGTCAGGAGGCGGAAAAACTACTCGGCTATGCCTGCGAGCAATGGTTGAAACCCGGCTTCTGGGAAAAACACCTGCATCCTGATGAGCTGGACTGGGTGGTCAACACCATCAACGAGCAGCTCACGGAAACCGGCAGCTTCTCGCTCGACTACCGTCTTCGCCACCGTAGTGGTGAACATATCTGGATCCGCAGTATTCATTCACTGGGTTATGATAATAACCAAAAACTCCACTACCGGGGCCTGTTCCTCAACATCACCCAGGAAAAGAAATCCGAGCAACGCATTCTTTACCTGGCCAACCATGACTCCCTTACCGGCCTGCACAACCGTAACCATTTTCAGGATCAGTTGACCCACCAGATCAACTATGCCGTGCGTTTCAAGCTTGAAGGTTCACTGCTATTTATCGATCTGGATCAGTTCAAGTATATCAACGATACCCTGGGGCATCAGTCCGGTGATAAATGCCTGATTTCCGCCGCTCAGGTTCTGCAGGCTTCGCTGCGGGAAGTGGATTTTATCGGGCGTCTGGGGGGGGATGAATTCGGTATCATCCTGCCCCGCACCAATACAGAGGGCGCCCTGAAAGTTGCCCAAAACCTGCTGGAAAACCTTGCCCGGCAAACCCTGTTTCCAGACAAACTCAGCATTACTCTCAGCGCCAGCATCGGCATCACCCTGTTTCCGACCCATGGTGCCAGTCCCAGCGAACTGCTGGCCCGCGCCGATGCCGCCATGTACACCGCCAAACGCAATGGTCGTAACCAGGTGCATGTCTACAGTGAGGCCGACAAGGAGCTGCTCAATATGCAAACCAAAATCCACTGGGAAAGCCGCATCCGCCATGCCCTGGACAATGATCTGTTCATTCTTTACTACCAGCCCATCGTGGATCTGCGCACCAACCACATCACACACTATGAGGCCCTGCTGCGGATGCAGGATGAGGACGGCAGCCTGATTTACCCTTCTGATTTTCTTGAGATCGCCGAACGTTTTGGCCTCATCAGCGACATCGACAAATGGGTGCTGAATAAAAGTATTCAGGTGCAGGGCGAAACCCGGCGTGGCCCGGAACCGGTCACTCTGGCGGTCAATCTCTCAGGCCGTCACTTCGGTAATACCGAGTTTGTGCAACTGGTGAAAGATGCGCTGAAAAAATACAATGCCGATCCCCATGCGCTTATTTTTGAAGTCACCGAAACCGCCGCCGTAGAAAACTTCGCCCAGGCCAAGAGTTTCATCGAGTCCCTTCGTAACCTGGGCTGCCGCTTCGCCCTGGATGACTTCGGCATGGGCTATTCCTCCTTCCAGTACCTCAAAAACCTGCCCGTCGACATGGTCAAGATCGACGGCACTTTTGTCCGCAACCTACACCAAAACCACGATGATCGCGTCATCGTCAAGGCCATGAGTGAACTCGCCCGAGGTATGCACATCAACACGGTGGCAGAGTTTGTCGAAAACGAGGAAATCCGTCGCCTGTTACAGGAATTCGGCATCGACTACGGACAGGGTTTTCACATCGCCCACCCCGAGCCCGATTTCATCCAGACCGCGCTGACCGGCTAACTCAGAGACTGCGCCACAGGCTCAGCAGGCCAAATCCGATAATCAGCCCCCCCGCGAGCTGGCGCAGCCATGCACGCTGCACCAGCGTCCGTAGCGTCAGCGCAAAGGCGCCCATTGCGAGCAAATTAGGCAGGGTGCCCAAACCGAAACTCAATAACAGCACGCCACCGTGCAGCGGACTCCCGCTGGCGGCAGCCCAGATCAGCACGCTGTAAACCAGACCACAGGGCAACCAGCCCCAGAGCAGGCCCAGGGCAAAGGCCTGAGAGACCGAGCGCACTGGCAGCAAACGGCGCCCCAACGGTTCGATACGCCGCCAGAACCATCCCCCGGCCTGTTCCACTTTCGCCAGCCCTCGCCACCAGCCCGCGATATACAGGCCCAGCGCCAACATGAACAAACCGGCCACAAATTGTAGCCCCTGCTGCCACAGATGCACTTCGAGCCATTGCCCCGCCAGCCAGCTAAGGCCCCCTATCAGGGTGCCGGCCAGGGTATAACTGCTGATACGGGCGATATTGTACGCCAGCAAATACGGCCAGGGCGCACGGCCGTTTCCAGGCGACACACCAAAGCTCAGAGTCCCCACAATGCCACCGCACATGGCGATGCAATGCACCCCGCCGAGCAGGCCCACGAGGAAGGCGGAAAGATAAGTAACCTCGGAATTAAGCATCATGGAGTAATTAAGTACTTTGGAGACTCAAGGGATGGGTATTTCTCGTTCCTTGCCCCTCGTCCCTCGTCCCTGTTTCATAAGATACAGCACCAGCAAAATAGCAGGGATGCCGATAATGGTCGAATAGATAAAGAAAAACACATAACCCTGCGCATCCACCACCATGCCGGAAAACCCGGCCAGAATCTTGGGCAAGAGGGTCATCAGGGAGCTGAACAGGGCGTACTGGGTGGCGGTATAGGCACTGTTGGTGAGACTGGACAGATACGCAATAAACGCTGAGGTGGCCAGGCCGCCGCTGAGGTTATCGGCGCTGATCACGAGTGTCAGCATGGGCAGGTTATGTCCCATGCCCGCCAGCATGGCAAACAACAGGTTGCTGGCGGCGGCCATGACCGCCCCCAGCAGCAGGGGGCGCATGATACCGAAACGCGCCACCAGAATACCCCCAGCGCCAGCGCCGACAATGGTCATGAAAAACCCGAAAACCTTGCTGATGTTGGCGATTTCAATCTTGGTAAACCCCATATCCAGATAAAAGGGCATCGCCATCACGCCCATGGTAATATCGCTAATACGAAAGACGCCAATAAGCAGCAGAATAAATAACGCCAGCGCCCCATTGCGCTGAAAAAAATCAGTGAACGGGCACACCACCGCACCGATAAACCAGGCCGTGGATTTACGCCAGACCTCCGCCAGGTGCGTAGAATTTTCCAGATAACGAATGACCCGTTCTTCCTGCGCGTAACTCTGTGTGTCGCGCCGGGTATCCGGCTCCCGAACGATGAGCACCGTCACCACACCCACCAGCATGCAGGCTGCCATACTCATATAGGCGAATGGCCAACCCCAGAACGTCGCAATATAAAACGCGCCAGCGCCGGAGACCAGCAAGCCCAGCCGGTATCCGCCGATATACGTGGCAGCCATCGCAGCCTGAAATTCCTGGTCGATGGATTCAATCCGAAAAGCATCCAACGCGACATCCTGGGTGGCGGAAGAAAACGCGACCAGCAGGGCAAACAGGGCAATCGCCTCGACACTTTTTCCCGGATGCGCACCCGCCATGCCCAGCAGGCCGAGGATGATCCCGCACTGCGCCAGCAGCATCCAGCTTCGCCGCCGTCCCAGCCACCGATCCAGCAGGGGCAGGGGCAACCTGTCCACCACCGGTGCCCAAAAGATCTTAATGGAATAGGTGATCCCGACCCAACTGAAAAAACCGATAGCCGAACGCGTCAGACCGCTTTCGGTCAACCAGGCCGAGAGGGTGCTGAAAACCAGTAAAAAAGGCAGGCCTGCGGCAAAACCCAGAAACAGCATACCCAGCACCTGCGGCTGGCGATAGACCCGAACAGCTTCCCGCCAGCTCATTTGGGCTTTGAACAGCTTAAAGGAAGACATATAGACTAAAAAAGATCCTGTGCTTTATGCGTAGCAATTGATAACGTAGCATATCACCATCATCCGAATGCTTTTATAAAAATCCATGCGCAAACGCCACCGCCTTATACTTATTGCCCTGCTTGCAATCGGCGCGCTGATCGCACTTGTCAGCTATCTCAATCGTCCCCGGGCAGTGGCGGTAATCATCCAAACTGTGGGCAAGGGCGAAGTGTTGTCCAGCGTCGCCAATACCCGCGCTGGCACCCTTAAGGCCTGCCGCCGGGCACGGCTATCACCCTCGGTGGGCGGGCAAATTGAGCACCTTCCCGTCAACGAAGGTGAGCGGGTTAAGCGCGGTCAGGTGCTGCTGGAGATCTGGAACGATGATCTCCGCGCACAGGCAACGCTCGCACGCCGTGAAGTAAAAGCAAGCGTCTCGCGCGCACGTGAAGCCTGTGTCACTGCCGAGGTGGCTAAACGCGAGGCAAGCCGACTTCGACAATTACTTACAAAAAACCTGGCCTCCAGGGAAGCCATCGACAAAGCCGAAGGGAACGCCAGTGCCCGCCAGGCAGCCTGTGACGCGGCCAATACCTCGATAAAAGTCAGCCAGGCGCGCGTCGATGTCGCCGATGCCGCCCTGGCGCGCACCCGCCTGCGGGCCCCTTTTGACGGCACCGTGGCCAAAGTGAACGGGGAGCTGGGGGAATACCTCACGCCCTCACCCGTGGGCGTCGCCACCGTACCTGCGATTGACTTGATCGACTACACCTGCCTGTACGTGTCCGCGCCCATCGATGAGGTCGATGCCCCGCAAATCAGAACCGGCATGAGCGCCAACATTTCACTCGACGCCTTCCCCCACGTCCTGTTCAAGGGGATCATTCGCCGGGTGGCGGCCTATGTCCTCGATCGTGAAAAACAGGCGCGTACGGTCGAAGTCGAAGTGGCTTTCCGTAATCCGGGGGATACCAAAAATATGCTGCCTGGCTACAGCACAGACGTGGAAGTAATTCTCAAACGCCATGAAAAGGTTCTGCGCATTCCCACCGAAGCACTGATGGAAGGCAAGCGTGTCTTTGTCCTGCGCGATGACAACACTATCGAAGAACGTCAAATCAAAACCGGTATGCACAACTGGAGTTACACCGAAGTGCTGTCCGGTCTCAAGGCCGGTGATCGCATCGTCGTTTCGGTGGCGCGCGAAGGGCTGAAAAACGGTGTCCGGGTTAAACCTGAATGATTGAACCTCGGGAACGCGCCATGCCTGAAAGGCATTTAATTAACGCAAAGGCGCGGAGAAAAGTTATTAATAATCAAAACCATTTAATCTCTACGTCTCTGCACTTATTGCAGCATCCCAAATAAATCATGATCGAGCTGCGCAATATTCATCGTAACTTTCAGGTCGGCGATCAAACCGTCCGCGCGCTCGATGATATCAGTCTCGACATTGCCGCAGGCGATTACCTTTCCATCATGGGACCTTCGGGTTCCGGCAAATCCACCCTGCTCAATCTTCTGGGCCTGCTGGATCGCGCCAATTCCGGGCAGTATCTTCTCAATGCTCAGGATGTCACCGCGCTCAGCGACGACCAGCAGGCTGCGGCCCGCAACCGTTATATCGGTTTCGTGTTTCAGGCCTTCCATCTGGTGCCCCGGCTCACGGCTTTTGAAAATGTGGAACTGCCGCTGATGCTGACCGGCATCCCGATTGAGGCGCGCCGCCCCCGAGTCGAACAGGCGCTGGCCGCACTGGGTTTAAGTGACCGCAGCCGCCATAAACCGGATCAGCTTTCCGGCGGTCAGCGCCAGCGTGTCGCCATTGCCCGCGCCACCGTCACCGAACCCACGATGCTGCTGGCTGACGAACCCACTGGCAACCTGGATCAGAACTCCGGACAGGAGGTGATCCGCACGCTCGAAGATCTCAACCAGCGTGGCATTACGTTGGTTGTCGTCACCCACGACGCCGCTATTGGCCAACGCGCCCAGCGGCAAATCCACATGCTCGACGGGCGCATTGACCGAAAATAACTGATGCGTATGGCTCCTCTGCTGTACTCTGCAGAGTAAGATTTACAGGCATTTTAAGGTTGAAATGGTTGCGGGTAGAGATATGTAGTATATTGAACACAGTTAACTACACTCATATACAAGGGGGGGATGATGACGCACAGTGTTTCGCTAAGACTGGACGATGAGACATTAAATTTACTGGATAAAATGGCGCATATTGAAGATCGCTCCCGCAGCTGGCTAATGGCGCAAGCGATTAAAGACTATGTGGCAAACCAGATATGGCAAATTGAAGCCATTGCACAGGCTGTCAACAAAATGGATAAGGGTGAATCGAAATTCGTTGACCATAAACAGGTTGAAACATGGGTAGATAGCTGGGGTTCCAGAAAAGAGCAAGATCAACCTGAATGAATATTCACTGGGAAAAGGAAGCCCTGAACGATCTTGAAAACATCCGGACTTACATCGAGGAAGACAACCCTGTTGCCGCGCAGAAAACGGTTAAACAAATCATTCGCGCCGTCAGCAATCTCCCATCCCAGCCATTGATGGGACGCCCTGGGCGTGTACCCACCACCCGTGAACTGATTTTAAGCAATATCCCGTACATCATCCCATATCGTGTTATTCATAAAAGGATTTTTATATTACGGGTATTCCACACAGCACGACAGTGGCCCAAAGGATGAACAGCAAAGGCTTGCGTTATTGCTGTGATGCCGCACGGCTGGGGTCACACGGCTGGGGTCACACGGCTGGGGTCACACGGCTGGGGTCACACGGCTGGGGTCAGGCCTGCGTTATCACGGCTGGGGTCACACGGCTGGGGTCAGGCCTGCGTTATTGCTGTGATGCCGGCAGGTGTCACGGCGC
>CAZQVV010000014.1:0-18312 GCA_964596835.1 uncultured Thiohalophilus sp. | reverse complement strand
CACGGCTGGGGTCAGGCCTGCGTTATTGCTGTGATGCCGGCAGGTGTCACGGCGCTACCGGCGATCGCCGTTTGATCAAGCCCGTACGGTTTCGAGAAAATCCCGCATATGTTTGAGCGGTAACGAAAAGTGCCCTTCCCGCAGGACAATATCCAGGCTTGAGTTGGGCAACCGACTGTGGATGTGACGACTGTGGCTGGGGGGTACGATTTTGTCCAGGTCGCCGTGCCACAGGTGGACCGGTGCCCGGATATTGCCAAGCTCGAATCCCCAGGGCTGTCGGAACAGGCGCAGGTCCTGCATACTGCCCAGGGCACCCTGCTGAAAACAAGCCTGAATACTCAACGTGAAAGCCCGGAGTACGAGCGGTTCGAGCAGGATGCGTTTGTCGGCCCCCCCATTGGCAGCGGCCACCAGGCGTATCAGCCACTCGGGCCTGATCCGGGACAGTTGCATGACGGGTTGCGCGACCATCAGTCTGAACAGCGCGGGCAGGTGGTTGGCCAGATAAAAAAGGAGCCGGGCGGGCCGCTTCATGGCCTTTCTCAGCGATGTTTCAGATACCGGCCCCAGGCTTGCCACCAGGGCGACTACTCTGACCCTTTCGGGCATTTCATGGGCGCAGGCCAGGGCGCAGGGGCCGCCGCCTGAAACGCCGATGACCCCGAAACGGTCGATGCCCAACCCGTCAGCCAGGGCCGCGATGTCGTGGGTCCAGGCGCACAATGAAGGGTCGCGCCGTGGCGGGGTCAGGCCGTAACCGGGACGATCCGGGGCAATCACGCTGACACCGGCCTCGCATGCCGGCGCATCAATCAACTGGCATTCATACCGGGAACCGGGCAGGCCGTGCAGGTAAAACAGCGGCCGGCCGGATGGCGCACCATAGCGAGCATAAGCCAGCCGCCGACCGTCCGGCAGGGTGAGAAAGTGTGTTTCCGGTTTGTCGTGCATTGTCCGTATCATGGGCCGACCCAATACGCGTCTATAACAACCCCGCCGCAAGCGGACGGGGTATTAAGTGGTAGCGCGCTGGTCGGTTTCCCCTCTGGACTTCGCACTTTGTTTTACCCATCCTGCTATTTTTCGCCGCAAGCAGCGGGGAATGGCACCCAAAGAGATTGAACCCTTACCGGTCACAGGCTGGTTCATCCACGGGCGGAGTCAGGTTTGATGGCGGCAAGCGCCTCGAACACTTGACGGCGATGCGCGATTTCGTCTTCCAGCCTCTTCATCAGCATGGCGAAGTGCTCCGGGTCTTTTCGCTGCACCTGGCGAAAACGGTTTTCGTTGAGCAGGTAGTCGCCCAGGGGTCTGGAGGAGGCCTTGCTGTCCAGTTGCAGGGGCGCTTTACCTTGCGCCGTCAGGCGCGGGTCGAAGCGGTACAGCAGCCAGTACCCTGTTTCCACCGCCAGGGTTTGCTGGTCCAGGCTGGCCGACAGATCATAGCCGTGCTCGATGCATGGCGAATAGGCGATAATCAGGGAGGGGCCATTGAATTGCTCCGCTCCCTGAAACGCCCTGAGCGTCTGAAGATCTTTCGCGCCCAACGCAATGGACGCCACATAGACATGGCCGTAGCTGATAGCCATGAGTCCCAGATCCTTCTTTGGCAACGTCTTGCCCGCGCTGGCGAACTTGGCTGCCGCTGCCAGCGGTGTCGCCTTGGATTGCTGGCCGCCGGTGTTGGAATAGACCTCGGTGTCCAGCACCAGAATATTCACGTTCGCGCCCGATGCCAAAACATGATCCAGGCCGCCGTAACCGATGTCGTAGGCCCAGCCGTCACCGCCCACGATCCATAACGTCTTTTTCACCAGATAATCCGCGATATTGGCAAGATACGCGGCGTCTTCACTGCCCATTTCCGCTAACCGCACCTTCAGGGACGCTACGCGCTCGCGTTGGGCGATAATGCCCGCCTCGTCGGATTGATCAGCCTTCAAAAGACCGTCCACCAGGGCATCGTCAGCGATAGCTTCGGTCATCCCGGCTAACCGTTGGTGCGCATGATTTTTATGGCGATCGAGTCCGAGGCGCAGGCCAAGACCAAACTCGGCATTGTCCTCGAACAGGGAATTCGCCCATGCGGGTCCGCGAGCGTCCGCGTTGCACGAATACGGCGTAGTCGGCAGATTGCCGCCATAAATAGACGAACAGCCGGTGGCATTGGCGATCACCGCGCGATCCCCATAAAGCTGCGTCAGCAATTTGATATACGGCGTCTCGCCGCATCCCACGCAAGCGCTGGAAAATTCAAACAGCGGCTCAGCGAACTGGCTCATCTTCAGACTCGAACCCAGGCGTGCGCGGTCGGCTTCGGGCAAGGCCAGGAAGAAATCGAAGTTTTTACGTTCCTGAATTTTCAAGGGCGCTTGCGGGCGCATTTCCAGGGACAGCCGTTCGGGGTTTTGCTTATCCTTACCCGGACAGACCTTCACGCAAAGCGTGCAGCCGGTGCAATCCTCGGGCGCGACCTGAACGGTATACTTCACATCCGGTCCGAATTCGCGGCCTTTGTAATCCATAGACTTGAAATACGCCGGCGCGTCTGACAATTCGTCTGCGCCATAGGCCTTGACGCGGATCGCCGCGTGCGGGCACACCAACGCGCACTTATTGCACTGGATGCACAGCCCCTCTTCCCATACCGGAATTTCGGCGGCCAGATTACGTTTTTCCCACTTCGCCGTGCCCAGGGGCCAGGTACCGTCGACGGGAAAGGCGCTGACCGGCAGCATGTCCCCCTTATCCTCCAGGATCCTGGCGGTAATATCCTGAACGAATTTGGGCGCATGGGGCGACACGATGGGCGGGATATCAAAATCCGCGTCTGCGGTAGCGGGCACTTCGACTTCTTCCAGGTGCGCTAAGGTCGCATCGACTGCGGCCCAGTTTTTTTCCACCACCTGGCGGCCTTTTTGCCCATAGCTCCTGTCAATGGCATCTTTGATCTGGCGGATGGCCTCATCGTGCTCAAGCACATTTTCGAGTCGGAAGAAGCAAACCTGCATCACCGTATTGATGCGTTTGCCCAGGCCCGCTTCGTACGCCACACGCGCCGCGTTGATAACATAAAACGTGAGGTTCTTGCCGATAATTTCACGTTGCACCGAAAGCGGCAATCTGGCCCAGATTTCCTCCTTGCCGTAGGGCGCATTCAACAGGAACACGCCGCCCGGAGCCGCATGGCCCAGGACATCCAGCTTTTCCAGAAATTCGTACTGATGACAGGCAAGAAACTCGGCATGCTTGATCAAATAACGCGAGCGAATCGGTTGCGGCGAGAAACGGAGGTGCGAAATGGTGATGGCACCGGCTTTTTTGGAATCGTAAACGAAATAACCCTGGGTATAGTGGTCAGTATTTTCTGCGATGATCTTAATAGAGTTCTTGTTCGCCCCCACCGTACCGTCGGATCCAAGCCCGAAGAACATGGCGCGGCGCACATTCGGCCCCTCGCATACGAAAGAATCGTCTACGTTGAGCGACAGGCCTGTGACATCGTCGATGATGCCCACCGTAAACGTCGGCCTGGGTTCGTCCTTTTCCAACTCGTCGAACACGGCCTTGGCCTGGGCGGCGGTGAAATCCTTGGACGACAGGCCATAGCGTCCGCCGATAATCTTAATCGCACGTCCCGCACGGTTGAGCGCCGCGACCACATCCAGATATAAAGGCTCGCCCAACGCACCGACCTCTTTACACCGGTCCAGAACCGCCACCGCCTTCACGGTTTCGGGCAACACGCGGGTGAAGCGCACCCAGTCAAACGGGCGGTACAGGCGCACCATAACCAGCCCGACTTTTTCGCCATGAGCGTTCAGGAAGTCCGCAGCCTCGCACACCGTTTCTCCGCCCGACCCCATGATTACAATAATGCGTTCGGCGTCCGGCGCACCGAAGTAGTCAAATACGTTGTATTTGCGGCCCGTCAGTTTGGCAAATTTTTCGAACGCCTCTTCCAGAATACCCGGAACGGCATCATGGTAAAGATTGCGCGCCTCTTGCATCTGAAAGAACGTGTCCGGATTCTGACTGGATCCGCGCAAGACCGGATGGTCGGGACTCAGTCCGTTTTGCCGGTGAGCCTCCACCCTATCCGAGTCGACCATGGCGCGCAGGTCGTCATCACCAAGCAGCGCGATTTTCGACACCTCGTGCGAGGTGCGAAAACCGTCGAAAAAATGCATGATCGGCACCCGCGAACTCAAGGCCACCGCCTGGCCGATGCACGCGAAGTCCTGCGCTTCCTGCACCGTGGCGCTGCTCAACATGGCCATGCCCGTCTGACGGCACGCCATCACGTCGGAGTGATCGCCGAAAATGCTCAGCGCATGCGTCGCAAGGGTGCGTGCCGCAACGTGCATGCAAAACGGCAACAATTCGCCCGCAATCTTATAGAGGTTGGGGATCATCAGCAGTAGACCCTGGGACGACGTAAACGTTGTTGTCAACGCGCCCGACTGTAACGCGCCGTGCACCGCACCTGCTGCACCCGCCTCGGATTGCATTTCCACCACATGAGGCACGTTGCCCCAGACGTTCCTGCGTCCGGCCGCCGACCAGGCATCCGACAGCTCGCCCATGGTGGAGGAAGGTGTGATGGGGTAGATGGCGATGACTTCGTTCAGCCGGTGCGCGACAGAAGCAACGGCTTCGTTGCCGTCAACAGCAATCATAGGCGTGTTCGATGGAGATTTTGGTACAGCAGGCTTCATAAAAACTATCCAGGATTATTTTTCCAGCGTGTTCAATAATACGCCGTAAAGAGGGGTCGAGCGTTTGAGTCTTGACACCAGGGTATCGTCACGGCAGATTATATAGAATGCATCAATAATGCGTCTAAATAAAAGCCAGAGCTGATAAATTAGGCTTTCCTGATATGGGATAGCCATGATACCCCGCCCGGGGACCGGGCGAAACCCCATCAGCACTGCCTACAGATGGAATAGATAGAACATGCAAATTCTGGCCGGTGATATTGCACGCTTTGCCTGGCGCGCCCTGAAAGGCTATCCGGCGCGCACCTTGCTGATGTTGCTGGCGATGGCCATTGGCGTGGCGGCGGTGATTATGCTCACCGCACTGGGAGAGGGTGCGCGCCGTTATGTTACCGGTGAGTTCGCCTCGCTGGGCACCAACCTCATTATCGTTTTGCCCGGTTATTCGGAAACCACCGGCCTCAACCCCACCACCCTGATGGGGGAAACACCACGCGATCTCACTCTGAATGATGCCCAGTCACTACTGCGCTCAGCGCAGGTGCGGCGTATCGCACCGATCAATGTCGGTTCGGTCAATGCCCACTATCAGGGGCGCAGCCGCGCAGCCGTCGTCATCGGCAGCAACCATGATTTACTGGGCATACGTCACTGGGACATGGCCCAGGGAACGTTTCTGCCACAGACCGATCTGGATCGCGCCACCTCGGTCTGCATCATTGGCAAGAAAATTCGTGAGGAACTATTCGGCCCCGGACGGGTGCTCGGTGAATGGTTGCGGCTGGGTGACCGCCGCTTCCGGGTCATCGGCGTACTGGCCTCCGAAGGCCGTTCCATCGGCGTCGATGTACAGGACACCATTCTTGTTCCGGTCGCCTCAGCGCAGCAACTGTTCAATACGGCCTCGCTGTTTCGTATTCTCATCGAAGCCCGAAACCGAATCGACATCGGGCCGGTCAAGCAGTTTGTCATCGACACCCTGAAGGCGCGCCATCAGGGCAAACGGGACGTGACCGTCATCACCCAGGATGCGGTACTGGCTACTTTTGATCGCATTCTCGGCGCGCTCACCTACGCCGTAGGCGGTATCGCCGCTATCAGTCTGGCCGTAGCCGGGATCCTGATCATGAACGTAATGCTGGTCGCCGTCTCCCAGCGCACCGCCGAAATCGGTCTGCTCAAAGCGCTGGGGGCCGCTCCTCGGCAAATCATCGTTCTGATTATTTCCGAAGCCATCCTGCTCTCCACTCTGGGGGCGGGGGCCGGGCTGCTGCTGGGCGGGCTGGGCAATGCCACCCTTCGCTACGCCTTTCCCAGCCTGCCCGCCTATGCCCCGACCTGGGCAATCATCGGCTCACTGGCCGTGGCGCTGGGCGCTGGGCTACTGTTTTCACTGCTGCCCGCCCGCCGCGCCGCCCGCCTGGATCCGGTGATGGCTCTGTCAGGGCGCTGAGAGTATGACCTAAGACGATGCTCAGCCGCGACTATTTTAACCTCACCCGCCGCTCTCTCGGCGACCATCGTTTGCGCAGTTTTCTCACCGCCCTGGGCATCGGCGTCGGCATTGCCGCCGTGGTGCTATTGACCTCCATTGGCGAAGGCATCCACCACTTTGTACTGGCCGAATTTACCCAGTTCGGCACCAACCTGGTCGCTATCAATCCTGGCCGTGCCACCACCAGCGGCGCCAGTGTGGGTATGTTTGGCAGTGAGCGACCCCTGAGTATCGAGGACGCTGGCGCCCTGAAGCGCTTGCCCTATGCCCTCGCCGTGGTGCCCTTTGTGCAGGGCAACGCCGAGGTGGAAGCCGCCAACCGAAGCCGACGCGCCTCGGTCTATGGCGTGGGTCCGGCCATGCCCGAAGCTTTCAGCATGACGGTTAAATCCGGACGCTTCCTGCCGCCTGATGATCCCACGGCACCACGCGCCTTCGCCGTACTGGGCAGCAAGCTGCGTAAGGAGTTGTTCGCTGACAGCAATCCCCTGGGGCAGCGTATTACTATCGGCGGCAGCCGCTATCGCGTGATTGGTGTGATGGAGTCCAAGGGTACGGTGCTGGGTTTTGATCTGGACGATACGGTTTATATTCCCGCCGCCCGCAGTATGGCTTTGTTCAACCGTGACAGCCTGTTTGAAATCGATGTGTTGTATGCGGAAAATACACCGGTAGACAAAGTGGTAAAGGGCATCCGGCGCACACTTAAAGCCCGCCATGGTACAGATGACGTGACCATCACCACCCAGCAGCAGATGCTGGATGTGCTCGGCTCGGTGCTCAACGTGCTGACCTTCGCGGTCGCCGCTATTGGTGCCATCTCCCTGCTGGTGGGTGCAATCGGCATCATCACCATCATGACCATCGCGGTCAATGAACGCACTCGTGAAATCGGTCTGCTGCGCGCCCTGGGCGCCAGCCGCCGACAGATACTCGGCCTGTTTCTTGGCGAAGCCACCATCCTCGCCGCTATCGGCGGCTTCAGCGGACTGGTCTTCGGACTGGGTAGCGCACAGTTGCTGAACCTACTTCTGCCTGCCCTGCCGGTACACACGCCCTGGCTCTATGTGTTGCTGGCGGAAGTCAGCGCCATCCTCATCGGCCTGCTCGCCGGCGTCCTGCCTGCCCGCCGCGCCGCCCGCCTGGATCCGGTCGAAGCCCTGCACGCCGAGTAACCCCTGGGCCAATGCGTCTAACCTGGATAAACCACAAGATACCTGATTAAAGTATTTTCCTTCGCAAACCGATAAAAACTCCACCAGGGTAGGTTCCTTGCAGGCCTATCTCTATCCTATTTCTAATAGTACCGTCCTTTAAAAAACCGACGGCCTAGACGATCAGTGAGCCGAGACATGAAGAAAAACCTGCCTGTAACCCATAATGAAAAAACCTTTGCCGATGACGCCAATCTCCTCTCCACCACCAATCTGAAAGGCGCCATCACCTACGTCAATCCTGACTTCATCGCTATCAGTGGCTTTGACAAAGACGAACTAATCGGTAAAAACCACAATGTGGTGCGCCATCCCGACATGCCGCCTGCGGCCTTTGACGACCTCTGGAAAACCATCAAGTCCGGCCGGTCCTGGATGGGCATCGTCAAGAACCGTTGCAAAAACGGGGATTACTACTGGGTCAACGCCTATGTCACTCCGATTATGAAAAACGGTGAAATCTGCGAATACCAGTCGGTTCGCAGCAAGGCTCACCCTGAAGAGATCCGACGTGCAGAAAAACTTTATGCCAGTCTCAATAACGGCAAACGGCCTCGCTGGCTCAAGTACTCACCGCTGAAGTTACGTTATAAACTGATCATCACTTTTTTGCTGCTGCAACTGGCCACCCTGAGCATACCCGTGCTCAATGGCAACCTGAGCCCGCTGCTGGCGCTGCTCAGCCTGCTGCCCGGCTTCGCCATTATTCCTGCCTTTTATTACCGGGAAATCCTTCCGCTGTGCAAAATCTTTGCAAAAACCAGGCGTATTTTTAATAATCCGATTGCCCGGCATATCTTCACCGACCGTCATGATGAGGCGGGCCAGGTGATGCTGGCCATGAAATATCTGGAAACAGAAACCGGCGGCATAGTCGGCCGTATCGCCGACAGTTCCAGCGACATTTCTCAATATGCGGACAAACTCATCCACTCCATTGAGCTGAACAAGGACAGCATCAATAACCAGCATTCAGAGACCGAACAGGTAGCCACGGCGGTAACGGAAATGTCGGCCAGCATTCAGGAAGTGGCGGCCAATGCCCAGCTCACTGCGGAATCTGCCAAACAGGCCAATACCGAAACCAGCAACAGCAAACAGGTGGTCAACCGCACGATGGAGGCTATTCACAGTCTTGCCCGGGATGTCGAGCAGGCCAGCGAGGTCATTCAGGAGCTGAACAAGGACAGCGACAAAATCAGTAGCGTGGTCAATGTCATCAGTGATATTGCCGAACAAACCAATCTGCTGGCTCTCAACGCCGCCATCGAGGCCGCCCGCGCCGGCGATCAGGGCCGCGGCTTCGCTGTGGTCGCCGATGAGGTACGCACCCTGGCCAACCGCACCCGTGACTCTACCCGCGAGATTCAGGACATGATCGAACATCTGCAAAGCGGCACCGGCCGAGCCGTTGAGGTCATGGGTAAAAGCCGTAGCCAGGCGGACAACAGCGTCGAACGCGGCAAGGAAGCGGTCACCTCGCTGGATGCCATTACCGATGCGGTGGCCACTATCAACGATATGAGCGCGCAGATTGCCACCGCCGTCGATGAGCAAAATGCCGTCGCCCAGGAAGTCAGCCAGAATGTCGTTAATATCCAGCAGACCTCGGAAATCAGCGTCGAGGGCATTCGCAGCAGCGAAGAGGCCAGTACCGCAATGGCCCACGAGGCACAGGATATGAAGATGCTGGCGGCACAGTTCTGGGACAAGCGCCGAACCTGAATAGCGTTCAGATATAACTCAGCATTCTGCCAGCAGACGTTCAATCATAGCCTCGGCCTGTGCCGCATAACCGCCGCCGAAGAGATTGAAGTGATTGAGGACATGGTAAAGATTGTAAAACGTCTTGCGCACGGCATAGCCGCTGTTTAGCGGCCAGGCTTCCTGATATGCGGCATAAAAATCTGCGGAAAAGCCACCAAAGAGCTCACTCATGGCGACATCCGTTTCCCTGTCGCCGTAATACACGGCCGGGTCGAAAATCACCGCCTCCCCCATCCGGGTAAAAGCATAGTTGCCGGACCACAGATCGCCATGTAACAACGAGGCTACGGGCTGATAGTCGCTGAACAGGCAATCAAAACCCTGCAACAGCTTTTGCCCCTTATCGATCAGGCTACGAGCGGCACCGTTTTCAGCCGCCAGTTGTAACTGAAACCCCAACCGTTGTTCACGCCAGAAGTTAACCCAACTACCAGTCGGCGTATTGATCTGGGTAGTGGAACCAATGGTATTGTCACCACGCCAGCCAAACTGTTGCTGTGTATGGCGATGCATCTGCGCCAGCTGCCGGCCAAAGGCCGCCATCGACCCCGCGCCCCCCAGCGACAGATCCTCCAGCACTAAAAAAGCCTGCCCAGCCGCCATGCCACTGCATAACGATGTCGGAACTTTGATCGCATCGGCTCGCGCCAGTTCCTGTAATCCTTCCTCTTCTGCTTCAAACATGGGCAATGACGCGGCCTGATTAAGCTTGACGAAATACCCCTTACCCTGCCGTCCTTTCAATCGGTATGCCTGACTAATGCACCCCCCCGCCATCGCTTGCTGCGTTTCCAGTTCAAACCGTTCACCACTGGCCGCCGAAATCTCTAGCGCAATGTGTTGCCATAATGCCATACCTGATCTGCCTCAAAAATAAATGGCGCTATACCGGAACCAATAGCGCCCAGCTGCTATTTTTATACTATACGCCAGCTATTAAGAATCCTCTCATGCCTGACTCGCTGAATGAACTGAATGAACTGAACATCCTGCAGCAACTTGCCTCGGCCCTGGCCCTGGGTTTACTGATTGGCCTGGAACGCGGTTGGCACACACGCAAACAGGAAGAGGGGGAACGTGTTGCCGGGCTGCGCACGTACGGTCTGATCAGTCTGCTTGGGGGAATTTGGGCACTGCTCGCACAGCAGATCGACATGCTGCTCATTGGTTTCGGTTTTATCGGCCTGGTACTGATCGCCATTGCCGCGTATTACCAGCGTATCCGGGAGCAGGATGACATCGGTATTACCAGCATCATCACCATTCTGCTGACCTTCCTGCTTGGCGCGCTGTGTACCCTCGGCCAGGCTCACATCGCGGCCCCCGTCACAGTCGTCATCACCCTCTTGTTAAGCGTCAAACCCGTATTGCACCGGTTCCTGCGTCAACTGGAGCGCATCGAGTTATACGCCGTACTGAAAATGCTGCTGATTTCCGTGGTCATCCTGCCGGTGCTGCCTAACCGCACGTTTGATCCCTGGGATGCGCTTAATCCCTACCAGATCTGGTGGATGGTGGTACTGATCGCCGCCATCTCCTTTGTCGGCTACTTTGCCATGAAAATCACCGGCACCCGCCAGGGTGTGCTGATCACCGGCATCTTCGGCGGACTGGCATCGTCCACCGCCGTCACCCTGCACCTCTCACGTCTGACCCATAAACATCCCGGTTATACCAATGCCACGGCGGCTGGTATTCTGGCTGCCTGCGCTACCATGTTTCCGCGCATGCTGGTGATTACCTTTATATTCAATCCCCTGCTCGGCCGCCAGCTTCTGTTGCCCGTGCTGTTGAGCGCCGCCCTGATCTATCTGCTGGCCTTTGTCTTCTGGCGCCAATCGAAAGCTGATACGCCACAATCCAGTCATCCACGTCTGCGCAACCCTTTTCATATCGCCAGTGCCCTGCAATTCGGCCTGTTGCTGGCCATGATCATGCTGCTGTCCCGTATAATGGTGCATTACTTCGGTGATTCTGGAATCTATCTGCTGGCCGGCGCCTCCGGCATCGCCGATGTTGACGCTATCACGCTCTCGCTCACACATATGAGCCTGCAACAACTGCCGCTGGACGCCGCCGCATACGCTATTCTGCTCGCCGCCGTAGTCAATAGCATCATCAAAACCGGCATCGCGTTTTTTGCCGGTCAGGTAGCGCTGGGCTGGCGCATTACGGTCGGGCTGCTGGCGCCTCTGGCCATCGCCTTACTGATTCTCTGAATTAATCCAGGAACCCGAGTAAGCTGAAGCAACTCGGGTAATCGAAATCATTAAAGAGCAGCGAGAACTAACGGGACAGCAGTGATATTTATTCAGGATTAAGATATAAACCTTGATGCGCCATTCCGGCCACTTTGAACCACCTGGAAGCGCTGATTAGCACAGAAAAAGCATGAATGACAAGCCTGTTTCTGAATTTTTTCTATTGTTATGCACAGCACCCGCAGGAACAACAACTTAGCTGTCAAAAAACGGCGAAACTCTAATAAAATAATGTAAGTTATTGTTAATTGTATTATTTAACTTGCGCACAAAAACTGTCCACTTTAACAATAGTGTAATAATCATCAGGTCTTGAGAGGTTTTACCCCACCCCATCCACAGAGTTATCCACAGCTTCTGTGGATAAGGCAGGAAATCAAGACCAGACAAAGACTTAGGGTATTTATTCCAGAATGATTCGACAAAACTGCGCTAAGTTAATCTTTTTATCCTCTATTTTAATCCGGAATTTCGCCCTTTGAGTACATTTGATTCTGAGCTGATTCTGCGCATGGCCCTCCCCGGCCCGTTGCGACGTATTTTTGATTACCTGCCACCTTCCGGTTGCACATCGGCACAACTGCAACCCGGTGTGCGCCTGCGCGTACCCTTTGGCCGGCGAAAACTGGTAGGCGTGCTGCTGGACGTTGCCGATCACAGTGAACTGGCATTACAAAAACTGCGCCGGGCCGAGGCGCTCCTGGACAGCCAGCCTATTCTGCCGCAAGAGCTACTGGCGCTGATGCATTGGGCCAGCCGTTATTACCAGCATTCCATTGGCGAGGTGATCCTCGGCAGCCTGCCCACCCTGCTGCGCCAGGGACAGGCCGCGCGGGCGAAGACAGAATCCTGCTGGCAGTTGAGTCCGGCAGGCTGGAAAACGGATCCGGGCAGCCTCAAGCGAGCGCCGAAACAGGCTGCGCTGCTACAGATCCTGCAACAATATCCTGCCGGGCTGGACGCCTCCTCATTGAATCAGCAACAGCTAAACTGGCGATCAAGCATGGCCCGCCTGGTGCTAAAAGGCTGGGTAACGATCCGCAAACGTGAATTTACGCTGACTTCGCCTGCTGAGGCTGACAAACCGAAAGCAGTCGCACCGGCACTCAACCCGCATCAGCAAGCGGTGCTGGACGCCATCAGCACCGGCCTGGATCACTATCAGTGTTACCTGCTCAATGGCATCACCGGCAGCGGCAAAACCGAGGTTTACCTACAGGTTATCCAGAAGGTGCTGACTGCGGGCCGGCAGGTACTGGTGCTGGCGCCCGAGATCGGTCTTACTCCGCAGTTGATGCAGCGTTTCCGTGAGCGCCTCAGCCAACAGATAAACGGACCGATTGCGCTGCTGCATTCGGGGCTCTCCGATCAGGCGCGCTTGGACAACTGGCTGGCCTGCGCCGCAGGCAGGGCGGGCGTACTGATTGGCACCCGCTCAGCGCTGTTCACACCGCTGCCAAAGCTCGGCCTGATCATTCTCGATGAGGAGCATGATCTGTCCTTCAAGCAGCAGGACAGCTTCCGCTACAACGCCCGCGACCTGGCCATTGTACGGGCCCGGAAAGCGGGCATTCCCATCATCCTGGGCTCCGCCACCCCCTCACTGGAAAGCCTGCACAACGTTGCCCAGCAGCGCTCACAGATGCTGTTACTGCCCGAGCGAGCGGGTAATGCGCAACGGCCACAGTTACACCTGCTCGATATCCGGCACCAGAAACTCGAACAGGGACTCAGCGCCCAGCTACTGACCCGCGTCCGCCAGCATCTGGATGACAAGGGCCAGGTGCTGTTATTTATCAACCGCCGCGGCTATGCGCCCGTGCTCATGTGCCACGAGTGCGGCTGGCACGCCCGCTGCCTGCGCTGTGACGCGCACATGACCGTGCATCACGGACAACAGCAGCTACGCTGCCATCATTGCGGTTCACAGCGCCCGGTCAACCGGGGCTGCCCGGACTGCAACAGCGGCAACCTGCATTTCATGGGTGCCGGAACCGAGCGCGTGGAAGACACACTGACCGCGCGCTTCCCGCATATCCGGATCTTGCGCATCGACCGTGACAGCACCCGCCGCAAGGGCAGCCTCGATCAGAAACTGGCCGAAATCCAGCGCGGCGCACCGGTTATTCTGGTGGGCACCCAGATGCTGGCCAAGGGTCATCATTTTCCCAATGTCACCCTGGTCGGTATGCTCGATGCTGACTACGGCCTGTTTAGCGCGGACTTCCGCGCCAGCGAACGCATGGGGCAACTGCTTTTGCAGGTGGCCGGACGCGCGGGACGCGCCGAACGCGCCGGTGAAGTCCTGATCCAGACGCACCAGCCAGACAACCCCTTGCTACATTTTCTACTGCGCCACGACTACCCTGGCTTCTCCCAGTCCTTGCTCAAGGAACGCGCCGAGGCGCAACTGCCCCCCTACAGTCATCTCGCACTATTACGCGCAGAAAGCCCCGAGGCCGAGGCTGCGATGCAGTTTCTACAGCAGGCGAAACAACAGGCCGCCCTCATCCAGCCACAGCTGCTGGCCTTTGGCCCCCTGCCCGCGCCGATGGAACGCCGCGCCGGACGCTTCCGCGCTCAGCTCCTGTTTCAGCATCATCAACGGGGAGAGCTACAACAGTGGTTAGCACGGCTCATGCCGCCACTGGAAAATATGAAAAGCGCGCGCAAGGTGCGCTGGTCGATTGACGTGGATCCGATGGAAATGTATTAGTTCTTTCACACTTCAGCATCAGTTACACTCCAGCCTGATGAAGATGGCTGGAGATGGACATGTCAGAGACGCAACCCGGCAGGCAAAAACAATCCCTGATCTTGCTGCTGCTGGCGCTTGCCGCGCTGGTGGTTATTATTGCCGGCATGCGTGTGATAACACCGATTCTGGTGCCTTTTCTGCTGTCGGTTTTTATCGCCGTGGCCTGCCGTTCCCCCATGGCCTGGCTGACTCGACGCAGAGTGCCGCCTGCGTTTGCGGTACTCATCGTGATCACCGGTCTGGTGATCGCCTTCTTTCTCACCGCCCTGTTCGTCGGCAGCTCACTCACTGATTTTAGCCGCTCCCTGCCCCAATATCAGGATCGTCTGCATGGGCTGACCCTGACCCTGCTGAATACCATGCAGAAGCTGGGCATAGACACTTCAAGCCTGAACCTCGAAAATATTATCAATCCGGCAGCGGCCATGCAGCTGGTACAGGCCCTGCTCAGCGGACTGGGCCAGGTGCTGAGTAACACCTTTCTGATCCTGCTGACTGTGGTCTTCATTCTCCTGGAAAGCTCCAGCTTCGCCGCCAAACTGCGCGCCATGACCGGTGATACCGAGAAATCTATGGCCCGCTTCAGACGTTTTATGACCGGCGTCAACCACTACATCGCCATCAAGTCACTGGTCAGTCTGGCCACCGCCATCATCGTCGCCCTCGCTCTGATGATCATTGGCGTGGATTATCCCGTACTCTGGGGCTTTCTCGCCTTTTTGCTCAATTTCATTCCCAACATTGGCTCAATTATCGCGGCGGTGCCGGCTATTCTACTGGCCCTGATCCAGCTGGGTATAGGGGCCGCCGGCGCCACCGCCCTGGTCTATCTGCTGGTAAATTTCATCATCGGCAACTTCGTCGAGCCACGCCTGCTCGGACGTGGCATCGGTCTCTCCACCCTGGTGATATTCCTGTCCCTGATCTTCTGGGGCTGGCTGCTGGGGCCGGTGGGTATGCTGTTGTCCGTGCCCCTGACCATGAGCCTGAAAATTGCCCTGGAAGATAATGACCAAACTCGCTGGCTGGCGATCTGGCTGGGAGAGCATCCGCGAGCTTAGTGGCTAGCCTAAACGCGTGGGCATAAAAACCATGCCCACCCTACCGGGCTTTTGTAGTAACATCCCGCTCCGTACCCCATTCATGCTCCAACCCCTGACAACCAACAAAGACGCAACATTGAAACAGCAAATCATGATCTTGCTCCAGCAGGCGCTGGACAGCCTCAAACAGGCTGGCGCATTGCCGACTGATGCCAATCCCACCCTTCAGGTTGAACGCACTCGCGATCCCGCACATGGCGATTTTGCCAGCAACCTGGCCATGCTGCTGGCGAAAGGGGCACGCCGAAAACCGCGGGATATAGCCGATGATCTGGTCGCCGCATTGCCCGCCTCCGATCATGTCGTCAAGGTTGAGATTGCCGGACCGGGTTTTATCAATTTCCGCCTGAGCCAGCAGGCTTTTCAGGCCGTGGTGCCGACCATTCTTGAGGCTGGGGAAGACTATGGCCACACCCACCTGGGTGCCGGTAAACGAGTCCAGGTAGAGTTTGTTTCCGCCAATCCTACCGGTCCCCTGCATGTCGGCCATGGCCGTGGGGCCGCCTACGGTGCCACTGTGGCGGATCTGCTGGCGGCCATGGGTTTTGAGGTTCACCGCGAATATTACGTCAACGATGCCGGGCGGCAAATGGACATTCTTGCCGCCAGCGTCTGGCTGCGCTATCTGGAACTGGCAGGTGAAGAACTGCCCTTTCCGGTCAACGGTTATAAAGGCGACTATGTCTGGGACGTGGCCGCCAAGCTGCATCGTGAAAACGGTGATCGCCTGCGTCATGCCTGGGATGAAATTGCCGCCGCACTGCCAGCAGATGAAACCGAGGGCGGCGACAAGGAAAAATATATCGACGCGCTGATTGCCCAGGCCAAAACCCTGCTTGGTGCCGACGACTATCGCTTTGTATTCGATACCGGGCTTGACTATATTCTGGCGGATATCCGTGACGACCTGTCACAGTTCAATGTCAATTACGAAAAGTGGTTCTCTGAACGTTCATTGACAGAAAGCGGCGCGGTCGAGCGCGCGGTTGAACGGCTGGAGAAAAGCGGTCACGTCTATGAAAAAGAGGGGGCCAAATGGTTTCGCTCCTCCGACTTCGGCGATGAGAAGGATCGGGTACTGGTGCGCGACAATGGCCAGAGCACCTACTTTGCTTCTGACATCGCTTATCACATGGACAAGCTGGAACGTGGCTTCGAGCGGGTGATCGATATCTGGGGCGCCGATCACCACGGCTATGTGCCGCGAGTCAAAGCCGCCATGCAGGCCGTCGGTGATGATCCCGCCAAACTGGATGTGCTGCTGGTGCAGTTCGCCGTACTTTACCGTGGCGGCGAAAAAATGCAAATGTCCACCCGCTCGGGTCAGTTCGTTACCCTGCGTCAATTGCGTAAGGAAATCGGCAGTGACGCGGCGCGCTTTTTCTACGTCCTGCGCAAATGTGAACAGCACATGGACTTCGATCTGGATCTGGCCAAATCCCGATCCAATGACAATCCGCTATATTATATACAATACGCGCATGCGCGGGTTTGCAGCGTGTTTCGTCAGCTTGAAGAAAAGAAGCTATCCTATGATCAGGCCAGCAGCCTGCAACAACTGGGCAGACTGACTGAAAAACACGAGCAAATTTTGCTTTCAAGTTTGAGCCGTTACCCGGAGGTGCTGGAAGCCGCCGCCCTGAATCACGAACCGCACCAGCTCGCTCATTACCTGCGTGAACTGGCCAACGACTATCACACCTACTACAACGCTCATCAGTTTTTGGTGGATGATACTGCACTGCGCCAGGCGCGGCTGGCCCTGATTCTGTCGGTAAAACAGGTGATCGCCAATGGCCTGGGACTGCTGGGCGTATCCGCACCCGAGAGTATGTAAAGGCATGAATCCTTAATGCCCAAAGATTACGCCAAAACATCCCGGCCTGAAAACGCCCGTATCCTGCCCGGCTGGGTCTGGATGCTCGGCGGCCTCATTATCGGCCTGTTCATCGCCCTGCTGATTTATATCAACAACAATACGGCAAAGGATCATAAAACCGATCTTTCCACGACCCTCAACAGAATGTTTGATGAAGGTGCCAAGATCACCCGCGCAGCGAAGGAAAAAACCAAAGCCACGGTGGCCAAAGCGATCCGCGAGACTCGGCCAAAATTCGACTTCTACACCATCCTGCCTGAACTGGAGGTCGCCATTCCCGAAGAGGAGCTGATTAAGAAAGCCCGCTCAAGCAAAAAAACGCCCAGCAGGGAACGTGATAGCCGCTATATTCTGCAGGCCGGCTCCTTTCGTAACCCGGCCCAGGCTGATCGTCTGAAAGCTCAACTGGCTATGCAGGGCATCGTCGCTAATATTCAGCCGGTGAAAATCAATGACAGCGATACCTGGTATCGCGTTCGTATCGGTCCCCTGCATGATATCGCCACGCTCAACCGTACCCGCAGGCGCCTGCAGAAAAACAATATCGCCTCCATGGTGGTCAAGGAAAAAAATAATCCCCGCCATACCCCTGACTGATCGTTCCCAGCGCTTCGGCAAGGGACTCCCCCGGCTTCAACAGGAGACGTATAATTGAATCTAAAAGGGATTGTTTAGCTTATAAAGAGACATCATCCAGCTTGCGAGATGCCATCTGATGCTGTTTTTTATCGATTAATTTAGACTGCGGCTTAACCTGCAGGTCACGCCCCATTATCTCTTCACGCAATATCGAACGCTCCGGCATGGCATACAACACCAGGCCAAGGCAGGAAATTAGAAACCCCAATAGAACATATTTTTTCAATGATTCAATCATTTTTATGCCGCTTTCAGCTTCACTGCTCACTTTCTCCTTAGTCGGGGAAGGCTAAACTACGCCTGTTAGCGACA
Source organism: uncultured Thiohalophilus sp. (assembly GCA_964596835.1). Taxonomy (GTDB): domain Bacteria; phylum Pseudomonadota; class Gammaproteobacteria; order UBA6429; family Thiohalophilaceae; genus JAADGZ01. Next base: position 160 of record CAZQVV010000014.1, on the reverse strand, counting down.
GGCGTCTATAAGACTTTAGATATAAATATTAGCGGCACTTCATTCAAGCCTGCATAGAGTGTAGATCTAATTTTTGACAGAATTGTGTCAGCAGGCTCCAATTTGGATTCAATACAGATTTAGGGTTCAGGACAGAACCACTCTTTTCGGCATACCCTAA
>CAZQVV010000013.1:0-40739 GCA_964596835.1 uncultured Thiohalophilus sp. | reverse complement strand
CCCGATTAATGAGGCAACAGCCCAAGCGCATACAATTAAAGGCATGGTAGGAAATATCGGCGCTAAAACACTCTATCAATTAGCTACTGAGCTGGAAGAATCTTCTAAAAATTCCGACACAAATAGAATCCAAACCCTGTGGTCAGAATTTCTGGAACAATACCAAATTCTGGATCAGCGTCTACAACAAGAAATTAATATCCAGTCCTGATTGATGGGTGGCTCATTTGCCCGCATTCACTTAAATTGTATTCAGAGCTTAATTCCAAGTTTCTTAATTAAATCATATAGTGTAGGCCGACTAACACCAAGTAGCTCCGCCGCAGGTCCGACCTTTCCTCCAACATTACTCAGAGCGTGGGAAATCGCCTTTCTTTCCGCTTCCTCACGAATCATCCTGAGATCAAATGTTTGATTATCCGGTATATTGCTTGATTTCAGCTCAAGATCTTCAACACCAATTTGCTTTCCATCCGCCATAATGACAGCCCGCTTAATACGATTGCGCAGTTCTCGAACATTACCTGGCCATGTATGTGATTCCATAGCGGAAATAGCTTCTTTAGAGAATCCGGATAATCTTCTACTCTGTTCCTTGTTAAACGTATCCAGGAAAGAGCGTGCAAGTAATAATACATCCCCCTGCCTACTTCGCAACGGCGGCATTTTTACGCAAATCTCGTTTATTCTATAATAAAGATCTTCGCGGAACTCCCCTAATTTGATTTTCTCTTCAAGGTTCTGGTGGGTGGCGCAAATAACCCGAACGTTGACGGGAATTTCCTCTCGTCCACCGATACGTTCAACCACACGCTCCTGAAGAAAGCGCAATAATTTACCCTGTAGCGGCAATGGCAAGTCACCCATTTCATCCAAAAAAAGCGTACCATTATTTGCAAATTCTATTTTCCCTGGTGTTGTCTTTGCGGCACCTGTAAAGGCGCCTTTTTCATACCCAAATAATTCACTCTCAAGAAGATTTTCAGGTATGGCCGCACAGTTAATGGGCACAAAACTCCCTCCAGAGTAACCGCTCTTGGCATGTAATCCTCTGGCACATAGTTCTTTTCCCGTGCCACTGTCACCCAAAACAAGCACACTGGCATCTGACGGCGCGATTTTTTCTATCATATGGCAAACAGAATACATCTCCGGGCTACTGGCGACAATTCCATCTAACGGCATTTTTCCCCGTGCAGTAGAAAGGCGTAGATTCTCCTCTTCGAGGGTATAAACATGATAAGCGCGGCTAATTATCTGGCTAAGTATCTCCGGCTCCACAGGCTTCTGATAAAAATCATATGCGCCACCGGAAACAGCCTTTACCGCATTCTCACGCACTTCATTTCCACTGACTATAATAATTTTTGTAGATGGATAAATTGAAAGAATCTCATCAAGGCATGCCAGACCTTCCGTACTGCCATCCGGATCAGGTGGCAAGCCCAAATCGAGAGTTACTATTGCCGGTTTTTTCTTCTTTACATGTTCTATCGCAGAAATACGATCATCGGCCACATCAACTTCATAATCTTCAAAACACCAACGCAATTGTTTCTGCAACCCCAAATCATCTTCTACGATTAACAACCGTTTTTCTGACATCGTTATTTTCGCCATAATCAGCTACCCCAATATAACCCCATACGTTCGGCTTCCGAATATTTAAACGTTCATTCTCTCTGTAAAAGGGGGAGATGAAGCCTGAATAACGTTCCCCTCCCCACCTCACTTTCCACCTCGATATCTCCCCCAAGCCGTTGCAAGAATTCACGCGCTTCAAATACGCCTATGCCCATTCCGGATTTTCCTTTTGTCGTTTCAAAAGGCCGAAACAAGCGAGTCCGAATGAAGTTATCATCCATACCGTGGCCTGTGTCTTCTATTTCAATGATTGCATGATTAACATCTTTATGCAGTTTTATCGATATGTTACCACTCATCGGGGTCGCATCCTGGGCATTCTGTATAATATGGCTGATGACCGATGCTAATCTATCATGGTTGGCATTTGCAACAACATGCCTGTCAATGCAATCTAGTTCTATATTTGGAGTGTTACCCGCCCGCTTTCGATTGTCGACTTCACGCCTGATTAGCCCACAAAGTTCTATATCTTCCTTATCCTCGCTACCGCGAACATCATCTTTAAGATTGCTCAGCAACCTGTTCATTTTGCTGACCGAGTTTTCTATTGTACAAACAACATCATCCAGAAAAAGGGGATTACTTTTATGCTTTACAGCATTGCTGACAATAAGAGAAAGCTGCGCAATCATATTCTTCAGATCATGAACCATGTAGGTCGACAACCTGTTAAAATTATCAAAACGTCTGGCCTCGGATAAGGCCTGAGCTGCTTCGTGCTGAGCAAGGTAACTTGCAGCCTGACGGCACGCTATTTTCAATAAATCTATATCTTCCCAATTGAAATTATGACGCCTGTTTCTGGCGTGCGTTAAAATAACAAAACCCAACATTTTTCCCTGAAGAACTAATGGCATCACCAGCCATGCATTCCGCATCCCCCGCAACCATTCAGGCAAAGAAAAAAATCCACGACTGCGGTAAACACCTGGATTCCATTCAAACTCGTCAAGATTTATGATCCAGTCCTGCTCCTCCATAAATTTGATGAAGTCTGTTTCAGCTTTTTCGGAGTTATAGATCGCTGGCATATTCCAACGTGCAACTGGAATATATATATTATTATCTCTTTTTATCCACAGCATACCACCCGGACTTTCAATAATTTGAGCAATCGCCTGAATGGTTCGTGTAGGCAAAGGAATGGTTTCATCAAAAGATGATAATACATAGATAAATCGTAACCATTCATCACGGTAATCATATTTATAATGGAAAAAATGTTTGTTTATGAGAACCCTTAATTTCGCTCGTAATGACTCCGAAAACAACAGCAGCGCAAGAATCACTATCGCTCCAAACATAAACAATGTTTGCGCAATAACGCCCCAGCCACCCCCATAACTTCTTACATAATAACCGCCCAGACCAATAACCAGTAAATAAATGCCGCCGGCAAGTAAGGTTGTAGTATGGAATACGACATGCCTCGAAATAAATATGCCCGATGACCATTCAGGGTGACGAGAAATAGCAATACCAATAACAGGCACCATTAATGCATTAACAAAACCTCGAGACTGCCATAACATGATGTCAACATGTTGGAACAACATAGCCTCGGAATATAAATAGAAGTCGTATGCATATATGCTCCCCAAACCTAAAGAGAAAAATTTAACAGCCCACATCATTCCTTGACGGGTATTTCTAAGCATTTGTTCCAGCAATACCAGAACGGCAACAGTTTGCGCCAAATATCCCACAAAGAGCAGGTCAATATTCTCGGATATAACAGGAAGTGTCTGAACCAGATGCCGGCCAAGTATTAACAGCAGCATCAATGTGGAAATGATATAGAGTAATATTTTTGAGTGGCGTATTATCGGGGGTTCAACATCGGCTGTGACGGCTTTTCCTAAGACAAGCAACAAAAACTGTTGCCAAAACAAATTTCTGAGCACTTCCAGTATTTGATAAACCGAGAGAAACCCCATTGGCCCAGACTGAAGCGCAGCAGAAACTGCCCACAGAATGGACACAAAAGTAGCCAGCAACAGATATTTTCTTGATGGTTTATCCTGTCTTCTGTCAGTTAGCAGAATTCCAAGAAGAACAAGAAAAAAAACTGCAGCAATACTATAGCTTAGTAACCCGATATACATAATCAGGGGTTTTCAAAAACAAGAATTACAGGCTATTTTAATATTGTTCTCCCTTTTCGCCTGAACAATCAAAAACAAGTGCTTCTGTAGCATGACAGAAGCACCCCCTGTTATTTTTATTTAAAATTCTTTCAAATCTTGGTTAAAATCTTCTTCGCCCCAGCCCTGCCTTTAAATTTCTGTTTGCTAGCCAATGATTCTTGTAAATGTGTTTTGGCATTTTTATTATCGCCAGCCTTATAATAGGCCATTCCTAAATGATACTGAAACAAGGCGATTTTCGGCTGTTTATCAACAACCTTGGACAGTATTTTGACCGATTTTTGATACTCACCCAACTTGTAATAGACCCATCCAAGTGTATCCAGAAACGCAGGTTGATTCGAATTCTTGAATTTAATGGCAAGCTTTCTGGCCTGTTGCAGGCTTTTTGCATCACCGCGAACATCAGACAAAATTGAGGCTAAATTGTTTGAGGCCAAAGCGTCATCAGGCTTGAGTTGCAAAACCTTTTCGTACATTTTTATCGCATCATCATATTTTTGTACACGCTCATATATTCGTGCCAACCTGGCGTAGATTCCTGGATCATTGGGAAGCACTTCTAATGCAGATCTATAAACCTTTATTGCTGATGGTATATCTTTCGTAATCAGATAAATACTCGCCAAAGTGTTATATGGCAGTAACCACTTTGGATTCAGTCGAATAGCATTTTTAGTATATTTTTCCGCTTTTGGAAAGTTCTTTTTAGCAAAGTAAACCTCACCTAACAATTCTATTGGAATAGGATTCTTGGGTTGGCCTGCAGCAACATTTTCTAATCGTTTTATGGCGGCAGTATAATTTTTTGTACTCAGGTTTACTTTTATAATTGAGGCCAACGCCGGCAACATTTTACCTGATATTTTAAGCGCCTTTTCATAGTCAAGAATAGCCTTGTCGTATTTTTTAAGCGCCCGATTAAAATCACCTGATCTTTGGTATCCGATCGCGTTGTCAGGATGATATTTTTTGATCAATCCGATAGTGTTGGAAATCATCTCCTTGTCTGCTAACAAAGAACCGATCTTGAGTTTCATCAGCAAAATATCAAGGTTCGCTGGTAAGATTTTAAGGGCCTTATCTATTTCAAGGTTAGCCTCTTTATAATTCTTTTGTGCGATAAGGTAACGAACGTAATTTAGGTGTGATTTCGGATTGGTTTCTGCAGATTCAATGCTTCGTATCAACACTTTTTTGGCCAGTTCCGGCTCCTTATTTACTATATGAGCGACAGCAAGCAACTGGCTCGCCTCGACCATTTCCGGGCGGTCTTTAATAATTGAACGAAAAGCGGCCATAGCAGATACGGGATCATTAGTGGCAAGAGCAATTTTTCCTTTTATTAAGAGCGCCTGAACATCGCCGGGACTTTCATCCAGAACTTCGGCCGCATACGTACTCGCTTTTTTGATTTTTTTCTGTTGCAAAAATATTTGAGCCAAAGCAACTCTCGCTTTTAACCCCTCTGGATCCGTCCCCTTCAGGTCAATAATTTCTTTATAAATCGATTCAACCTTTTGTGGTTTGATTTTTTCATATAATTTTGCCAACGCAAAACGTAAATTAAAGGCATCAGGATGATCGTGAATAGCCGTCAACAGTTCCGTTTCTGCATCCTTTACGCTCTTATATTTCGCAAGAAATTCCACCAGAACTAATTGATAAGACTCATCCTTGGTATCAAGTTTTACCAGATCACGCAAAACCGTCTCGGCCTCGTTATATTTTCTGGTATTAATATAAAATTTTGCCAAACGTTCTCTATAAACCAGCTCTTTCGGTTTCAATGCGATAATTTCTTTTAAGACCTGCTCGGCACCGGCATAATTCTTCTGCATCGCATAAATACTACCTAACCCCAAACGCAGGGGGACAGCATCCGGATTATTCTTAATCCCCTCAACCAGGATTTTAATGGCCTTTCCAAGCTCCTTTTTTCTCAAATACAGCCTTGACAAAAGAAATATAGCATCCGTTTTATTTTTATCCTCATCAACGATATTGGAGGCCATGGAAATGGCCTTGTCTATCTTCCCTTTTCTAACGGAAATCAATAACTCCAGCATTTTTACATATGGGTTTTTCGGAGCCTTGGCTATAATCATATCAAGCTGCTTCTGTGCTTTTTTCAGATTACCGGACAGAAGATACAGCCGTGCAAGTTTATTATGTGCATCCAGATTTGAGGTATCAAGCTCTGCAGCCATGGAATAATGAGTATAGGCAGCACGAAAGTTGTTGTTTTTTTCTTCTACTTCGCCAAACAGATAATGTGCGGCAGAAAATTTTGGATCAATTTGAAGAACGTTTTTTAACTCGACTTCAGCCTTTACATAATTGCCCTGTTCATAATAAGCTTTGCCTCTCTCGAAATATTTTTCCTTGCGCGCATCTTTCCCGCTACAACCGGCAATCATTATCACCAGCGATATTAGACAAACAAGCTTCATAAATTTATTTTTCATGGCTCCCCCGGATTTTGACATGCCATATAGATTCATAATTAACTGAACTCAATTTTAAGGAGCAAAATAAATGCTGCAACAAAGGAAGCAATGCCTAGAAAGCTCCCTGTATCTGAGCGCCTATTATTGACTCCGATTTCACACCCATAAAATAAAACGACTGATTTTATAACAACATAACCTAGGGCCATATCAGAACCATAATTCTGCTGCACAAGGCCCGCAACAATAACCAACACCACCATTAAATAATCGAATGGTGTTACCGAAAAATCCACCTGTTTTGCATAACGCACAACAACAGCCACTGTAATAGCAAGAATAGCAAAAAATGACATGTCAAGGTAATAAAGCAATCCGGTCTTGGGAATGACCTGCTGATCGAGTAGATATACCATGATTACAGCAGTAGCATAGATACCAATACGCAATAGATATACACTAAAATAGAATTTTCTTGCCAGCCAAGAAATAACAAGCACTAAATTTATCACGATTAATTCAACCGCAAAAGCGGTTGAAACCCGAGTAATAAAGATGCTTCCTATTATAAAATAACCGGGGATTACCAATTTCAACAACCACAGCGGCCCATCTGTAAATATCTTCTTTTCTCTCAATGAACTAATAAAACCGCTAAGCTTCGATTCCCTGCCATCAGGACTAAAATCCCAGTTATTTTTCTCTGAAATATATAGCACTAAGAATACGAGTCCACACACAGTCAAATACAAACCTGTTACCAGGGCATCTGATGCATACCTGAACTGGATGGCACAAATGACCAGTAGAATCTGAATAGAATATATAATAACAACAGACTGATAATGGTCAAAGCCCAGCTCAAGTAAGCGATGATGAATGTGGTTTTTTGATGCCCGGAACCAGTTCATACCATGGTATATCCGTTGCGCAAAAACAGCGAGGATATCAACAATGGGAAGCCCGATAATAAGTGCAGGCAGCGCCATACTGACTGACGTGCATATTTTTTGAGTCAGAATGATAGTTAAACACGCCAAAGAATAACCCAGAAATTGACTACCGGCATCCCCCATAAATATCTGGGCGGGATAATTATTAAAGCGCATAAAACCCAATATTCCACCAATAACAGAAAATATTACAACCAAGAATTCGGTGTTTTTACCACCATCAACGATAAAAACAAGGTATGTAAGACAGATCAGGCTTAACAGGCTTTCACCGCCTGCCAGACCATCCAGTCCATCAGAATGATTAAGCGCATTAATGACGCCAACAATCGCAATGAAAGTGAACCCTTTGCCAACATATTCAGATAGTGGCGAATCAATAAAAGGAATATTCGCGACCCAGACATTACCAACAAAAACAACCACTCCCACCGCAATAAACTGGCCGATAAATTTGAGATAATGTCCAAGTTCAAAGCTGTCATCAAGTGCCCCGAACACAAAAAGAACCAGGGCGCCAACCAGATAGCTCCACAAAAAAGTATCCAACGGCAGCCAGACAATCACAGCCAACAGAGAGCCAAGCACAATGCCGATTCCACCAACACGTGGAATGGGTTTTGAATGTACTTTCCTATCATCAGGTTGATCGACCATACCTATGTATGGCGCCAACCTGATCATCAATGGAATCAGCACCATACTGGTTACCATCGCCGTCAGTAAAACAAAAAGAAGGTTCAACTAGTTAGCCTCAAACAGAATACCCAAAATCATTATTTGCACATCCGAGTGAATCAATCAGGGAGATAACCGTGCATCTTTTTCATTGCGATATTTGCAAAGCGGGCTAATCTCTCGTCTGATTTTTCGATATCTTCTCCCGGAGGAACCGCTGTCACTAATCGTACAAGCGCACCATCGGTCCGGTTTTTTGTCAGGGCATCCCAGAGAATATACCATTTGACCATATATTCATTCGTAAGAATGCGGCCTCGCTCCTGAAACCAGTAATAGACCAGTTGTCTGAATTCACCCTTCTGAATAATGGTTCTGTTTACAACCAAAGGCACCCCATTTACAAAAACCCCCTTCACAGGGACTTGGGTAAGAGTTTTCATTTGCCAGCCGCCGCCAGGAAGACAGGTTCTAGGTGAATGCGCAGACTGGCCTTTTTTTTGTGATGCATAGTAGGCGACGTAGAAGTTAACCGTCTCAGCATTCTGATTTTGGTAATCAACCAGCAGATAATCATCCACTTTAAGCGCATCCAGAATATTGGGTTTCAAGCCTTCCCGTGAACCCTTCCAGCCATCAAAGTTGAGTGGAAAGGAATAAAAATCCCGGTGTGGGGGAATAATATCCTTTCTTGCGGGGGCAACTGACATATACAGGCTTGCGCAAATTATAACTATTGCAAAACCGATAAATGAAGATGGAATTCGCCTGGAAACAAATTTTGCATTCGCAGGCGTATCAGAAGGAAAATCTATTCCAAAAACAAGCTTGAAGGGACGGCGATCCTTCCCTAATTTGGCCAACAGCCACATCTCTGCAAGCAACACCAGTATGCAGACCATAAAAACAGCCCATCCTTCAAAATCATGCAGAAAGCCTTTGGCCATCTCAATACCCCAGTACTCGACCATGACGCCTATCATACCGATCCTCAAGCTGTTCATAATGATAGTGATCGGGATGCTGGACAGAAATATAATTCCCCGCTTCCAGAGTTTATCCTGGTAGAAATAGGCCATCATGAAAGATAAAGCCATCAATGGAAACAGATAGCGCAAACCACTGCATGCTTGCACCACCTGCAACTTAAACACCCCCAGGTCGATAACATTCCCTTCGAGATTAACGCTAATATCAAACAGACGTATCACCCATACGCCCAGTTGCGATGACACCAGTTGCAAAACTTGAGAGATCTGCTGTAAAAAGAACGAAGGCAACGGGATCATAAAGGCCAGAAAAAGGAGAGGAATAAAAATAATTTTAAACGCCTTCCAGCCCAGAAAAGACAGGACGCCACCCAGCACTACAAAAAGAAATGAATAATGGATAACGAGGAACAGAGTCGTAAGTTCACCCACGACAAGTAACAATAATCCGATAACGGCGACTAAAACACCCCACCATGAACCGGTAAATTCAACTTGTTCCAGCTTATCTTTTCTTTGCCAGATGAGGAAGAGTGTAATGAACGGAATGAGATACCCGTAACTGTACTCCAGGCGCGTGTCCCATAGAACAATCAACTCTGACAGGCCATGCATATAGACATATCCTGTCAAAGCTGACAGAACAGCCAGCATCCCCCATATGGCGGGAGATTCACGCCAGATAACTATATCTTCTTTACTATCACTCATAACACAATACCTGATTTTTACCGTTAAATATGATCAAATAATACTCAATCCTGCATTCCGCATATAAGGCGTGGAACCATTAAATAATCCAGCCCAGACTATTTAATGACAATAAGCATCAGCTTTATCCAGAAATCCCTCTCTCAACAAATACAAATAGATCTCCTGGGCCGCCTCCATGGCTGAATAATCTGAAGTGTCTATTTTTATCTCTGCTTCAGTAGGCGCCTCGTAAGGATCACTGATCCCGGTGAACTCAGGGATCAAGCCCTGTCTCGCCTTTGCATATAGTCCTTTTCTGTCGCGTGATTCACATGTTTCTAATGGCGTTGAAACATGAATTTCAATAAAGGCGCCGTGTTGTTCGATCACTTCACGTACCGCACGTCGGGTGCCTCGGTATGGCGCTATAGGCGCACAAATAGCAATTCCACGATTTTTTGTGATCTCACTTGCCACAAAACCGATGCGTTTCACATTCAAATCCCGGTGTTTCTTCGAAAATCCAAGTTCACTCGATAAGTTAAGGCGAACGATATCACCATCGAGAAGGGTCACCGGGCGTCCACCGGATTCAACAAGTTTTGCATAAATAATCTTTGCAAGTGTTGATTTCCCCGCGCCGGATAACCCGGTAAAAAACAAGGTAAATCCTTGCCGACTGCGTGGCGGGTATACCTTACATAAATAACTAATCACTTCAGGAAATGAAAACCAGTCAGGGATCTCCCGATTGTTTATGAGATCCTGTTTAAGTTTAGCGTCAGAATATTCCAGATGCTCAAAATTCTTCCCTTCAATATCCAAGAGGGAGATATGTTTTTCCTTTTCTGGTACATAATGCATGGTTTCGACAGGAATAATTTTTATTTGGAATTCATCTGTATATTTGAGTACAAAGTTTCTCGCTTCATCCTTTGAATAAAACTGAATACCTCTTTTGGAATCATCAGGTGGATAAGCATGTTTCGGTCCTATAATCATATGAGAGCAACCAAAATTCTGATGTATTAAAGCATGCCAAAGCGCTTCCCTGGGTCCTGCCATCCTCATTGCCAGCGGCAGCAAGGAAAGCATTGAAAGATTGTGCGGAAAATATTTCTGTATTGCCTGATAACAGTGAACCCGAGCATAGTATTGAATATCTCCGGGTCTTGTCATCCCAACGGCAGGGTGCAACAATACATGGCCTTGTATATCCTTTGCCGCCTGTAAAACCACATCCCGCTGCACTCTATGCATGGGCTTGCTAGTTTGAAAAGCCACGACGCGCCGCCATCCCATTTTGCCAAACAGAGATCTCAATTCACGAGGACTATCCCATAGATTTTCAAAATCATGATGAACTGGCAACTGGATGCTATCAACTCGCCCGCCTATGTACATATTATGAACCTTCTCATACAGGTATCGGACACCAGGATGGTCTTTAGATGTTGTGCTGTAAACATATTCTGCTTCCCGTTCCTTATCCGCTTGCCATATGTCGTCTATTGTCATAACTGCCGACATAAACCCTTCACCATCACACAAAGCGACTCTCTGACCAACTTCCAGGCCATCTGCAAATTCATCCGGCACATCAAGAACTACCGGTATTGGCCAAAGAGTGCCATCGGCAAGATGCAGTTCTTGAACAACTGCTTCATAATCTTTTTTACACATAAACCCGGTTAATGGGCTAAAGGCACCATTAACCAGTAACTCTAGATCACACAACTGTCGTTGTGAGAGTGTAATAGACGGAAAATCGCCAGATTCATGTTTGATAGCCTCCGCACTCTCGGAATCAAGCATAAGATCGATCAATTCCCCACCCAGCGCAGATACGAATTCGGTCATTTTTGATATGTTCCCGTCTTCGGAGACTTAAAAGGGGAAGCCAGTGGCTCACCAATAAAAATACCCTGACCCGGCCAGGCAACACTTTTCCAATAGGCCTCCATCAGTGTTTCACCACTTGTATATCTTTTTATGACAATTGCCGGATCAGGAAATTTTTGTCTGAAATTGCAGGGTTCTACCACCGCACCATAACTACCGGTTGCACCCAGTTGAAGCCACTTGAGACTACTCATTTGTTTACTATCTGTCAGCATACCACCTGTTGAGGTCAAATGATCCGCTATAGCGCCCGGCAAAAAGTGGTTTGTTCCTATTTTTGGCACATTTTTAAGGCCGGTAAAATAAAAAAGCACATCCTTTCTGTTTTCAATATAATCAGCATGCACAATCTCTAAATGTGGAAGTCGTGGAAACGTTCTGACAATATACTTATAGCCAGCACTTCTTACATTTCGTGCTTTGTCTGAAGTACTCACCAGGTATCCCGTACCGGGGGGAAAAGTGGAATCTGACAACTTTCCTCTATCAATCAGTTTTTTGGCTTGTTTGAAAGTCAATGCCGCAAGTGAAACCGTTGGCCGTATTTTATAATCCGTATATGGAGATTTTGTTTCGGAATTATAATAAACAGACATTTTTGTTTTCCCACACCCTTTTGAGCAATATGCTGTGTCAAAACCAAATGCAAACGCAGATGTAATTGACATGCACCCCACCCGATAAGGCTTCGCCCATGTCAGCACGAAGCCTTGCACCGTGTCTGGTGTAGAATTATCCACCGCCGCTTTTATTTTTTTGAAGACCCTTGGACTTACGACTGTTTTGGTTTTGTCCAGTTCAATTTCTATTATATTTTTTTCTGGAATCCCCCTGACACGCCTGTAGTATTCGGCAATCCTGATACTCAGAGGATCAGATTTGTTCACGATAACCGCCAGCGTTTTGGCTGTGATTTCCGCATTGAGCTCACCTGCACCCAGCACCAACAGGAGAAACAGAGAGACCTGTAACAATAATTTCTGGCTCATGAACTATAATTATCAGGCATCTTCTATATGCGAGCTAATTTCAGCTCGCCGCCATTATTTTAAGTGGTAATGTTTTAATCTTTCTAAGCATTTTTAAATATTGGAAAAATTCCTCCCTTCTGTTTTTCAACTATGACTTCAGCGGCTAATTTTCGTGAAACAGACTTTAGCTGTTCAGCGTAAGCATATACCAGCGCAGTATCACAAATGGTATTGATCAACCGGGGGATACCACCGCTATATTTCCAGATAATTTTGCACGCATCCACTTCAAATATATCTTCATTACCCCCCGCCACCTTCAGACGATGTTGTATATAAGCAATAGCTTCACTTAACAGCAAAGGCGCAAGATGATAATCCGCAGAAACCCGCTGTGCAAACTGTCGCAAATCCTGTCGCTGCAATGTTTCTCTGAGTTCTGGTTGGCCAACCAGTATTAATTGCATGACCTGATCTTTATCCGCATTGATATTCGACAACATTCTTAATTCTTCCAATACTGACGGGGACAAATTTTGAGCCTCGTCAATTATCAAAACAGTACGTTTTGATTTGGCATATTCATCAATCACATAATTAGCAAACGCATCATACAAGGCAATTTTGTCTTTCCCCTTGTAATCAAGATCAAAGGCCATTGATACCCATTGTAAAAGATCACCAAAAGACTCATGCGTATTACTTATCAAACCTGTTGAAATATCATCATCAATTTCACTCAGTAATTTTCTTATTAATGTTGTTTTACCTGAGCCCACTTCGCCTGTTATTACCGTAATTCCAGCCTGATTCATAAGCCCATATTGCAACATGGTCAGGGCCATGGAATGTTTTTTACTGGGGTACAGAAAACCAGGATCAGGCAGCAAAGAAAACGGCTTTTCTCTGAACCCAAAAAAAGATTCATACATGCTTAATTACCACAACATGATCCTTAATAAGGATCCCGGGGCACAGTTTCTGCCTTATTCAAAACTGTACCGATGATATTGCAGTCCTTCAGTATATTCTTAACCTGTTCCAAATTTTCTTTACTTGTTTTACCCTCTTCTGCGACCAGTAATATTGAATCTACGTAGGGGGAAAAGGCCAACGCATCATCAGTCGCCAATAAGGGGGGTAAATCAAAGATAATCATACGCGATGGATAACGCGTTTTTAATTCTTCAACAAGGGCAACCATTTTCGGTGATGACAGCATTTCTGATGAATTGGATATGGCTTCCCGGCCCGGTAGAATCACCATACGCTCAATTCCGGGATTAATTAAAATATCCTGCAAGGGGGTGTCATGTAACAAAAAATCACTTAGCCCTCTCTCGGGCACATAATCGAAATACTTGTGAATACTTGGGCGTCTCATATCCAGATCGACTAATAAGACAGTCTGATTAACCTCCATCGCCAGGGCGATAGCGAGGTTCACCGCAACCAGTGATTTCCCTTCACCGGGTTGTGCGCTTGTCACGGCAAGGGCATTCCAGTTATGACTACGCATCCGCTGTAGCACCTGGGTTCGTAGCAGCCTGAAAGCGTCCCGATCGGTACTCTCAGTCGAACTTGCAATGACACGATTTCTTTTCAACACTTTGGGGGCTATTTTTATTGTCTTTGTCTGAGTGTATTTAATATTTTCAGTAGAAACCGGACTGGCCCGCCCTTCTGATGAAGGGCGCTCATTCTCAGAGGAAGCGGCATCGTTTCGCTCTTTTCTTGCACGCTCAATTGCTTTTTTTATCCGTTCCATATTCATTACCCGTTAAATTTATCGATCGGACCTTATACGCCCATTTTTCTTAATATGACATACCATAAAACATCCAGTGGCTTATAAAAATAATTAACCAACACCAAGGCGATAGCCAACACCCCTATCCCACCCAGAAGAAGTTTTATTTTTGATGCGGGTGATTGCGCTTCTGCTATTTCATCTTCAGATGAAATATAGGGAATGGTTGCCAAAGGCACAGCCCCGAACAGAGATTCCAGTGATTTAACGCCACGAATACTGTCATCCATCGACTCCAGTATGACAACCACGGCCAGGCCGGCGCCAAGAGAGAGAATCAGACCTAATATAATAATCATTACCCGATTCGGGCTGTACGGAACCTCGGGTAAAAGCGGCGGTTCAATCAAGGTGAAGCGTTCACCTTTTTGCTCCTTCTCCAGTTTTACTGATAACTGCGCCTCCATAAGCTTGGCTTTCGCTTCCTGATACTGCTTAACAGTGTCCTCATAATCCCGCGTAAGCGCACGATACTCCTGCTCCACCTTGGGTGCGCCGGTAATACGATTTTTATATGCCTTGATGCGTCTAAGTGTTTCATCCCGGCGCTTATAAAATGATGTAAGATTGGCCTTGGCCGCTTCAAGTTGTGCCTGAAGCTGAATGTAAGCTGGATTATCCGGTTTGGTAACGGGGGTATCTTCAATAACATCATCAGGAGTCTGCTTGATTTTCGCCTCGAGCTTCTCAATTTCCTGCTTTGCCTTAATCACATCCGGATGTTTATCCGAGTATTTTCCACGCATTATCAGGTAGTCAGTCTTAAGTTTCTTCAACTGCAGTAACAGTTCAGACTTGCTTTCGCTTACACCCAATTCCTTTTCTAAGGCTTTAATTTCTTTTTTTGTTTTCACAACATCGGGATGATCAGCAGAATAAGTAGCCGACATGGTTACCAACTCAGCCTGCAAGGTTTTTAAGCGTGATTCTTTGCCTAGAATACGTTTACCCGATGAAGAATAGAGTGTTGCATTAGGCTGTAACTGAGCAAGTTGCGATTTGAGGTATATTTTTTTCTCCTGGGAAGTCTGTATCTGGCGATTTATGTCAAGTAGCTCACCTTGCAGCTTGTCCATTAACTGGATATTGAATTGCAGCAGTTCCGGCAATTTTTCCATATTACCTTCCTTGAACTTCGCCAGCCTCGCCTCCTGCTTTGTTATCTTGTTCCCCAAACGTTTGCTCTCTTGCAACAGGAAAAGAGAAGTTTCTTTTGTATCCTCGTTACGAGTCTTCAAATTCTCATTCATATATAAAGACACCAGCTCATTGGCAACCTTTTGCGCAATTTCCGGTGAGGTATGATCAAAATACAGACTAAAGGCAATCGTCGCCGTAGTGGGACGCCCGGTTTTGGGATCAACCACGTCGGCACTCACGGGTTCCATACCGATATCCTCACGCATGTTTTCAATAACTTCTTCCCTCGTCTTTTTCTGCAAATCATCATGATAAAGATTGAACTTCTCGATAATTTTCAGCAGGTTGCTCGTCGTCATTACCTTCTGTTGCATGACTTCAAGTCGTTGGTCTACATAGGTGCTGATGGTTGATCTGACCAGGTCCTGCGGGATTTCCTGCTGTTCAATCAGGATAGTGGCCGTAGAACGATAAACAGCGGGTAAAGCAAACGCTATAATCAGCGCCAGCAATGACAAAATAATAACGGGGATCAAAAACTGCTTTTTGCGGCGTTTGAAGATCTGCAGATATTCACCCAGTGTTTTTACTTCTTCGTCTTCCAGATGTTCCATGTTTTCCATCATTTCTGTTGTTCTCTTAAATATTTATATTTGTTTGTGTTATTACAAGATTTAATTTATCCACTAACGGGACATTGAAATCCTGTCCCACACATATCGAATATTCAGTGAAATATTATTTGAAACGGCTTTTGCATCTGAACTCTTATAAACTTGCTGGACATACCGGTATGCCGCATACAAATTCCAGTTTCTATCCGGTCTCCATGTGAAGTTAACTTCGCCACGTAAATACTTCCTGTCATAAAAATCAAACCCTGGATTAATCGCAATCCGCTGGTTAACCATTCCTTTGAACCTTAAGCTAACTTTTTCACTGATGCGATGATTGATATTCAGATCCAGACTGTCAATTTGCATTTCAGAACCCAGACCACTGGCCGTAATCGTTCTGCTAAATTTTAATCCAAGTTTAGTCAGTTCAAAATCCTTGTCCGCCGAAACCGTGAAGACCGGCGAGGTGCTATTTAAAAGGCTTTGGGTTTCAATCGTCGCAACACAGGCATTATAAATATAATAACCATTAGAAAATCGCTGAGTGGCGCTACACTCCTGATACTGCGTCTGCGATTGACTCTCTCGACGGCCATACCCCAGGCCCATCTTGAAGGTAGAACTAAACTGGTGATTCAGGCCTACCTGATAGGTCATAGTAGCTGAACCCGACCCCAGATATTTGCGTTGACTCGCCATTTTGTACGCTGGAATCAATGCTCTTTTCTTTGAATCAAAATGAGATTGATCGACTACGGCATACACCTGATCGCGTGCCGTCCATTGAAAAGTATAGGTTAGACCCGCATCACCATAAGTATAATCATCATATGGATTTACCGAGCTTTTCTCATATGCCACATCCTGGTACTGCAGATCAATACGCAAATTAGACTGTTCATTCAACATCCATGACCATGCGGGCGCGATCTGTTTAGTTTGCCTGTTCAATTGCGCCAGCACGACACCCGTGTCTTCACTATAACTCTCCTGACTCAGCGTCGTGTCTTTAACGTAGCTGCTATCCAGCGAAAACACACTACGTTCTGTTTTATACCCGGATCTCAGTTGATACCGGCTATCGGTCCGGTTTTTCAGATTAGGGTCGCCCGTATATCGTCTATATTTCCAGTCACCTGACAGGTCGAGATTGGCTATTTCCGTGGCCCATCCAAAATCTATCCGTGGGTTAATAGTTCTTGTCGTCACCTTCGGGGACGATACGCTGCTCAGATAAATATTATCCGTGTATGATTGCTCTACTTTTGCCGAGGAGTTCACTGTCCATTGGGCCGCCAGCAAAACGCCCGGCAATGCCATAAATAGAACATAAAAGCCTGCCCTGCCCGGGAAATAAGAAGTCATACGGAAGTAATGTTCCATCTTCATTATCAATGATTAAGCGAAGTCGGCGTATGAATATAAAATTTTCAGCCTTTAATCATTCTAGGGAACAATAACGACATCACCGTTTTTCAGGACAATATTTTGCTGCAGGTTCTCACCATCCTCTATATCACTATAATCAAACTTAAAGACTTTCTGCTTCGCCCCACTGCGGCGCAAAACCTTGATAGAACCGGCATCTGCATAGGGTGTCAGGCCGCCAGCCATCGCCAGCGCCTGGGTGATATCCAGGTAATGTTTTGCGACAAACTCACCGGGCCTTGCGACCTTCCCCAATACATAGACAGTATTACCGTATATCTGCTTGACGCTGACCGTAACAACCGGATCCGTAATAAAACGTTTGATTTTCCTTTCAATCTCGGCCTGCAATGCCCGGGTGGTTTTACCCCCTGCCTGCAATTCGCCGACCAGTGGAAAATCAATACCGCCATCCGGGCGCACTAGCACTTCCTGCTCCAATCCATCCTCCTTCCAGACGGAAATATCAAGCACATCGCCTGCGCCAATAAGATAGGGTGCCGGAATGTCATCGTGGTTCAATGTCGGCGGGGCAGACGCCTCTTCGGCAAGCACAGGGGTAAACACGCACATGGCGAATGCCATAATAATCAGATGTTTGAAACTCACTCTCATAATTTATTTGCCTTTCTACCTGGAAATGGTATTGCGATATTATTAATATTCTTAAAAACAGCTTTCCCCGCAGTCTGTCTGTTCAACAGTCTGGCAGCGCAATAAAGTCAGTGGAAATGCGGTGATATTGCTCAAATTTAGTCAGACTCACCTACCGCGTGGGTGTTGTACCCTCTTTTCTTCCAGCTTCGGTCACTATCTTTGCATATTTTTCCGTAACAATCTGCCATATTTTTAGCCACAATATGACAGTACTTCCGAAACGGCAATATAACGATATATATAGTTTAGTTAATATCTCAAACTTCAAGCATAATATTACTAAATCCAGTATGTTATAAACAATATGTATATGACTGAATTACAAAGATTTATTAGAATTATTATTCCAATAATACGGTGTAACTTTCAGTGTGACCCCCTATCCTTGTTCCTCTTTTTTACTACGCATGCATGAAACGAGTGGGGAGGGAGACTCAAATAGGCAACATTAGAAAAAGGTAAGTCCCATCAGGATTTTGATGACAGAAAGGCAGCAAGATCCACGATTTCTTCATCGGTAAGCAGGCGCGCAACAGCCTCCATTCTCTTACTACGGCGTACCGCATCAGTCGTACCATAGGGTTTATTCGCATTCGTCCTGAACCTTCTCAGGTTTTTTTCAAGATAGGCCTGTTTCTGTCCCGCCAACCGCGCAAATTTTTGATTACCCTTTGCTGACTCTCCATGACAGGCCACGCAATGACTGACATAAAAAATGCCCCCTTTTCTTGCCCTGCCAGGGTCCGCTTTCTGAACGCGCACCTTGTTAGCTGAAAAATAAATAGCCAGATTCAGCTTGTCCTCGTGACTAAAGCTCTTTGCCAGTGCCTGCATGACAAAGTTTTTCCTTCTGCCACTGGCAAAATGATCAATCTGTGCCCATAGGTACAGAGGATTTTGTTCGGCCAGATTAGGCACACCGTCCTTAACACTGTTGCCGTCGATGCCGTGACAATAACTGCACAATCTTGCACGTTCACGACCCGCTTCGTAAGCTCGATCAAATGCCCTGGAATCATGACTAATAACACCATACCGCATAATCAACCAGTCAGAATCATCTGCCCAGGCAGCAGCAGTACAAACAAACAAGAAACAGAAGAAAACATATCGGACTGCGCCACTGATATTGTTCAGGTTAAACATAATTTCCATTCCTATACCACTTTAACAACTTGATGTGATTTTTTTATGACCCTTCAGAAAAACCCGTGGATTCATGCTTTAACCTGCTGATTTTTATAGGGAATTTTATTTGTCAACAACCACTCGCAGAGCGGGTGGTATGATGAAAGCCCCTGGAAGGGGCTATGGTTAAAGTCAAACGTCTGCCACCTCATTGGTTCCAAACATTTTTCTTCTCGTTTCTGATTTTTAATGTGACCCGGTAGGGCGGGCACGATTTTTCGCCGCAAGCAACGGGGATAACGCCCGAAGGGATCCAAATAAATACGCCATGAAACCCTCTTCTCTGTGCCCTTAGCTTTTATAATTATTCTAACTAAGGTTTTAATCTACAGACCCTGAATTCGGGTTACCCCGCCAAAACTGCCGACCCAGAATTCACCTTTATCGTCAATATCCATGGAGAAGACATTTTTTGAAAACAGGCCATCAGCCACAGAATAGTTTGTAAACCGCTTGCCATCAAAGGATGACAAGCCATTACTCGTTCCGATCCAGATACGATTTGAATTATCTTCATGCAGCATAAAAATATGATCGGCCGGCAGGCCGTCTTTTACAGTATAGGTTTTCCAGGTTTTGCCATTGTATTCTGACAATCCTCCCCCCCAGGTTCCACACCAGACATTACCCTTATGATCGACCAATAGCGCGACAATATAATTAGGGTTATAGGCAATATTAATATTCTGCAATCCCTGCTCTACCTTTTGACGCGCATGATGACTGGAAACTTTCGACGGATCATCTTTAAATTTGATATCGGCCTTTACTTTTTTGAAGTTCGCACCCAGGCCATCCGCATGCGCCCAATGTGACCATTTACCCTCCTTAAAACGAGCAAGGCCGCCTTCGGTGGCCAGCCAGACTTCTCCATTTTTACCTTTGGCAAGGCCATAAACCCAGTCATTCGGCAAACCACCCCCTGTGTTTTTAACCGTATATAAATCCCACTGTTTTCTATTTTTCAATTCACCCTTACGCACCCGATTCACCCCTGACCAGGTTGCGATCCAGATGTCACCGTTTGGCATCTTCAGCACATCATAAACAAAAGCATCACCCAGTCCATCGGGAATATTGTAAGTTTTCCATGTCTTCTTTTTCTCATCAAATAGAGACATGCCGCCACCATAGGTGCCTACCACAATTTTTCCATCGATCTTGCTAACATGAAAAACGCCATTAGAAAGCAGTCCGTTTTTTATATCATACATTTTATGCTGATCTGTTCGCCTGTTGTAACGAATAACCCCACCTGAGGTTCCTATCCAGATTTCGTCACCATCAGCAAATATAGATTTTACATTTCGGTTACCCACCCGAAAATGAGTGAATTTGAAAGGATGATGAGCCGCTGGTGTCAGTCTCTTTTCTGCATGGGCAGATGAGGATCCTCCCTCTGCTCGTTGAGTAGACGTTGCATCCGTAGAGACAGCCGTCTTCTCGTGCCTGCTTCCCATATTAAAAGCAGCCACGGCTACTACAATCACTACTGCACCAAAAACAAGATAGGTTTTAAAACTGGAGTTCATCGAGATTTATCCTCACATCAATACAAACAAGCTGTCATTAGCGCTGGCCCAGCCGACTAACACCACCCTTTGTCGCCACCCAAACATCACCATTTTTCATCGCCGCTATCGAATAAACATTTTCATTTAGCAGACCATCCTTGACTGAAATAGACAGCCAGTTTTTGCCATCATAACGGCTAACACCATGATTGGTTCCAAACCACATAGCCCCTTTATCATCCTGGAGAACAGCGTAAACGACATTGCCACTCAACCCATCCCTGTGGGTTATATTTTTCCATTTTTTCCCATCGTACATGCTAACACCACCGCCCCAGGTGCCAGCCCAGATATGATCGTCTTTATCCACGCAGATCGAGAACACATAATTCGGGTTATAAGTGCTCCTACCATCCCGCATGATGCTCAGATCATGGCGCATTCGTGTTCCCAACCCCGTGTTATTGCTGGGTAACAAACCTTCAACGTTAGCCGCGCCCAGCCCATCCTTATGCGTCCATGACCGCCACTTTGAACCGTCATACATGGAGACCCCACCCTCTGTTCCAAACCAGACTCGATCCTCAGTATCAACACCCAGACCATAAACCCACTCGTTTATAAGTTCCTTCACATAAGTTGTAAATTTACCCGTCTTTAAATCGAAACGATTCGCGCCCGCCCAGGTACCTATCCACAGCGTGCCGTCTTTCTGTGAGGCGAAGGCATAAATCCAGTAATCAGCCAGGCCATTCATAGGAAAATAGGTTTTCCATTTACCATCTTTATAACGTGACGCGCCGCCACCATTAGTACCAAACCACTTATAACCGTCATGATCTATACCAATAGCAAACACATATTCATTTGCCAGCCCATCCTTCCGGGTAAAGGTATTTTTTACCTTCCGTGTTGTTAAATCCACTTCCAGCACCCCGACGGAGGTGCCAACCCACAGACTGTTCCTGTCCTTGTCAATAGCAAGTGAACGAACAAAAACATTTTTACCGACCTTGAAGGAATCCAGCACATGCCAAACTTCCTTTTTCGAATCATCCACCTTTGACGAGCCATCTACAAGATCATGATCCTTTCCACCAGCCTGTTTTTCCTTCTCTTTCTCACTGCAAGCCGTATTGATAAGCAATAACAAGATCAAAAAAATAAACTTGAAGGTTTTAATTTTAGCTATATCCATCAAAATGTTCTCATGTAAGCAATAATATCCAGAATCATACGATCTGACAAAATACCGGTATAACCCGGCATAGCATTTTTGCCAGAACGGATCTTATTCAGTAAAGTCGGATCGGACTGCATCAGGGTTGAACCATAGTTAAAATCCGGTGCGCCTGCCATCTCCCTGCCAGGTTCATGACAGTTGTTACAATATTGCATGTACAATTTATGCCCGTTGCCGGGATCGGATGCCTGCACCTCAGAAATTGAAAAAAAGAGCGCCAGAATCAGGAAGAACACACGGCTTCTTCCTGTTATAAGAGTCAGAAAGTTATGCATGATATTTCTTGATCATTCGGATTCATCCAGTTTCCTGTACAAGGTAGAAGTCCCTATCCCCAGTTTTCTGGCCGCTGCACTACGATCTCCACCCTTTTCGTTAATAGTGCGCATAATAAGATTGTGTTCAAATATTTTCACCTGTTCTTTTAAATTCAGTCCTGCTTTTATCGCATTCTCTGCTTCATAGCCTGCCAAAATTTTGCTCACATGAGAAGGCAATTCATTGATAGTGATAGAATCACCATCCGCCAGAATCAGGGCACGTGCAATAACATTTTCGACTTCACGGACATTGCCTGGCCAGTTATATCCAAGTAGGGCACTCTCGGCATCGGGTTCAAGACTTAACTGCTTGCCATGTGAAAATCTTCCTGCATCGCGGTGCATAAAAAAATGAGCCAATTTTAATATATCCACCTGCCGTTCACGTAATGGCGGAATATTGATATGGAACACATTTAGTCTGAAATACAGATCTTCCCGAAACTCACCACTCGCTACCATTTCATCGAGATCACGATTGGTGGCCGCAACAATTCGCACATCAATTTTTCGCACTTTCTCACTACCAACAGCACGGACTTCCTTGCTTTCCAGAACATGTAAAAATTTGACCTGGAGATTTAATGGCAACTCACCGATTTCATCGAGAAAAATCGTGCCCTTATTGGCCTCAAGAAATAAACCTTTCTTGGCCCGATCAGCCCCCGTAAAGGCCCCCTTTACATGGCCGAAGAATTCACTTTCCATCAGGTTTTCAGCGATCGAGCCACAATTTACAGGAATGAATGGCGCATTGAAGCGGTCACTCAACTTGTGAATCCGTCGGGCAATGATCCCTTTGCCTGTTCCACTTTCGCCGGTTATTAAGACTGTACTTTCAGTGCCAGCGACTTTATCAATCATACGATGAATTTTATGGATAGGCTCCGAATCAAGCACGCATTCATCCTCGGAATCGCCCAGCACCAAGCTACGCAGCAGCTTGTTTTCAGTTCGTAAGCCCCGCAGGTCACAAATCTGTTTAATCTGGTGCAGGACTTCCTCGGTATGCACCGGTTTAATCATATAATCAAATGCACCAAGACGCATCGCTTCAATGGCTGTGTCAATGGACGCATGGGCCGTCATAAGCAAAAAACTGGTGTCGATACCTGACTTTAAAACTTTTTCCATTAATTCAATGCCACTTACCCCCGGCATTCGGATGTCACAGACGGCAATATCAACGTCCCCTTTTGACAGTCGTTCAAAGGCAGAATCGGCATCACCATAGTTTTCTACACTGTAGCCTTCTTTCATTAAATTCGAACTCAAAACCTGACGGATAGCCAGCTCATCATCAATAACAATGATCTGTGGTGACACCATTATATTGCTACTCCGCTATTCGATTCTTTATCCAGGGGCAAATAAACGCAGATCTCGGTCCCCTTTCCCGGAGTCGAAAAAATATCCAGTTGCCCTTGGTGAAAATCAATAATTGAATTACACAATGATAACCCTAGTCCAGTGCCCTTACCCCGGTCTTTGGTCGTGAAAAATTCCTGTTTTGCTTTTTCCAGTGTAACTGCATCCATTCCCTGACCATTATCTTTTATAGCCATACAAATATTCCCGGCTTCCAGACAGGTACGTATTATTATCTGTGGCTGGGCTTCGCTAACACACTCAAGTGCATCCAAAGCATTGACAAGCAGGTTCATTAAAACCTGTGTCAATTGATCACTCACGCCATTAACAGCCGGTAAATTTTTATCCAGCTCAAAATCCAGATGAATTTTTTTCCAGCGCCGATCATAACGCATCAAATTACAGGTATTACGAATCAGTGCGTTTAAATCAAACAGTTCAAACTCTTCGGACTGAGGCCGCACCAGGCCTGAAATTTCGCGGGTAATATTTCCTAGACGAGTGGCATTATCCAGAACCATATGTAGTTTACCAAGATCGCCTTCATTCATGCCGGTGTATTGACCCGAGGTTTTTTCATCAATAATTTCTTTTACCAGTGCGGATATGGCTGCAATCGGATTTCCCACCTCATGAGCAATTCCTGCCGTCAACGTCCCCATGGCGGCCATTTTCTCCCGATGAAAATTTTTCCGTCTTTCTAATTCCAGTGTCTTTTCATGCTGATCCAGATCATCGGCCATTTGATTTATTGCATTAGCCAGATCACCCACTTCATCATTGCGCTTGATGGGCACAGGCTTACCGCGCTGTCCCTGAATAATCTCCTGTCCTCGTTGTCGTAACAGAATAAGATCGCGCGCCAAACGGGAGAAGAAAATACCGATAACCGTACCCAATAGAGCCAGAGTAAGCAGTCCCAGGTAAAGCGATACCAGCGCAACATCATTGCTGCGTTCATGAAAATTCCGGGCCAGTTTTTCTCGTTGGATGCGGCTTTTCAGCAAGCGTTTCTCGATAACTGTTTTTGCATCCCGTAACGCCTGGAATAAGCGCTCCATGCTCGTGTGATCCGGCCTGGCTCTGGCTCTTTCCAGTGCATCGGAAAGTTTAGGCAATATGTCGGTGCTTTTAAGCGAAGGAAATATAATCTTCTGACAAGTCTCATACAAATGCTGTAAATGCTTGCGCACATGTGTGACACCCCCCTGGATATTTATGCTTCCAAGATTAACCTGCTGAGTTTCAATCGCGCCGAGTACACGGGCATCGGCATCATGCAGCCCTATCTCAAAATGATAAAGATTCTGCAGATTGTCAAACTGTTCCAGCAACACCCTTTTCTGATGGAATATGAAAATGGCGAGAATAATGGCAGAAACTGTCAGCATGCCGTAAACCAGATAAGCTTTTAGCCGAAGTGATACAAGCCGTTTCCCTGCGCCCGGAGACAACACCCGCTTTCCATTATTCACTGCGACTTTGCCCTTCAAACATACATAACCGTCCTGAAAAAATTTAACCATATAACATCTGCAGAGGTGCTATACAAGCACTGCAAATAAGGCGATCAGGATATACTGTCTTCAGTCAATTGTCGCAGGAAAAACCAGGTTAATTCCACAATGGCGCATAGGCACACAATAAATCAAAATATGTCCCCCATGCTCTTCAATAACAGATCGAATGACCTGGGTACAATTTTCAAGTGGCGTTAGCCCTCCTTCTGTATCCAATATTTTCGGAGCCGAACACTCCGCCTTTCGACACTGCAGAAGATTCACATCTTGGCATTCAATCAATATGCTGATGCCCTTCTTCTCTGCAATACTTTTCACCACCACCCGGCCTCCAGTTGCACAAATGTCCGTAATCGTACTCAGGGCGGAATAGAGACAGAAAACCACGATAGACTGCTCAAGCTTTATTGCCGGGATGGAGTTGTCCAGCTGATTGATTATCTCGATGCCCTGTTGATATTTTTCCATTCGCACCAAAACGCTGACAGTATCAATGATCTCATTGGCATCGGTAAAATCATTTTTACCGTCCGTCAGAGTACCAAAACGGCGGATACTCTGTAAAAGCGACTCCATACGCCCTGTTTGTTCGTGCAGAATGCGAAAACACTCCGCAATTTCCTGTCTGGGCAATCCACTCAATTCTACTTTGGCAAGTTGTTCCTGCCAGCACTGGAACAGCAGATCGATAGCGCCATCCACGGCCGTCAATGGATTACCCACTTCATCAACGAATCTCAGGGCAAAGTTAACTCGCTCCTGAAGCTGCCTCTGTTCCTCATCAATATCCTCTTTTCGAGATTCAAGAGATCTATGTGCAATCAATTCTTATTCCCCCTTCGACCATACCAGGGAATAAACCAGCTCGGCGCATAGCCGCTCATCCAGAAAAAACTTGTCATCAACTTACTTCCCGTTCTCTCAATTTACGCCCGGCAATCCTTTCGAAGGCTTTTCCATCCGCTACTGCATGGGTGAAAGTCCTGCAATTCCGGTACCAGAATAAAATCGCCTCAAAATACCGTTATTTATTTCTAAATCAACACGATAGTGATTTTTTAAACAGGCTTATTCTCATTAACGGGAATATGGCGTGCGAGAGGCGGTCAAAACCGGGAAAATCTCATGCCAGGGACTGTGGAAGATCAGAGCTCCCGACGTCTTTCTGCTACGGCCTTCTGGCTGGCGCGGAAAACCGCTTCAATCTCTGATGTATCTACCTTTTGCTGTTGCTCCAGTCGCAGCAACAGCTTTTTGACACTGGGGTTATCCCAATCAAAAGCGCCCGTCAGACGCGCCAGAATCCGGCCATCGGAGTCTATTAGCAAAGTCAGGGGGTATTCGCGCAAGCCCAGGCGGGTTTCGGCCTCCTCCCGGGCAATACGTCTAACCGGAAAATGTATTCGGTATTGGCGTAAAAATTCATCCAGTAAATAGGGATCCTTCTCTACAGCCAGACCCATAATCGGGAAACCTGCATCCGAAAGCCGCTGCAGGCTCGGCATTTCCGCCCGGCAAGGCGGGCACCAGATGGCCCAGATGTTTAGCACCAGTAAAGAGGATTTCGGGCGGACAAAGGGCTGTAGGCGGTTATCACGCCCCTTGACGGAAAAAGCGGGAAGCAACTGCCCTGCCACGCTAGTAACAGGCGGCGGAACCGCCCGATCACAGGCAACAAGAAGCAATCCTGCAAGAACAGGAACGATGATGCGAGCAAGACCTGGAGCCAGACTCCACATTAGCAATCAGGCTGATCCAGTCGGCTGCTGTGTGGCTGAAACAGGGTTTGGCGTACCGGCCACAGTGATCGTGTGACAATAAACAGAAACAGGACAGTCGCGCTTAGCGCAATCAGCCCTCCTGTACCCATCAGCAACATGCCAAAAATTTCTGCGCCATTGCCGGCAATATGGTGCGACAAATGTTCGGCGCCCGGCGTCTTGCGGGGCACGTTATGCAAGCCGGACCAGAACAGCCCGGCAATCAGCAACAACATACCCGAACCATACATACGGATCTGCACACGGATTGCGCGCACGGCAGCCATGCCCGCTCCCAACTGCGGCAGCAGATAATAACTCAGCCCCATGAATGACAGGGTCACCGCTCCCACCGTGCCATGATAATGCGCGGTAACCAGTACGGTATCGGCGCGAATAAGGGTACCGGCGGACAACCCCACCGCAAACAGAATAATCGAAAAAAGCAGTGCCAGACCGGCCCAGGCATAACCCTCATGCGAACGCCGCCTGAGTCTGAATAGCAGTGTGCCGCCCAGTAGCAGGGCCATCGGCCAGCTACCGTAACGCATCAGTCCGGTATAGGCATGCCGGTATGCATCGCTTCCAGGGGTGAGATGAAACTGAATGAATAGCACCACCAAAAGCGGACTCACGGCCAGCACAAACAGGCCACGCAACAATTTGTCTCCCGGTAATCGGAGTCCTGCCAGACGAGCCAGTTGCAACCAGGCTACCAGCATTAGCAACATATAGCTGAACTGCAGTATGTGGCCCGGCCCCCAGAACAGATTTTCGAAATAACGAGGGCTATCCGTATCCAGAGCAGGCGAAAAGCCGTTCCAGAGCAGGACCAGCAGCGCCATCAATACGGCAATACCGGCACACTGGCTGCCAAAACTGGAAACCGTCCCCTTCCCACGCCCGGCTGACAACAGGAAAAGCACCGCCATACTTACCCCAAAGCTACCCAGTCCAAACAAAAATAGTGGCGTCTTCAGCACCGGGACATAATTGCTCAAGATAGCCTCAGGCTGTGAACCAAAGGCGGCCACCAGCATCATGCTCACCCCGGCAAATGCGAGCAGCAGCGCCAGCCAGGCACCCTGAATCCATCGACTGCGGGAAGTCAGGCTCCATAGCACACCGGCAAAGGAAAGAAACCAGATAATGACCGCAAAGTCCACATGCAGCACCAGCGCACGGGCAAAAAAACGGGCATCGATCCAGCCTGGATTGATAAAAGGCGTGCGCAACATCACCAGTAGAAAAGCAAACAGCGTAGAAATCCCCATCGCCAGGAAGGCCAGCAGCAACCAGCCGCTGGCCAGGCGCGAACAAGCCTTATGATCAAATAAAAATTCATTCCTGCTCATGGCTTAGATCGCTCCCTGATGCGGGGTTCGACTGATGAAAGGCACGCCGAAGAAGGTCAGAAAAGCAAGGACGAAGACCGCTATAATGAGCAATGCTCCTCGCACGGGGGCCGGTTTCAACGTCACGCGCAGATGCAGGGCAAACGCCAGCACAATCCAGTTAATAAACGACCAGGTTTCCAGCGGATCCCAGACCCAGTAACGTCCCCAGGCATTCTGCGCCCAGATCGCCCCGGCGATGAGCATCAGGGATTCAAAAATAAGTCCCAGCGCCATAAAACGATAGGCCAGATCGTCCAGCCGCCGATCATCCGGCAAACGGGCGAATTTCTGTTCGCCAATACCGGCGGCGCGCAACAACACAACACCGGCCATCCCCACCGCCACCAGCACCGCCCCGAGAAAAACCTTGCCAAACATGATATGAATCACCAGCCAGGTGGTATCGTAAGTTGGAGGCAGATGACCCGGGTTAGGGTTGGATAACATCAACCAACCCATCATGATAAACATCAGTGGTAGAACAATGGCCGCCACCGGACGAATCGCGCGAAAGCGCCAATAGGCCAGCGCGAAAATAAATAACAGACTAAAGACATTGCTGGAAAGAATTTCAAACATGGTCAGGTAGGGTCCGTGATCCAGCCGGAGCCAGCGCAGGCCGATCGAAACACCATGCAGCAACAAAGCCGATACAAGCAGGCCGAGAATGGTTTTCTCCGGGCGTTTGCCCAGCACCACCGCAAAAATGGCCAGGGATCCCGCGATCACATAAATCACCACCGCCAGCCAGAGCAACTGGATTTCACGTTCCATACATCACCTCGATTTTAGTCCTCTGCCCCCCAGGGACGGGCAGCAAATTTGCGCCAGAAATGCCAGGCCATACCCAATACAGTCAATGTGCAGGCCGCCAGCAGCCAGGGCATGGTCCAGTCATAGAACACGGTATACCCCATCCATAGACGCAACCCCTCGTACTTCAAACGCCCGTCCTTAAACAAAAGGGATCCCCCCGGGCGCAGTTCACGGCGCTGCCCATTGTAGCGGATCAGCAAACGGTGTTTCTTCGGTACCCTGAATTCAGACTCACGGTTTTTATCCAGCACCACTTCATCGATCTTCAGCAGGGTCCAGATTTCATGCCGGGTTCCTGGAATCGTCCAGCTCAAGGCCTGCTGGTACTCATGTGCGGGATAACTGGGCAGGTGAATCGTTCCCTCCTGCGGCGCGCCACCATGGGCGGGATACCAGATGAAATCCGGCGCAAATCCCTTGTTGTACGTGGTATAAAAACGGTAGCCTGCCAGAATTAGGGGATGCTGATCACCAATCGTACTTTGCCGCAGTTTGCCATCCGCATCCTGCCAGAGTACCTGGCTGCGGGTACGGCCACGATTCAGCCCCGGCGCATAATCAATAGTGAAATTCTCTTGCCGAAAACGAGCCTGATCAAGATGCCAGGGATGCAAAGGGCCGCTTTCCGATTCGGTCAACTCACCCTTAAAGGTTTCACCATCACTGACTTCCAGATGCCCTTTAAGATAGGTGAGACGACTAATCGCCAGTAGAATCACCAACGCCAACAAAGCCAAATGGAAAACCAGCAACCCCGGCTGACGCCAGAAAGAAGGATTGCTGAGAATGGCGGCAGCGAGGTTCAACGCAAACAGACAAAACGGCAGCGCGAGGATCCAGGCGGGCGACCCGTGAGCAAAGTAGACCAGCAGCACACTGGCGCAAAAAAACACGAATATCGCCAGGGTCAGTTTTAGCGACGCCAGCCGCAGAAGCCATGAATTCATAATCACAAAAAATCAGCAGACATGTGCGACTCAGGGCGGATTACTACAGCTCATCCCCATCCACCTCACGCCACCACAGTCACTGGAAGTCCAGTTGCCACTGCTTTTCCAGTTGACCGGCCCGCCGCCACCGAGCATGGCCTGCATGTAATAAGGTGCGCGAGTATAGGGCGCTCTTCCCCCTTCCTGACTGATATCCACCAACAGCGCCTTGTTGCGCCAGCCATGAGGAACGGCGGCATGACACCAGGAGCAGTGCAGACGCCCAATCCGCCGGGCATGGCCGATATGGAGGTTGATACTGCGAAATTGAATCCCGCACATCCCGCCACCGCCCATACCACCACCGCCACCACTACTTGAACCCCGGTAACCACTGGTGTTGGGCGAGGTGTTATTTGGATTGGCGTAATCGTTATAATTGTGACACTTAAAGCACAGGTCATCCTGCTGCCCGGTACCGGTTCCAGTATTCCAGTCACCCTTGAGAATAAAATCCTTGGTCGAGCCATGTGGCCCCCAGGGCGCGCCATTCGGCCCGCCGGAAGGCTCTGACGTACCATTGGCCGTGGCCGATCCATGACAATCGCTGCAATACATGGTCTGCACACCGATGTTGGTACCACTGCTATCGCTGAACGGCGCCAGGAAAACGGCCGGGCTGGTACCACGTATCGCGGCCGTGCGCCCGGTTGGCCCCAGCACCGGATGCCAGCTGCGGTGGTTACCGCCCGGTTCGCCCAAATCCGACACCGGCGCCTGAAATTCCATGGCCTGATTGGTGTACTGCAACAGGCCATTGGTACCGCTGGGGGTGCCCCCGCCAGCATCACCCAGCGTCGGGGGAATATCATACGCATAATCTGAATGACACTTAAGACAAATCTGGTATTCGCGGGTCACATGCGCACTGCTGACTGCTGTAGAGGCGCCCAGCCCACCATCGCCCTGTTTGACCAGATATTGGGACGGCACACTGCCCCAGGCGCTGGAGCCATAGATAGGTTCCACTCCACGGGATCCGCGCAGCACACCAGAGGCGATATTGCTGTGTTGAACCGCAGCACTATGTTGATGGGTACCCACCGTACTGCCAGCGCTACCGTTAAATAACTGGTTTTTCATCAGTCGATGCGGATTATGGCAATCGGTACATTCCACGTGACGGTTCTGGGGGTTGCCTTTGCCCAGCAGCAGGGTCGTTTCACTGAAGTCAGCATCGGTAATATCATGCACTTCCACCCCGGCCGGTTGATCGGCACTGGTAATAGGCATATGACGGGTGGAGGTGAAATCCGTCTTGATGTCCGGTACCGGAAAACCGGCGCCGCCCTGCCCCAGCAGGACACTGCCATCACTGGAATGGCACTGGTAACAGGTTTCCTCAATCGCAGAATTGCCACCACTTTTTGGCCTTGACAAACTGTCGGTTCCCTCTCGCAGCAGACGCCGGGCGCCCTGCACTGTGTGCGTATCATGGCAGTTCAGACAGGCCGCTTCCCAGACCTGGGTACCGACGGGAAAATCCCGTTGGGTCGCCGCCGTGTTTGAATAAATTTCGTCAGCCACCGATTGATTGGCATGCGCTGACATGGACCAGGCCTGCCCCAGCTTGTCATGGCAGGCCAGGCAAATAATGTCATTATTACGATCAAAGTCACCACCCAGTGGATTGCTAACCTGCAAGCGATTCAGGCGCAAAAACTTGATATTCACCGCACTGTTACTATCGCGGATATGCGGATCATGACAGCTCACGCATTGAACCTGACCATTTTCCAGCGGCACCAGAGGGGGTCGCACACCCGCCACCCGATTACCGATATGGGACACCAGCGCCGGATCGCGCAGCTCACCATCGGTGGAGGCTAACGCGCTGTCATAGGGAAAGGAAACGGGATGATCGTTGGTCAGATCGGTACCCAGGTTGCGGGTGAACCCGGTCTGCGTACCCCCGCCTGGAGGCATGCCGCCGGTGCTGGATGTTCCGGACATTGCGATATTCACCTTGCTCTGCCCATCCAGCACATTCACCGCCCCCAGCGCGAGGGTGCCGTCATGGCAGGAGAGGCATAGCTTGGAGCTGCCACCTGGCTGATTCAGACCCACGGCATCCATGGAAGCCGAACTATAGGGGGTGTAGGTGCTACCGGACAGGCTGCGGTTCCACAACGGCGCAGCCGGTACCTGGTCGGCATCATGGGGTGTATGGCAGAACACGCAAATCTGGGATTCGCTCGTGGCGGTCACGGTTCCTGGCCCGGAGCTGGAAAGATTGTGTACCGTATTGGCGATATCCGAGACAGGGGTAGCCTGCAGCACCGATGAAAAAAACAGCGTAACAAGTGCCAGATAGCGGTGACAGCATTTCATTCGCGCTCTCCCAGATACTGGAAAACTTCGACCCGACCGTTGAACATATCGGCGACATAAATCCGGTTATGCTGATCGACACAAACGCCGGCCGGCAAATAAAACTCGCCCACGCCTTGCCCGGTGCCACCAATCGGCAATAGAAAATCGCCGTTGGCATTAAAAATCAAAAGATGATCCCGGTATGACTCCACAATATAGATATTGCCCTCATCATCTGCGGCCACCCCTTTGGGCCGATTAAGATTCCCCACATAGGGTCCGCGTTCACCAATTGACTGCAAAAACTTCCCGTTGGCATCAAACACCTGAATCCGGGCATTGAGCGTGTCGGAAACATACAGCTTATCGCCGGCAAAACTCAGGTAAGTGGGCGCATTGAATTCTCCGGGACCGTCACCACGCTTTCCTAATGTGTCGACCAGTTTACCCTGATCATTGAATATTTTTATATTATGGGCACGGGTATCCGCGACATAAATGAGACCCCGTTTTGGATCACGCGCCAGTCCGGTGGGCCGACGCAAAATGTTTTTACCCATTTCGCCCAGATACCGACCCCTTTTATCGAGACGAAAAACGCGTGCCAGTTCAGCATCCGCCACCAGTACCTCACCATCGCGTCCAGCCGCAATGCCGATAGGCGCAAGAAAGCGTACCCCGGGCCGGGCCCATTCCCAGATGTTCAGCTCGCCACGACCCACATCAAAATCAAATACCGCCTGTCGGCTGACATCGGTCACCAGTATCCGACCGGTGTTATCGACCATCACTCCCTGCGGACGCTGCAAGACTTTCGGATTGCGGTGATCCTTCCCCAACCCAGCCAGCCAACGCCAGGCCGAGTTAAAAGCGCTATCCGATGCCTCAGCGGAAGAAAAATTATCTTCGCCCGTCAATTCACCCACATAGCGGTATCGCGGCACCTCGGGTAACGCCGGCCAGACGCGCTCGGCGTCACTCGCCCTGATTTTAAAATCGAGACGGGAAGGAACGGTTGAACAGCCGGTCAATACAGACAGGCACAGAATAACGAGCAAAAAGCCGATTGGGCGCGCGACCAAATACCGATGAATCCATAACCCCGACTTCATTTTTTCTGTCCTGCTGCCGCCGCAGGAAAGAGCAGTTTCATCACCTGGATCCTCGCCGCGGCGACATCAACCAGATATAACCAGTTTTCGTGCAAGTCCATCCCGGCCAGTTGCATGGTCATCACCGACTCTGATTTCGCCGATATTTTATGCGACTTGTTTTCGCTGAAAAACAGCAGTGAATTGTCAAACGCATCCGCAACGATAATCCGTCCCGTCTCATCGATGCGCAGGGCAACGGGTTGTTTCAATCGGTTTCCACCAATGGTTTGTAAATAACGCCCATCAAGATCTGTCACTACAATTTCCCGCAACAAACGATCCAGCAGGTAGATTTTCCCCTTGCTCACCACCATATCCGTGAGACCCGCAAGAGGGGCGCCCGTTTTATCGACAGGGTGGAGCGTCTGAATCAATCGTCCCAGCTTGTTGAAAATCAGGATTTGATTATAAAAGGCATCCGCCACCAGGATTTGACCTCGGGAATCATCATCCGTGATAGCAACCGGCTGCTTTAGATTAAAGTCTGTGATTTCACGCAGAAGATGCGCATTGCGATCCAGATATAAAATACGGCTTTGAATCGGATCGGTGATATAAAGATATTCCCCGCCCGTAACAATGATTCGCGTCGCCGCCGTGATCGGCATTCGATAATAAATCGAAAACAGCTCCCGCCGACGATCATAACGTAAAATAGCCTGTCGGCCCGCATCTGCAATATAGAGATAGTCCGCCCAGGCCGCCACGGATACGGGGCGGCCCAGTTGTATATAGCCTCCGGCAGCCGACATTGCACGACCGGATTCCTGGATCCCGCCCTCAATACTGCGCCAGAATAACAGCAGGCTACTGGCAGAATTTTTACTTCCGGGAGAGCTTGAACCTGATAGCCCGGCGCAACCCGCCAGGATTGAAAGCATCATCAGAACGAATACAGGGCGGCGCCAGTCCCCTCCGAACTGAAATATCCCCCTCCCCATCAAGCGTGTACGGCGCATACTGATACCCTGTTACCAAATACCGGGGCCACCCGTGGAATGCCCCCCATGAATCTTGCTTTTCAACCCTGGTCGTCCGGAATGACAGAGGTCACAATTTTCAACCCCCCAGGCAATCTCATCATTGTGACACATGCCACAGAATTTCCCGTCGATGATCTCCTGCATCGTAACGTTGTTGCTACCTGCCCGCATTTCAAAACCCAGTTCAAAATGACAGACCTTGCAACGAAACCGGATACGATGAAACCAGTGAGGGAAAATCACCGGCGGCATGCCCTCCTTTTCCGCGCGCTTGTTCAGAACCACATCGCCATATTCGGCTCGTAGTGGGAAAACCAAAAACAGAATAATTCCTGCAATTATCAGGCGCCCGTACTTATGCATCGTTTTATCCTGATCTGCCTACTTCCGGCTTTCTGCTTTCCGGCTTTCTGCTTTTGCTTTCTCCAGTTTGCTGCGTGGAACGCTGTGACAACGATCACATTCCGTCAACGGAAACGCCACTGCGCCATGACAGCGGCCACAATAGTATCCCTGAAGAATTTTCATCATCGTAATCGGGTTCGCGCCTTTTTTTGATATGAAATATTTTTCATGGCAATTTTTGCAGTCAAGCCACATAGTATGCGCTCGATGAGGGAAACGAACTACCGGCATTTCCCCCGTTTTCTCCAGGAAAACGTCATCATTTCTGATTCGCACCTTTGTTTCCGGCCATAGATTAGTCCGTGGATGGATGGCCCCATCTTCAAGTGCTTTGACCCAGTCAACCATATTACCGCTTGTGTTTTGTGGCAATTTCGACAAGGCCTCGGCTGGTTCCTGGAGTACACCCATAGCAGGACTGTCCGGATCATGAATGCCATCCTTTTCCAGTGACTTCCACTTTGAAGCCGCGTCGGATATTAGTGGCAACGACAGTGTCGCCATTAAGAGTAGCGGATAAAAACCACAGGGGAATTTGATCTTCAGCATGGTTTAATTATCCCGGAATATAGAAACCTGAACTTCGAATAGCCCGAATAACCTGTTTGGTAGATTCTTCACACATTTTCACTGCCTTTCCATACTCACCCTTTCCCGCATATTCTTCTGCTTTTTTTCTTAGCACCGCCGCCTTATCAAGAAATTTCTGCACTCTCGCCCTGATTTTCGGATTTTTCATCTTATTCCCAAGCAGAAGCGTTACCAGCATTTTGTGTGTGTCATTTCGATCAATCTCGTAAAGATACTCCTCTTTTTTAGTGGCAAAATGCAAGCTCCTTACCAGAGTATCACCACTGCGGAGTCCGCTGATAGCCGTTTTTATTTCAACATAGGCCTTATCAATTACCTTGCGCGCACCCACTGCTTTCCCGGCCTTCATCAAGGTCTTCGCAGTGTTAATCTCCGCATCTACTGTGTTTTTGATCCTGTCAATCTTTTCTTCAACACCTTTTATTTTCCCAATTCTCTGCAAGGCTTTAAGCAGGGCATTTACGCTTTTTAGCCGTAATTCGAATATACGATGGTTATTATCTTCAGCGATCTTTTGTTTTCCCGCCAGTTTAACTGCCCTGAACATCAGTTCAGTCGTATAGAACAGGGATTGCGCAGCTGCATTGCTATTTCCAGCATCAATATAGACAAGTGCGTTTTGGTAGAGATCGTTGGCCGCACGGTATAATGACTGCACGTTTATATCTTCGCTTGCCTTGACTTTTTGCGCGGCCGATGAAACTTTAATCAATTTCCTGACAAACCTGGCCTGCTGCTGCGTTTGCTTCATCGTTTTATGAAATTGTTTACCGCCCTCGCCATACGCCGCATAGAGGTTATTGGCGTACAGCATCGATAGAACAATGAACATCAGGCTAGATAATTTCATACTGTTTCCATCCTGTCTGGCCGACAGTTTGACGATCTCATTTTATTTCCTAATCCGTCTTTTATTTTTTACTTTCGTTAATTTCGATTTTGAGTGACAAATACGGCATGTTTTCGCCGTTATAGGAAAGGCCACTTTTCCATGGCAAACCCCACATTTTCGCCCCAGTAAAATGGACGCCATGCTAATCTGGTTCGCGCCTTTTCGTGGAATAAATATCGCCGGATGGCAATTTGAGCAGTCCAGCCATTCGGTATGCTGAGCATGGGGAAAAACCACATCGGGCATGGAACCTTTCACTTCACGAACAATATTAAGATCCATAATGATGGGCTTGGCCTTCGGATCCAGTCTGTCATAGCGTGGATGAATCTTACCCTCTCGCAGAGACTTAACCCAGTCAACATAGTTACCCGATTTGCTTTTCACCAGTGTGGAAAAAGCTTCTTTCGGGGTCTGCAATGTATTGGTGCCTTCCGCCTCCGGATCATGAATTCCATCCCGCGCCGGCGGAAGATTTCTTTCCACTTTCTTCTTCATCAGTCGATTGAATGAGTTGGGATCGCCCGCAAAAGAGATCTGTATCGACACTATAAAAATCGAAGTGAGCGCAACGACTGACCATTGATGACATAAATACTTCCTGAATAATGATTTCATTTGCATCTCCTCCTACCTGGGCTTTTTACTTTTGTCTTTTACAGGCACCACCAACCTACTCAACGTGCTACCATCGACCTGTGTTTTTAACCCATCCTTACCTGTATGACAGAGATCGCAGTTCTCAACTGACCATGCAATTTCACCATTATGGCAGGCACCGCAATACTGTCCATCGATGATCTTCAGCATATTGATTCCACTTCCGCCCGCTTTGAACTTGAACCCCAGATCAGCGTGACACACCTTGCAACGAAAACGAATACGATGAAACCAATGTGGAAATATGACCGGCGGCATACCTTCTTTCTCTGCATGTTGATTCAATACAAGATCACCATATTCGGCACGTGCGGGACTGATATTCCCCACAAGAGCGAGAGTGCCCAGCAAAAACAATACTAATAGGGAACTCCTTTCCAGTTCTAATTTGACAAAATAAAGGTTCATATCTTTTCCTCCACTAAAATTACAGACAACAATATTATTTAGTGTGAATATTCGCTAAATACATGTTTCCAATACCGTCACCTGTAGAAATCACCGTTCGTCCTGAGCTTGTCGAAGGAAGCTTGTCGAAGGAAGCTTGTCGAAGGAAGCTCACCACAAACGGTTGTTTATCCATCTTCACTCTTATTTAGTTTCCAAACAAACGCTTCACCCTAAACATAAAAATATTATAAGAAGTACTGTTTATTTTTGAAACTCGTAAACTTAGGCGCATTTGTAAACGCCCAACAGTATAATCAAATCTGTTTTCCCAAATTCTTCTATCCTGTTTTTCTCTGTTTATCGAAATGGGTCTGGTCAATTCCTTGTCAAACTTCAAGTCTGAGATAAAATACAATCGGGGTATATTAAAAACCATAACCTGCCGATAAACCAGGTTTGCCGATGACGTTGTTGCAAAACCACCTGCAGGACTATTCGGCAACTCGTTTCTCGTTGCATTAATAGTTATATTGCCTGACAGGGCAGATTTATGCGTTAAGGGTTGTGCGCTGGTCAATTGCAGATTTATAAATTGATAAACCTCATGCCGATGACTGATGACGGTACGTGAATCACTGCCCATTAAGCGAACATAGGCGTTTCCACCCCTTTCACTTTTTCGCCAGGTAAACGACAGGCTATTATTAATTCTATTGACATCTTCTGCGGCCGTATCATATTCAGTAACAAAACTTTGACTGAAATTAGCACTATATTCCAGTCCCGGACGGGTACTATAGCGTCGCAATATATTATGCCCAAGCTGGCCTGTTAAATGCCGGCCATTGAATTCACCCCCACTGCGGTTCAAAATATTTGCCGAGGTATTCCAATTGTACTGGAAATTCCCCATGTTCATATATGCAGGGTTATATCTTGCTCCCATTGACTGGGTAGAGGTCAAACCGGATACACCGCTATTTTCAGTATCGTTGACCGTCACATTACTTGTGAGGCGAAATGCGCGGGTAACATCATAATTAATGCCGCCATAGGCATTGAGCGTCTTACTCTCAGAAACAGCATCGCCATTCTCGTTGAGAGAGGCATAATATCTTGCCCCGGCATTACCATAGAGAGGTTTATTCTGTGGTCGCCAAAATGAATTACTGGTTAGTTGAAGCTGCCGGTTGTCATTAATGAAGCTGCTCGTATCATCTTCGGTTTCAACTATGCTGGCCATATTTTCCATCGAAAAAGAGGGATCGGGCCGATAACTGTGTCGCGCAATAATATTATCGCGGAGATAATTGATATTACTGGAACGGCGTTCCGCTTTTTCCCGGCTACCATCAAAATTAAACTGATGGCGGTCAATAACCTTACCAAGGCTTAGGGTGTACAGATCACTGGTATCATCCGCCTGACCTTCTGTTTTTTGCAGGTTATGGTCGTAATTGGCCTGTGCATTCAGCGAACCGTCAAGACTGCGATATTTCTGTGACACACCGTAGCGGGTGTTTGAATAGGGTTTACTTCCCAGCGCATCGCCTGTTACCCGGCTATCCTGGCTGTCAAAATGTAATTCCAGTGGAAAGCGGCTTTGCGGCAACATCAGTAACTGACCATTTCCTGTTACAATTTCACCATTCGATGTACCACTGTGTTCCCGATCAAGCATGTTGTATGTTAACCCCAGGCCGGCATTCAAGCGGGCGAACCAGGGTTGCCATAAAAAAGTATTCCCCCTCAGATTGACCGTTGACAGATTTCGGATCTGGTTCTCACTCTGAGTATAATTTTCTATGCGATGCTCGTAAGTAACATCCCCCCAGTAACGAATCGGCGCCATAACCAAATCTGCCATAGAATTCTCTGTGCCAAAACAAAGCAGAAAAACTACAATGCTGATTCTGTATTTTTCTGACAACAGGCCTTTCATTACTAATACCCTGACAACAGACTTCAAATTAAAACCATCCGGCATCCGGAGTCTGCCATCACAACGTCATGTTTATTTTTTTCCGTTCACCGCCGATTTCATTGCTTCATCTTTGTAATATCTTGAGTTAATCCTGATCAGGGTTGACTCCCATAAACGGTTGATCAGTTTTTTTCTTGCACGTTCAACCTGTTCTCTCTGCCACAAACGTCCGGCCCTGTCTTTTACTTTCTCAAATGGATTTAATACGGATTTTTTTCTTCCTTCCAGTTGAAAAATGGCGATCCCTCGCAAAACATTGATCGGTTTTGATATTTCACCCAATTTCAATTTATCAACGACATCCTGAATTTTTTTCGCCAGCATGCCTTTGTGTAAATAGCCCAGATCGCCCCCATTTTCTGCGCTGGCATCGGCCGAATGCAATTTTGCCAATTCACTGAAATCCTCGCCTCGCTGTAATTTCTTATAAATTTTTCGACCTTCATCCATAGCTTCATCCCATGCAGAAACCGGCGAGGACGGCATTACCCGAAGCAGGATAACCGAAACTTTCAATTGTTCGGGCGAAGTGAATTTCTCCTTGTTGTCGCGGTAATATTTCCTGCTGTCACCCGTGCTTACGGCCGGAATTTTGCTGACCTCTTTTTCCAGTTGCATCACAATACTCTCATTCTTCAACTGCTTCTTGAGACGCGGTACAAAACGTGCTTTGTATTCAGGCCATTTTTTACTGCTCCCGTACTGTTTCTCATATTTTTTTACTGTTTCATCCAGGGTCGTGCTGACAAATTTTTCATCAGGCCTCAGCTTACGACGCTGTGCTTCCTGTATCATCAGGAGTTTGGTGGCCAGTTCTTTTCCCACATTCCTTCGCACTTCTTCCATTTTTCCTTCCGGAATTTTTCCATGGTAGAATTTTGACCTTACTGCATTCTGTAATGTCTGTTTGTACTCTTCGACACTGATCCCCTGTTTGCCGACATAGGCATAAATACCCGCATCCATTTTTTCAACTTTCATAGCCGCGCCGGCATCAGACAGACTCATCACTGAAAAGAGAAATGTGCTATACAGCACTATTCCGCCCCAGGATTTAAAATGAAAATATTC
This sequence comes from uncultured Thiohalophilus sp., assembly GCA_964596835.1. Lineage (GTDB taxonomy): Bacteria > Pseudomonadota > Gammaproteobacteria > UBA6429 > Thiohalophilaceae > JAADGZ01. The sequence goes on along the minus strand of CAZQVV010000013.1, from coordinate 96 downwards.
TACTTTCGTCCTCACGTTGCACCTTGTTGCCTTTAAATTATCTAAAAGTAAATTGGCCCACAGTGACTTCCAATCACCATGGGCCAAACGACGTTC